>NZ_CP036250.1:3276720-3628440 GCF_004300825.1 Egicoccus halophilus
GTGGTAGTCGCTCCAGCCCTCACCCATGCGCTGGTCACCGCCGAGGCAGTTCACGCCGGGGCCACCGGTCAGCCGGAGCGAGATGCCGTGGCTGTACTCGTGCAGGATGATGCCGGCTTCGAGGTCACCGTCGCGGAAGGGCTCGTCGCGGTTCCACAGGTACATCTGCATCCGCGGCGCACCGCCGTCGGCGGCCGGGGTGGAGAAGTTGGCGTTGTTGAAGCCGCCGCCGTCCTGCGCCTCGCAGTTGACGGCGTCACCGCCGACGCCACCACGCCCGTAGTTGTTGTGCTGGAAGTTGCCCGACGGCTCGTCGAAGCCGTAGTGCCAGAACACGTCGTGGGCGACGTTGCACCAGTAGAACAGGTTGGTGGTGGCGGCCTCCCAGTACTCGTGCGGGTGCTGCGTGAGGTCGAGCCCGAAGTCGAAGGTCAGGCGGTCGCCGCCCTCCGGCTGCGAGGCGAAGACCTGGCTCTCGATGCTGCCGGTCGCGGGCTGCCCGGCCCGGATCGCCGCACCGGCGTCCTGGGTGACCATCACCGACGGGATCGTGATGCTCGGGTCGGCCCCGCCCATGGCGGTGGGGTTGCCGGCCACGTTGTTGGCGACGACGACACCGACCGCCCCGGCCGCCTGCGCGTGGCCGACCTTGTCGACGAACGGGCAGTCGCCCCGGTCGATCAGCGCGATGGCGCCGGCCGGGAAGTCGACCAACGGCTGGCAGCCGAGGGTCGGGGCGTCGGTCCCGTCGCTGGCCGGCACGATGTCGCCGTGCACGCCGCCGGCCGGGGTGGACGGGCCGAACGAGGCCGCGACCGCGGTGTAGGAACCGGCTGCGCCCGAGGGCTCGTCGACGACCACGGACAACCGCGCGTTGGTCGGGTTGTTGCTGTTGTTCCAGTCGGTGTAGGTGTTGGTGTTGTTGCCCCGGGTGATGGTGTAGTCCGGCTCGGGCGTGGCGGAGACGTCGTGCCAGCCGAACGGCGAGGCGTCGGCGTCGGCCGGGTTCGTCACCAGGGTGCGTCCGCCGTCGTTCGGGCTCTCGAACGGCAGGGCGAACACCCGGTAGCTCGACCCGTCGTTCACCGGGTTCGGGGTCACGATCGGGCCCGAGGAGCGCGACGACGCGCTCGCGAGCGAGGTCGCGTCGGCGTCACCGTGGTCGTGGTCGTGGTCGTGGCCGTGGTCACGGCCGATGCGGGACGCCGTCTCGTCGTGGTCGTGCTCGATCGTCCAGTCGTCGAGGTCGAGCAGGTCACCGGTGGCGGCGTCGACGACGGCGCTCCACAGGTGCACGTCGGTGGCGTCGTCGATCACGACCTGCCACGCCAGGCGCAGGCCGTCCTCGTGCGGCTGCCAGCCGAGCTTGGCCGGGATCGGCTCGTCGGAGATGCCGCCGTCGGAGACCAGCGCGTCGGCGTCGAGGTCGGCACTCATCACGACCGGCAGCTGCTCCAGACCGACCGGTTCGGGCAGGTCGAGCTCCTCGGCCGCAGACTCGACGGCGTCGACCGGGTCGAGCTCGGGGGCCGGGCCCGCGGCGCGGGCGCGGGCGCCCGGCAGCCCGGACACCGCGGAGCCACCGACATGGACGACGCTGCCGTCCGCCGCGATGTTGATCGTGGTGTCGGCGCCGAACACCTCGAGCCCCGCGTACTGCTGGTTGACGTTGACGTGCGTGACCCCGTTGTGCTGACTCTCGTAGCTCGAGCGGACCACGAGCTCGGCCACGTCGGCCGGCGCGAGTTCGAACAGCGCCGCCTCGTCGCGGAAGTATCCGAGCGCGATCTCCTCGGGTTCGCCCTCGTTGGGCCCGGTGAGGAACTGGTACGCCGGCGATCCGGTCGTGGGGTTCGCGCTGACGGGCGCGGCCCACAGGCCGGTCGCGGCGAGCGACAGGGCGGTGACCGCCCCGAGCGTTCTGCTGCGCATGCGACTCTCCTGGTATGCGACATGCGCCCCGGGACCGACGACCTCCCCTCGAGGCGCCGGAGTCCTCACGTGCGTCCGTCCGCGTTCCCACCGCGGTACGGACCCCCTCGACCACCACCCGGGACGGTCGCGACGCGGACACAAGTAGCCCGTTCGTACCCTGTCAACGCGTACTAGTCCGTTCGCTCGCGCCAGCGCACACCTTCAGCATGTATTCAGCTATCACGAAGTGCGCTCCGCGGAACTGCCGGCCACCCGGTCGTCGGGCCCGCGTTCGCGCCCACCCGCTTCCACGCCGCTCGCGGCGCAGTAGCGTGCCCCGCCACGCAGGAGGGCGTCCATGGCCGAGGCGGGCATGATCGAGCAGGCGTTGGCCACGGCCGCGCGGGCGGCCGACGCCGCCGGGGTACACGTGGTCGAGCGCCACGGCCACGCGGACATGCCGGCGGTCACGGACCTGTTCGACGCCGTGTGGGGCCGGGACGCCACCAGCGGCGGGACCCTGCCGCCCGAGGCGCTCACGGCACTCGCCGGCGCCGGCGGGCAGGTCTCGGGTGCCCTGCGTGGCGTGGAGCTGGTGGGGGCGACCGCCGCCTTCGTCGGGCTGGCCGAGGACGGCGAGGTGTTCCTGCATTCGCACGTCACCGGCGTGGCGCCGGGCGCCGCCGGCGCCGGCGTCGGCCGGGCGTTGAAGTGGCACCAGCGGGGCTGGGCGCTGCAGCGCGGCATCCGACGGGTGCGATGGACCTTCGATCCGCTCGTGCGCCGCAACGCCGTGTTCAACCTCGTCGTACTGGGCGCCGGCGTGAGTGGATACGCGGAGGACCACTACGGTCGGCTGCGTGACGCCCGCAACGCCGGCGCTCCCACCGACCGCCTGATCGTCGACTGGGAGCTGGGCGCGCCCCGGGTGCAGGCCGCCGCGACGGGCCGGACCGCCGAGCCCGACGTCACCGCCATGCGCCGTGCCGGGGCCGCGCCGCTGCTGCGCCAGGAACCCGACGGCACGCCCCACCTGACGCCCACGGATGCCGAGCGGCTGCTCGTGCAGATCCCGGCCGACATCGAGGCGATACGGGGGCAGGACCCCGACCTCGCCGTCGCCTGGGCCGCCGCGCTGCGGGCGACCCTCGGGCACGCCGTGCGACGTGGACTGCGGGTCACCGGCTGCACCCGTGACGGCTGGTACGTGCTCAGCGCCGACCGCGCGGTGCACGAGCTGGCGGCTCGGGCATGAGCGCCGCCCTGCCGGCGGTGACCGTCGAGCGCCTCGAGCTCGTGCGGGTCTCGCTGCCGCTGGTCACCCCGTTCCGGACCTCGTTCGGGGTGCAGCACGAACGCGACGCCCTGCTCGTCCACGTCCGGGCGCGGGAGGCGCAGGGTTGGGGCGAGTGCGTGACCCCGGCGGCGCCGGTCTACTCCGAGGAGTACACCGGCGGCGCCGCGCACGTCCTCGAGCACCAGCTGGTGCCCCGGCTGTTGGCCCCCGGACGCACCCTGCGGGCCGAGGACGTCGGCCTGCGCCTCGCCGGCGTCCGCGGGCACCGCATGGCGCGTGCCGCGCTGGAGTCGGCGCTGCTCGACGCACAGCTGCGTGCCGCCGGACGCTCCCTGGCCGTGCACCTCGGCGCCACCCGCGACCGGGTCGCGGCCGGGGTCTCGGTCGGGATCCCCGACGGGGGGATCCCGGAGCTGCTCGAACAGGTCGAGGGCTACCTCGACGCCGGCTACGTGCGGGTCAAGGCCAAGGTGGCCCGCGGCAGCGACGTCGCCCCCATGCAGGCCCTGCGAACCCGGTTCGGTGCCCGACTCCGACTGCAGGTCGACGCCAACGCCGGCTACGACCCCGACACGCCGGCCGACGTCGCTGCCCTCGACGCGCTCGACGAGCTCGGGCTGCTGCAGATCGAGCAGCCGTTCGCTCCCGATCGACTGCTCGCCCACGCCGCCCACGCCGCCCGGTGGCGTACGCCGGTGTGCCTGGACGAGTCGATCACCGACGCGGCGCGGGCCGTCGAGGCCCTCGCGCTGCGGGCCTGCCGCATCGTCAACGTCAAGCCGGGCCGGGTCGGAGGTCCGTTCGAGACCGTACGGATCCACGACGCCTGCCGGGACCGGGGCATCCCCGTGTGGTGCGGCGGCATGCTCGAGACCGGGATCGGTCGGGCACTCAACGTCGCGGTCGCCGCGATGCCCGGATTCGAACTGCCGGGTGACACCTCCGCCTCCGACCGCTACTTCCGCGAGGACCTGACGGACCCGTTCGTGCTCGTCGACGGCCACCTCGCCGTCCCGACGACGCCCGGGATCGGGCGCGAACCCCGCGACGAGGTGCTCGCGACCGCCACCCGGCTGCCCCTGGCGGGCTGACCGGTCGACGCGGACGTCACACCTCCGACTGCACCGTCGGCGGGCGGCGCCCCTCGTCGAGCGTGCGCAACGCCACGTCGGCGCAGGTACGCACGCGCTGCTCGTCGGCGGGGTCGTCGAGGTCGGCCAGCGCGACGGTGCGTCGCACCTGGTCGCGGACGTCGGCCGCCCGGTCCCCGTGATCGGCCACGCGTTCGGCCACGTCGGTCAGTGCCTGCAGGACCGCGAGCAGCACGGCCGGCTCCGTGGCGCCGTAGCGGCGGACCTGCCCGACGGCGAGCTCGAGGTGGTCGGCGAACGTTGGCCGCGGGGCCGCGACACGGATCCTGCCCTGGTCGTCGTGTCCGAGGTCGGCACCCAGCGGATGGTCGGCGAGCACGATCAGCACCGCGCCGATCTGTCCGACGGCCTGTGCGGCGGTCGTCGGGTCGTTGACGCCGGTCGACAGCGCCCGCCCCGCGATGTCCTCGAGCTGGCGGATCCCGAAGGCGATGTCGCCGGTCTCGGTGCGCTCGGGTCCCAGGTGCAGCGCCCCGTGGAGGTCCGGCGCGAGGCGGTCGTCGTCCGCCGACGGCGGACGCCCGTCGACGCCCCACACCCAGGCCAGCGTGGTGCCCTTGGCGACCCACGAACCCGGCAGCGGACGCAGCCGTACCACCACGCCGTGCCGTTCGGCGACCGCCACCAGGGCCGCGGCGTCGACCGTCTGCAGATAGCCGCCGGTGCGTGCCCGTACCACGCCGGCCGTGGCCGGCGGCTCCGGCGGCGGGGCGTCGGGCAGGTCCCCGCGGTCGGCGGCCAGCTCCCGCAGGTGCCCGAGCGTCTCGCGCCGGATCGAGGCCATGATCACCTCGACCCGCAGCTGACTGGACAGGTGGTGCAGGAAGTACACCACCAGCCCGACGGCGACCAGGGCGTAGAGCAACGCGAAGGTGGTCGCGAGTTCGGGCACGAAGGCTTCGCCCTCCTCGGGCGAGCGCACGTGCCGGAGCACCGAGACGTGGAACACCCCCGAGCCGACCAGGCCCGTGAGCACCAGTTGGACGCTGCGGTCCTTGAGGAAGGTCCGCAGCAGGCGGGGCGAGAACTGCGACGAGGCCATCTGCAGGGCCACGATCGTGAGCGAGAACACCACGCCCATCACGGTGAACGTGGCACCGGTCAGCTGGCCGAGCACCTCGTGGGCGCCGGCCGCGTTGCCCGTGAAGGCGATCGCGTCCGGGACGCCGCCCCCCTCGGGCTCGAGGGCCACCAGGATCCGCGCGAGCGCGATCGAGAGCACGACCCCGACGGCCGGCAACAGCCACAACGAGTCCTGCAGGTCCTCCCACCATCCATGCACGCGTACCGGCAGGCCGGGCACGGTCGCTCCTCGGTCGTCGGGCAGCGTCCACGTCGGCGTCCGCCCCCGATCAGGACCCCGTCGGCGTCCGAGCATGGCAGGCTGTCCTCCCCGCCGCCGGCCGGTGCCCCCGGAGGACGTCCATGCCCCTGCCCCTGGCTCCCCCCGTCGACCCCATGCTCGCCACGCTCGCCCGCGAGCTGCCGACCGGTCGGTTGTACTACGAACCGAAGTGGGACGGCTTCCGGTGCCTGGTCTTCCGCGACGGCGACGAGGTGGTGCTCCAGAGCCGCAACGGCAAGCCGCTCGACCGCTACTTCCCGGAACTGTCGGCACCGCTGCGCCGGCTGCTGCCGCCACGGTGCGTGGTCGACGGCGAACTGGTGGTCCCCCGCGGCGGCGTGCTCGACTTCGACGCGCTGTCCGAGCGGATCCATCCGGCCGCGTCCCGGGTGCGGATGCTCGCCGAACGCGACCCGGCCCGCTTCGTGGCCTTCGACCTGCTCGCGCTGGAGGACGAGACGTTGCTGGACGCGCCCTTCACCGTTCGGCGGGCCAGGCTGGCCGACGTGCTCGGCCGGGTCGAGGCACCGGTGCACCTCACCCCGGTCACCGACGACCCGGCCACGGCGGCCGACTGGTTCGCCCGCTTCGAGGGCGCCGGACTCGACGGGGTGATCGCCAAGCCGGCGGACGGTCCGTACACCCCGGGCCGACGCACGCTCGTCAAGGTCAAGCACCAGCGCACCGCCGACGTGGTGGTGGGTGGCTTCCGCTGGCACAAGGACGGCCAGGGGGTGGGGTCACTGCTGCTGGGGTTGTACGACGACGGCGGAACGCTGCGGCACATCGGCGTCGCAGCGGCGTTCGCCGCCGGACGACGTCGCGAGCTCGTCGAGGAACTCGCGCCCTACCGGCCGACCGACGAGGCCCCGCTGGGCGAGCACCCCTGGGCCGACGGCGACGGGGTGGCCGGGACCCCGCGGGGACCCTCGCGGTGGAACCAGGCCAAGGACACCAGTTGGCAGCCGCTGCGCCCCGAGCTGGTCGCCGAGGTCGCCTACGAGCAGTTGCAGGGCGACCGGCTCCGCCACGGCGCCCGCCTGCTGCGGTGGCGGCCGGACCGCGACCCGACGTCCTGCCGCTACGACCAGCTCCAGACGCCACCGCCGGCCGAGCTGGCCCAGCTGTTCGCCGTCTGAACCGGGACGGCCGCACTGCGCGCCCGTTTCGGCGCGACGGTCCAGCCGGACACCGGCCGCCGGCTACCGTCCCCGGACGACTCCCGTCGTCCGAGGACCATCGTGCTGCCGCTGCTCGCCACCATCCCGCCCCCGCCGGGCACCGGCGGGTTCGAACTCGGACCGCTCGACGTCCGTCTCTACGGGGTGCTCATCGCCCTGGGCGCCTACCTCGGCCTGCGTCTGACCGTGGCCCGCTACCAGCGCCTGGGCGGCGACGCCGACGTGGCCGAGAAGGCGGCCCTGGTGGCGTTGGCCGGTGGCTTCGTCGGCGCCCGCATCGGCTACGTCATCCCGCGTCTGGACCACTTCCTGGCCAACCCGCAGGAGATCCTGGCGATCTGGCAGGGCGGGTTGACGCTGTTCGGTGGGCTGTTCGGTGGCAGCCTCGCGGGACTCCTCTACGCCCGTGCGCGGTCGATGGACGTCGCCGGCTTCGCCCACGCGATCGCACCGGCGCTGCCGCTGGCGCAGGCCATCGGGCGCTGGGGGAACTACTTCAACCAGGAACTGTACGGGCGCCCCACCGACCTGCCGTGGGCGCTCGAGGTCGAGCCGGCGCACCGGCGGCCCGGCTTCGAGCAGTTCGAGACGTTCCACCCCACGTTCCTGTACGAATCGATCTGGAACGCCCTGCTGGTGCTGGTCCTGCTGCGCATCGACCGCACCGGTCGCGTCCGCCGAGGCGGACTGCTGTTCGTCTACCTGATCGGCTACGGCATCGGCCGGGCATGGATCGAGGCGCTGCGCATCGACACCGCCGAGCGGTACCTCGGCTGGTCGCGCAACAACTGGATCGCGCTGCTCGTGGTCATCGGCGGGGCCATCGGCCTGTGGTGGTGGCAACGTCGACCGGTGACCGCGACGCCGGACACGGCAACCGGGCCGACCGACCACGCCGCCGACGCCGGGGATCCGGACCACACCGGACACGCCGAGCACGCCGAGCACGCCGAGCACGCCGATGCTCGGCAGCGTCCCGGGGACGACACCGGTCCCGCGTCCTCACGTCCCCACGACCCGACCCGCTCGCGTCCCGGGTCCTCCGAGCTGGGCGCCGCCGGCTCCGGTGACACCGACGCCGCCGACGACGATCCCCGTTGACACGACAGCCGGGCCGCCAGACCCGAAGGAGCGCGCCGTGACGACCACCCGACCGAGTCGCCGCGAGGAACAGCGGGCACACACCCGCGACGAACTGCTCGACGCCGCCGCCCGGGTCTTCGCCGAGCGTGGCTACCACGCCGCGTCGGTCGACCTGGTGGCCGAGGCCGCCGGCTACACCAAGGGCGCGGTCTACTCGAACTTCGCCTCCAAGGAGGAGCTGTTCCTCGAACTGCTCGACCGCCGCATCGAGACGGCGATCGCCTCGACCGAACAGCTGCTGTTCGAGCGACCCGCCGACGAGCGCGACGGGCTCTTCGACGGCGAGCAGCCCGAGGTCGAGGTGGCCGACCGGGAGTGGTTCCTGCTCGAGACGGAGTTCCTGCTCTACGCGGCGCGCAACGAGCAGGTGCGCGAACGCGTCGCCGAACGGCAACGCCGCATCCTGGCCAGCGTCAGCGAACTGATGCGGCGTCACCTCGACGAGCTGGGGGTCGAGGAGGACCGCCTGCCGGCGCAGGAGTACGCGCGGGTGCTGCTCGCCGTCAGTTCCGGCATGCTCCGGGCGTCCCTGGCGCAACCCGAACTGGCCGCCATGGTCGGCGAGATGATGACGACGGTGGGTCGCGCGATGGTGCACCAGGCCACGCAGGCACCCGCGTCCTAACGCGGCCGTCGGTGCCGCCGGCCGTGCACGACCACGCCGGCCGCCGCCAGTGACCGGCGCCAGGCGTCCTGCGGCACGCGCAGGAGTGAGGGATCCACGTGCCGCTGCGCGAGGTGGCCGGCCGGCGCCATCCACAGATGCGGCTCGCGGTAGCGCCCCTCGTCGCGCTCGAGTTCGACGACGGCCGGCTTGATCGCACCCGGGAGCAGGTAGGGCCCCGACGTCGGGACGGCACGTCCATAGAACCGCTCCACGTCCGCGAGCGGTGCGCGGGCCTGGAGCGAGCGTTCCACCACCAGCACCGGGTGCATCCCGGCCTCCCAGGCAGCGGCCAGCCAGCCGTCGCGTGGGCGCCCCGCCGCGTCGGTGGCGGCGAGGTAGCGCGCGAAGGGCACCAGGGGATGATGCCGCTTGTCGTGGGGACGGACCAGCACGAGCAGGCGTTCGAGCCCCGCTCCGGCGGCCAGCTCGGGCAGGATCCGCAGCACCCCGCTGCCGATCCCCTGCCCCCGGTGATCGGCCGCGACGGTCACGTCGGCGACGGCGAGGCAGTCGGCATCGCCACGCCGGTCGGCGAGCTCGGCGGCGTCCACCACGTCCCCGGCCCCGCCGACGGGCGCCCCGGCGCTGGTTCCGTCCCAGGCGAGCCGAACGGCGCGGACGACGGCCACCGGCGCTCCGTCGAGGCGCCCGAGCCACTGGCTGTCGGCTGCGACCGCGTCGAGGTGGGCGCGGTGCCGGGCCGTCGCCGCGGCGAGGAAGGGCGACACCTGCCCGGCCTCGACGCGCCGGAACTCGTCGCGGAGTTCCGGCGCGTCGGCCAGCGGCGTCCAGTCGAGCCGTGCGGGCGGCACCGACGACGCTCAGGCGCCGTGGAAGGGGAGTCCGGCCGCGCTCTGGAACGCCTCACCCATGGCCTCGTACAGCGACGGGTGGGCGTGGGTGATGGCGGCCAGTTCGACCGGCAGCGCCTCCCAGGTCGTCGCCAGGGTCGCCTCGGCGATGAGGTCGGTGGCGTGCGGACCGACGATGTGGACGCCGACGACCGGTCCGCCCGAACCGGTCGCACCCGTCGGCGTGCCGTCGGTGCGGTGCACGACCTTCACGAACCCGTCCGTGCCGGCCAGGATGCCCTTGGCGTTGTGCTTGAACGAGCTGGTCTCGGTCGCCACCGCGTCCCCGAAGGCCTCGCGGGCCTCGGCCTCGGTCAACCCGACCGAGGCGACCTCCGGGTGGCAGTAGGTCACCCGCGGCGTGTGCGTGTGGTCGACGGGCTGGACCGCGTCGAGGCCGTCGCCCTCGACGCCGGACGCGAGCGCGATCCGATCGGCCACCACGAAGCCCTCGGCGAAGGCGGCGTGGGCGAGCGCGAGCGTCGGACGGACGTCACCGACCGCCCACACGCCGTCGAGCTTGGTCGCGCCCCACTCGTCGGTGGTCACGAAACCCCGTTCGTCGAGCAGGCCGAGCTCGTCGGCGCCGATGTCGGCGGTGTTGGGGCCGCGCCCGGTGGCGACCAGTACCCGGTCCACCTCGAGGACGCGGCGCTCGCCGTCCACCTCGACCTCGACCCGGGCGAGGTCCCCGTCGCGCTCGACCGACTGCACCCGTGCCGAGGTCAGCACCTCGATGCCACGCGCGGCATAGGCCTTGGCGATTGCGGCCGAGCTGTCGGTGTCCTCGAGCGGCAGGACGCGCTCGAGCGCCTCGACGACCGTGACCTCGCTGCCCATGGGGCGCCACATGGAGGCGAACTCCATGCCGATCGCCCCCGCACCGATGACCACGGCACGCGCCGGCGGCTCGGTGAACCACAGGGCGTGGTCGGAGGTCTGCACGACCTCCCCGTCGATCTCCACCCCGGGCAGGCCGCGCGGCACCGACCCGGTGGCGATGACGACATGACGGCCCTGCACCCGGGTTGTCGAGCCGTCCCCGGCGCTCACCTCGACCTCGACCCGGCCGTCGGCGCCCTGGAGCAGGCGTCCGCGGCCGGCGTGGCGGGTGGTGCGCTTGGACACCAGGAAGTCGAGCCCCTTGAACATCCGGGTGATGACGCCGTCTCGGAAGCCGGACAGTGCGTCCCCGTCGAGCCCCTCGTAGGAGACCTTCAGACCCATGATGTCGGCCCGGTGCACCTCCTCGAGGACCTCGGCCACGTGCAACAGCGCCTTGGACGGGATGCAGCCGCGGTGCAGACAGGTCCCGCCGACCTTGTCGGACTCGACCAGGGCGACGTCCAGACCACGGGCGGCGGCGCGGAAGGCGGTCGCGTACCCGCCCGGGCCGCCACCGACGACGACGATGTCGTGCATGGGTCGTCCTCCTCAGCTGTGCAGCAGGATACGGGCGGGGTTCTCGCACAGGTTCGCCACGTAGGTGACGAACCGGCCGGCCTCGCCGCCGTCGCTGATGCGGTGGTCGAACACGAGCGAGAACTTGCAGGTGCGCCGCACGGCGAGCTCGCCCTGCACGACCCACGGCCGCTCCTCGATCGCGCCCACGCCGAGGATCGCGCCCTCGGGGTGGTTGATGATCGGGTTGCCGTCGTCGTTGCCGAACGCCCCGTAGTTGGACACGGTGAAGGTGCCACCGGTCATGTCCCCCGCACCGATCGAGCCGTCCCGGGCCGCCGTGGCGAGCCGGTTGAGCTCGGCGGCGATCTGCAGCGTCGACTTGCCGTGGGCGTCCTTGATGTTGGGCACCACCAGGCCACGGTCGGTGTCGGCCGCGAAGCCGAGGTTGACGTGCTCGTGGAGCCGGATCTCGCCCGCCTCGCGGTCGATCATCCCGTTGAGCGTCGGGAAGCGCCGCAGTCCGAGCACCACCGCGCGCAGGATCAGCGCGAACGGGGTCACCTTGACGTCGAAGCCGTCGGCCCGGGCCTGCTCGGTGAGGTCCTTGCGCAGCTCCCACAGCTCGGTGAGGTCGGCCCACTTGGTGCAGGTGGCCTCGGGGATCTCGCGGCGCGAGACCTCCATCTTCTCCACGATCCGCTTGCGGATGCCGCGGATCGGCTCCACCTCGCCCGGGGTACGCCCGCGGAAGCCCGGCACGACCTTCTCGCCCCCGCCGGCGAAGCCGGCGAACGGATCCGCGGCCGACGCGGCGGCCACGCCCGCGGTGGGCGCCGGCGCGCTCGCCGGGGTCTGGGTGGCGGCGGCCGTCGCCTGGGCGCCCTGGCCGCCGCTCGCGGCGGCGTGGACGTCCTCGCGGGTGATCACGCCCTCGGGGCCGGACCCGGGCGCGATGTCGGCCAGGTCGACGCCGAGGTCCTTGGCGAGCTTGCGCACCGGCGGCTTGGCCAGCGGCCTGACCGGCGCGGCCTGCGCCTGACCGTCGTCCGCCGCGTCGGCCGCGGCGCCACCCCGACGGCGGCGGCGTGCCCCACCCTTGCCCTGTCCGTAACCGACCAGCGGCTGGGGCTCCTCGTCGGCGTCGAGGCCGGTCGACTTCGCTCCCGCCTCGCCCTGGTGGACCTCGCCGTAGAGCCCGGCGTTCTCCTCCACGGACTTGGCGGCGGCGGCGGCACCTGCCTCGAACCCGCCCTGTGCCGGGGATGCCTCGGTCGCGGCCAGCGTTGCCGGCTCGTCCTCGACCACGGCGCCGCCCTCGACGTCGAGGTCGATGCGCAGGAACACGGTGCCGACCTGCAACGCCTCACCGACCTCGCCGACCTGCTCGACCACGCGGCCGGCGAAGGGCGAGGGCACGTCGACGACGGCCTTGGCCGTCTCGACCGAGGCCACGGTCTGGTTGAGCTCGATCACATCGCCGACCGCGACGTGCCACTCGACGATCTCGCCCTCCTCGAGGCCTTCCCCGAGGTCGGGCAGCTTGAAGTCCTTCACGTCTGCCATTTGCGATTCCCACCTTGACGGCGCCGCCGTGGGCGCCTCGAGCACGGCTTGGGCACGACCGCGTCGGGGCGCCCCGCCGGGGCGCCCCGCGCGATCGGGATCAGTAGGCGAGCGTCCGCTCGACGAGGTCGAGGATCCGGTCGACGTCCGGGAGCCAGAACTCCTCGAGCTTGGCCGGCGGGTAGGGCGTGTCGTAGCCCGTGGCGCGCAGGACCGGGGCCTCGAGCGAGTAGAAGGCCCGCTCCTGGATCCGTGCCGCGATCTCCGCGCCCATGCCCAGCGTCTGCGCCGCCTCGTGCACCACGACCGCGCGGCCGGTGCGCTGCACCGACGCGACGATGGTGGGCGTGTCCAGCGGGTTGAGCGAGCGCAGGTCGACGACCTCGAGCGACCAGCCCTCGTCGGCCGCCGCCTCGGCAGCCTCCATGGCCGTGCGCACCATCGGGCCGTAGCAGAACACCGACACGTCGGTGCCCTCGCGCCGGACGACCGCCCGGTGCGGCGCCTCGGTCTGCACCGGCAGTTCGGTCTCGGACTTCATCCAGTAGCGACGCTTGGGCTCGAGGAAGATGACCGGGTCGTCCATCGCGATGGCGGCCCGCATCATCGAGTAGGCGTCGTCGGGCGTGCCCGGCGTGAACACCTTGAGGCCCTGGGTGTGGGCCCAGTACGCCTCGGGCGACTCGGAGTGGTGCTCGACCGCGCCGATGCCGCCGCCGTAGGGGATGCGGATGGTCACGGGCAGCTTGACCGTGCCACGCGACCGGTTGGGCATCTTCGCCAGGTGGCTGACGATCTGCTCGAAGGCCGGGTAGGTGAAGCCGTCGAACTGCATCTCCGGCACCGGCCGGTAGCCGTACATGGCCAGGCCGATGGCGGTGCCGATGATCCCGGACTCGGCCAGCGGGGTGTCGAAGCAGCGGGCCTCCGAGAAGGTCTCCTGCAACTTGTCGGTGACCCGGAAGACGCCGCCGAGCTTGCCGACGTCCTCACCGAAGACGAGCACGCGCTCGTCCTCGGTCATCGCGTCGTGCAGGGCCTGGTTGATCGCCTGTGCGAGTGTGACCGCCATCCTCAGCCCTCCTGCGCCGCGTCGAGCTCGGCCCGCAGCTGTTCGCGCTGCCCCTCGAAGTGCCCGGTCGGATCCACGTAGACGTGCTCGAACAGCTCCATCGGGTCGCCGTGCGGCGCGTCGTAGATGCCCGCACGCACGTAGGAGGCGACCTCCTTGGCCTGGTCCTCGACGGCCTGCTCGAGTTCGGCGTCGTACAGGTCCCGCTGCTGCAGGAAGTTGCGCATCCGTACGATCGGGTCGGTCTTGGCGGCCTCGTCGAGCTCCGTCTGTGTGCGGTAGCGCGACGGGTCGTCGGAGGTGGTGTGCGCCTCCATGCGATAGGTCAGCGCCTCGATGAAGGTCGGGCCCTCACCGCTGCGGGCGCGCTCCACGGCCTTCCTGGTGACCGCGTAGGTCGCCAGCACGTCGTTGCCGTCGCAGCGGCGGCCCGGCAGTCCGTAGCCGACGGCCTTGTGGGCCAACGTCGGCGCAGCGGTCTGCTTGTCCAGCGGCACGGAGATCGCGTACTGGTTGTTCTGGACGAAGAAGATGACCGGCGACTTCATCACGCCGGCGAACGTCATCGCCTCGTGCGGGTCGCCCTCCGACGTGCCGCCGTCCCCGTAGTAGGTCATCGTGACGATCGGGTTGCCGTCGAGCCGGGCGCCCATGGCGAACCCGGTCGCGTGCAGGGCCTGCGTGCCGATCGGGATCGACATCAGCGCGAAATGGTGCTTGTAGGGGTCGTGGTCGCTGAGCCACGTCCCGCGGTAGAGGTGCAGCAGACCGGCGGCGTCGCACTGGCGCACGAGCGCGGCGCCGAGCTCGCGGTAGGACGGGAAGATCCAGTCCTCCTCGCCCAGCGCGTAGGCGGAGCCGACCTGGGCGGCCTCCTGGCCCATGCACGACGCGTACACGCCGAGCTGGCCCTGGCGCTGCAGGTTGATCGCCTCGCGGTCGACCTTGCGGGTGACCAGCATCAACCGGTACAGCTCCCGCAGACCCGCGTCGTCCAGGTCGATCGGGTGCTCGGGATCCTCGTGGTAGGTCCCGTCCGGGTCCAACAGGTGCACGGGTTCGTCGGGAGGCAACAGCTCCCGGGGATCGATGGCAGCGTCGGCCACGTGCCCACTCCTCGTTGTTGGGGCGGCACTCGGGATGACCGGCGACGCCCGACCGTTCGCGACGACGCCGCAGCTCCCTGGCGCCGCCACGCACCACCATCTGCCGCACAGGCGGCCCGCCGGTGGCGCTCGCTCCACCGGGACGCGCGCGGGGTCACCGCCCTCGTCCCGATCCCACGGCTCGGGCCGAGCCGTGTGACCGAGGACCCTAGTCGGCGTGGACGACGGAGCGCACCCTGAGGTCGCAGGGACCGCACGGCGGCGACCGGCGCGCGACCCGTCGCGCGCGGGTCGCCGGCACTAGCATGCCGACGACCCGACGGGCGGGTCATGGGAGGACAGTCACCAATGCGGATCGTCGTCGGTTTCCTGCGCTCACCGGAGGGTCGCGCCGCGCTGGACGCGGCCGTCGCCGAAGCGCGGTTGCGGGATGCGGAACTGCTGGTCGTGCACTCGTTCCGCGGGGGGTCCCGCGACGACGAGGCCGACATCGTCGCCTACCGCGACGAGTTCGAACGGCTCGAACAGCAACTGGCGCAGGAGGGCGTCCGGTACGCGTTGCGCGAGTTCGTCCGCGGCAACGCGCCGGACGAGGACCTGCTGCAGGCGGCCCGCGACGAGCAGGCGGACCTGATCGTGATCGGCATCCGCCGCCGCTCGCCGGTCGGCAAGCTGGTCCTGGGCAGCAACGCGCAGGACATCCTGCTCCAGGCCGACTGCCCGGTCCTGGCGGTCAAGGCACCGGCCGACCGGAGCTGAGCGCCGGCTCGGCCCGCCCGACCGGGCACCCACCACACGACGACGCCGCGCCCTGGCAGGGCGCGGCGTCGTCGTGGTCGGTGGCGTGGTGCTCCCACGCCGGTCAGACGCTGGTCCCGCCACCTCGACTCCGGCTGCGCCCGAAGATGGCGCCGGCGATCAACAGCACGACCGAGATGATCAGCAGCCACCACAGCGCTTCGACGAACAGGCCGATGCCGCCGATGATCAGGGCCAGGATGAGCAACAGAATGGCCAGTCCACCCATGATTCTTCCTCCGCTCGCAGGTCAGGGTCCGTGCCACGAGTTTCGGTGGTGCCGCCGACGAAGGCGGAGCCGCCACACCGGCCGACGGGGACGTTTCCCGGCCGGACGCACCGATGGCGGGGCCGTCCCTTCCGTTCGACCAGCGTCCACACGGCCCTGACCGGCATTGACGTTCAGGACGAACCCAGCTCTGCCGCCGGAGCGGTCGGCGTTCCTGCCCCCATGGCGTGCAGACCGCCGTCCACGTGCAGGATCTCTCCCGTGACCCCCACCACCCAGTCCGACAGCAACGCACAGACGGTCCGGGCCACCGGCGTCGGGTCGGCGAGGTCCCAGCCCAGCGGGGCGCGCTCCTTCCAGACCGTCTCGAAGTCGGCGAACCCGTCGATGGACCGCGCCGCCATGGTGTTGAGCGGGCCGGCAGCGACCAGGTTCACCCGGATGTTGCGGGCACCGAGTTCACGGGCCAGGTAACGGTTGGCCGACTCCAGGCCGGCCTTGGCGACGCCCATCCAGTCGTAGCCGGGCCAGGCGACCTGGGCGTCGAAGTCGAGGCCGACCACCGAGCCACCACCGGCCTGCCCGAGCAGGTCCGCGAACCCGTTGGCCAGTGCGGGGTAGGAATAGGTCGACACCTGCAACGCCGTGGCCACGTCCTCCCAGGGCGCGTCCAGGAATCCACCGCCCAGGCAGCTCGCGGGCGCGAAGCCGATGGCGTGCAACAGCCCGTCGAGACGGCCCCAGCGCTCGGCCACCTGCTCGGCGGCCGCGGCGATGTCCTCGGGACGGGTCACGTCGAGTTCGAGCACCTCGACGTCACCCGGCAGCCGCCTCGCCGAACGCTCGGTGAGGCGGCGGGTGCGGCCGAAGCCCGTCAGCACGACCTCGGCCCCCTCGCCGAGCGCGGTCTCGGCGACGGCGAACGCGATCGAACGGGGGTCGAGGACGCCCGTGAGGAGCAGCTTCTTGCCGGCGAGGAGCATGACGGAGCCTTTGTGCGAGGACATCGTGGTCTGGTGGCGGCGGTGTCGTGTCGTTCAGTCGGTCGCAGCATCGAAGGCGGGGCCGACGACGACGGCCATGGCCACGCCCCCGTCGTGCGCCAGCGAGCAGGCGAGCGGGCTCGGCCGGCCGTGGACGAACAACTGCGGCGCTCCGGACGCCGCGGTGCGGACCTCGACCGCGTGGAACGGCAGCCGCAGGTCCCCCAGGGCCTTGCGGGTGGCTTCCTTGGCCGCGAAGCGGGCGGCGAGTCGGGAGCGCTCGACCGGCGAGCCCGCCGCGACGTCACCGCGGCGGGCGTCGGCACGCTCGCGGTCGGTGAAGACCCGCTCGAGGAACCCGGCCCGCCGGTCGATCGCGGCCGAGAGGCGGGCGATGTCGACCACGTCACAGCCGGTGACCAGCGTCGCGGTGGGCGGTGGAAGCGTCATCCGACCGCTCCCCCAGCGAACGGGGAGAAGTCGTCGGCGCACGTGGTGCGCCCCAGCGCGGCCAGTCGGCACTGCAGGTCGTCGTTGAACTCGCGACGGGCACGTGGTGTGGCCGCCGGGGGTGGCAGCGCCGGTCCGAAACGCACCGTCACCTCGCCGCCGAGCAGGCGGGGCCGGGCGCCGATGGGCCACACGTCGTAGATGCCCGCCACCGCCGCGGGCACGACCGGGACGCCGGTCTCGGCGGCCAGCCGGCCCAGTCCGCTGCGCAGCCGGTGCACGCGACCGTCACGGCTGCGTGAGCCCTCGGGGTAGACGGCCACGGCCCGGCCGTCGGCGACGAGGCCGCGCAGGACCGCCATCGCCTCGGCGTCGCCCTCCCCCCGGCGCAGCGGCACCATGCCGAGCCCGGGCAGCAACGGGCCGAGCAGCGGCCACTGCGTCAGCCGTACGTCACCGAGGAAGTGCACCGGTCGGCGGACGGCGACCCCGAGGGCGAGCGAGTCGGCGTGGGACTGGTGGCTCGAGGCGATCAGCACCGGCCCGTCGTCCGGGACGTGGCGGGTCCCCTCGATCTGCAACCGCAGCCACCGTCGGAGCACCGGCCGCAGCGCCGATCGGACCACCGATCGGGCACCGGGGACCATCGCCGTCGGCGTGGACGGGAATCCCGGCCCGCCGGCCGGCCCGCCCAACGGCGCGGCGGCCGGGGGTACGGGCAGGGACGCACTCACTGCGGCAGGTTGTCGTGCACGAACGCGGGCTGCCGCGCGCCGCGCAGCGAGCGCAGCACGGCGACGAGCGCGTCGCGGGTCTCCTCGGGTGCGACGATCTCGTCGACGCTGCCACGACGGGCGGCGAGGTCGACGTGCATCGCGTCGGCCCGGTAGCTGTCGACCATCTCGTCGCGACGGTGCGGTTCGGTGTCGAGCTGCCGGCGGAAGATGATGTCGGCGGCCCCCTCGGCGCCCATCACGGCCAGCTCCGCGTTCGGCCAGGCGAGCACCGCGTCGGCACCGAGGCTGCGGGAGTTCATCACGATGTAGGCGCCGCCGAACGCCTTGCGCAGCACGACGGTCACCCGCGGCACGGTGGCGGAGGCGAACGCGTGCAGCAGCTTGGCGCCCTTGCGGATCACCCCGCCGTTCTCCTGGGCCGTGCCGGGCAGGAACCCGGGGACGTCGACCATCACGACCAGTGGGATGCCGAACGCGTCACAGAAGCGCACGAAGCGGGCGCCCTTCTCCGACGCGGTCAGGTCGAGCACCCCGGCGAGCCACTTGGCCTGGTTGGCCACGACCCCGACGGTGCGCCCGTCGACGCGGGCGAAGCCGACCACGAGGTTGCGAGCCCAGTGCTCCTGGACCTCGAGGAACCTCCCACCGTCGACGATGCCGCCGATGACGTCGCGCACGTCGTAGGGCTCACGGCCGTCGACGGGGACGACGTCGCGCAGGTCGACCGACGCGGGTGCCTCGGGGACGAGCTCCGGCAGCGGCGCGGACGAGGACGAGGGCAGGTAGCCGAGCAGGTCGCGGGTGAGCGCGAACGCTGCCTCGTCGTCGTCGACGACGAAGGAGGCACAGCCCGAGCGCTCGCCGTGGACCTCGGGTCCACCGAGGGAGCGGGCGTCGACGTCCTCACCGGTGACCGCCTTCACCACCCGCGGGCCGGTGAGGAACATGTACGACTCGTCGGTCATGACGGTGAAGTCCATCAGGGCCGGCGAGTACACGGCCCCGCCGGCACAGGGGCCGAGGATCAGCGCGAGCTGCGGAACACGTCCGGAGGCACCGACGTTGGCCCGGAACACCTGGCCGTACCCGTCGAGGGCCGCCACGCCCTCCTGGATCCGCGCGCCACCCGAGTCGTTGATGCCGACGACCGGCACACCACCGCGGCCCGCCTGCTCGATCGTGCGGGCGATCTTGTCGGCGTGGGCCTCACCGAGCGAGCCACCGAGCACACGACGGTCCTGCGCGTAGACGTTGACGGGCCGACCGCCGATGGCACCGGTGCCGGCGACCACGCCGTCGGTGTCGGGCCGGCGCTTGTCGAGGCCGAACTGGTTGGCACGGTGCTGCCGCTGCGAACCGAGCTCGAAGAAGCTGTCGCGGTCGAGCAGCCGGGACAGGCGCACACGGGCACCGTCACCGGGCTGCAGCGCGGTCGGGTCGAGCGCGGGGGTCTCGACGGAAAGGGTGTCGGTCACGGAATACCTCGGGAGGTCGCGGTCAGGCGCGGGTGAGGACGAGGGCGGCGTTCTGCCCGCCGAAGCCCATGGAGGTCGACAGCACGGCGTCGAGTTCGACCGTGCGGGGCTCGCCGGTCACGACGTCGAGCGCGATGTCGGGATCCTGGTTGGTCAGGTTGGCGGTCGGCGGCACGAGCCCCTCGCGCATGGCCTGGATGGCGAAGATCGCCTCGACCGCACCGGCCGCGCCGAGCAGGTGCCCGGTCACGCCCTTGGTCGAGGTGACCACCATGCGGTCGGTGTGGTCGTCGAACACCGCCCGCAGCGCCCGCGCCTCGGCCGCGTCGTTGAGCGGGGTCGAGGTGCCGTGCGCGTTGAGATGGCCGATGCTGGCCGGGTCGATCCCGGCGTCCTCGACGGCACGGCGGATGGCGAGCACCGCTCCGCCGCCGTCCTCGGGTGGCGCGGTGGCGTGGAAGGCGTCGGCCGACGCACCCGCGCCGGCCACGACCGCGTACGCGGTGGCGCCACGGCGGCGCGCGTGCTCCTCGGACTCGAGCACGAGCACCCCGGCGCCCTCGCCCATCACGAACCCGTCGCGGTCGACGTCGAAGGGACGCGACGCCGCAGCGGGGTCGGGGTTGCGGGACAGGGCCCCCATCTGCGCGAAGGCACTGATGGACAGGGCGGTGATGCCGGCCTCGACGCCACCGGCGAGCACCACGTCCGCCACGCCGGAGCGGATCAGGTCGCGGGCGACGTGGATCGCCGAGGCCCCGGCCGCGCAGGCGGTGTTGACCGTCATGTTCACCCCGCGGGCGCCCGTGCGGATGGCCACGGTGCCGGCCGCGGTGTTGGACAGCATCTTCGGCACGAACATCGGGCTGGCCCGGCTGGGACCCTTGTCGAGGAAGCGCGGGTACTCCTCCGCCCACGTCTCCGCGCCGCCGATCCCCGAGCCGAGCAGGATGCCGACGCGGTCGGGGTCGGTGGCGACGATGCGCTCGGGATCCTCTGCGTCGGGATCCCCGAGCCCGGCGTGTGCCACCGCCTCGCGGGCCGCGATCACGCCGAGGTGGGTGAAGCGGTCCAGCCGCCGCTTGGCGCCGCGGCCGATCTCGGCGTCGGCGTCGTAGGCCGGCACGCGACAGGCGATGGTCACCGGCGTGCCGGCCGCGGCCAGTTGCTCGTCCACCGCGGCCGCGGCCTTGCCGGCCAGGACACCGTTCCAGGCGTCCGCCAGCCCACGGCCGGCCGGTGTCACCAGGCCCATGCCGGTGACCACGACGTTGCGTTGCGAGTTCATCGCGGACTCCTCTCGTGCCCGATCGGGCGGGCGGGGTGGACGTGCGCCCCCGTGGTCATCGGTCAGGCCGCGGCCTGCTGCTTCTCGGCGACCTTGTCGATCGCGTCCTGGACGGTGCGGACGTCCTCGAGCTCCTCGTCCTCGAGCTTCACGCCGGTCTCCTCCTCGAGGACCAGCGTCAGCTCGACGACGTCGAGGGAGTCGAGGCCCAGCGTCTCGAAGGTGGCGTCGGGGGCGACGTCGTCGGCCGGCACGCCGAAGGTGTCGACGAGGATGGTCTGGAAGGTGGCGAACAGGTCCTGGCTCATGGCGATCTCCTGTGGATCTTCGGTTCCCGACGGGGCGTCGGGCAGGGCACCGACCCGCGGGGGCCGGAGAACGAGCGAACGGGTGCGTACGGGGAGGGAGCGGCCGGGATCGTCAGATACCGGCGCCGCCGTCGACGGGGATGACGGCGCCGGTGGTCGAGCCGGCCACGTCGGAGGCGAGGAAGGCGACGGTCGCCGCGACCTCGTCGGGCTCCACGGCCCGGCCGGTCGGCGCCTGCGAGCGCAGCGCCTCGCGGGCTTCGTCACCGAGCGCGTCGGTCATCGGCGTGGCGACGAAGCCGGGTGCCACGACGTTGACGGTGACGCCCTTGCGGCCGACCTCGCGCGCCAACGACTTGCTGAACCCGATCAGTCCGGCCTTGGAGGCGGCGTAGGCGGTCTGCCCCACGTTGCCGCGCAGGGCGACGACCGACGCGATGTTCACGATGCGCCCGAACCGGGCCCGCAGCATCGGCCGCATCGCGGCACGCGAGACGAGGTAGGCGCCGCGCAGGTTGACCTCGATGGTGCGGTCGAAACGCGCCGGGTCGAGGCGCAGCAGCAGGTCGTCGTCGGCGACGCCGGCGTTGTTGACCACGACCGCGAGCGTGCCGCGTTCGGTGGCGTGGGCGACCGCGGCGGCGACCGAGTCCTCGTCGGTGACGTCGACGTGCAGCGGGCTCGCCTCGCCGGGGGCGTCGGCCGCGACCTTCCCGGCTGCATCGGCGTTGCTGCCGTAGCCGACGAGCACGGTGTGCCCGGAGGCGGCCAGGGCGTGGCACGTGGCCGCGCCGATGCCACCGCTGCCGCCGGTCACGAGTGCGATGCGGGTCATGGTCAGCTCTCGTCGCGGGTCGGGGACGGGTTCCAGGTCAACAGGCAGGCGCCCCAGGTCAGGCCGGCCCCGAACGCGGTCAACAGCACCGTGTCGCCCGGGTGCAGCCGGCCCCGGTCACGGGCGTCGGCGAGGGCGAGGGGCACCGAGGCCGCCGAGGTGTTGCCGTGCTGGTCGACGGTGACGTGACAGCGGGCGGCCTCGATGCCGACACGCTGGGCGACCGCGTCGAGGATGCGCACGTTGGCCTGGTGGCCGACGAACAGGTCGACGTCGTCGATGGTGCGTCCAGCCTGCTCGAGCACGTCGCGGGACGCAGCGGTCATGCGTGCCACGGCGTTGCGGTAGACGTCGCCGCCGCGCATGGTCAGGAAGTGCGTGCGCGCGTCCACCACGTCGTGGCTCACCGGGGTGCGGGTGCCGCCGGTCTGGGTCCACAGCATCGACGGGTCGCGGCCGTCGGCGCCGAGGGAGAACGGCCCCAGGCTGCCGTTCGCGTCGGGCACCAGGACCACGGCGCCGGCCCCGTCACCGAACAGGATCGAGACCCCGCGGTCGGTCGGGTCGATGATGCGGCTGAGGGTCTCGGCGCCGATGACGAGCACCGGGGCGTCCTCGGCCACCGTCAGGGCGGCACCGACGCGCAGGGCGTAGACGAACCCGCTGCAGGCGGCCTGCACGTCGAAGGCGCCGACCTCGGTGCCGAGCGCCGCGGCGACCAGCGGGGCGGTCCCGGGCACCATGTGGTCGGGGGTCGTGGTCGCCACGATGACCGCCGCGACGTCGTCGGTCCCCAGGCCGGCGTCGGCCAGGGCCGCCTTGCCGGCCTCGACCGCGAGGTCCGAGGTGGCCTGCTCGGGAGCGGCGTAGTGGCGCTGGGCGATCCCGGTCCGCGACCGGATCCAGGCGTCGGAGGTGTCCAGACCGGCGGCGGCGAGGTCGTCGTTGGTGACGACCCGCTCGGGCAGGTAGGCACCCAGCCCGGCGATGGTCACGGGCAGGCTCGTCCGGCGGCGACGCTCGGTCACCGGCGCACCCACAGGACACCCTCGCCGGCCGCGACGGTCTGGCGGGCGCCGGCCAGTGCCCCACCGATACGGCCGCTGCACGCGGCGCGGACCTCGGCCGGGCCGTAGGCGCCCTCGACGGTGGCGACCACGTCGCCGCGGCGGACGAGCGTGTCGGCCGCGACGAGGGTGCGGACACGTCCGTCGACCGGCGAGGTGACGACGGACAGCGCGGGGATCGGGATCATCGGGGTGGCTCCTGTGCGGGGGTGGTCAGGCGCGGACGCCGGCGAAGCGCTCGACCACGTCGGCGACGTCGTCGGGCGTGGCGGCCGCGTGGACCTGCAGGTCGGGAACGGTGCGCTTGGCGAGTCCGGCCAGCACGCCGCCGGGCCCGACCTCGACCAGGTCGGTGACCCCGAGCTCGGCGAGCCGGCCCTGCACCTCGCGCCAACGCACCGGTGCGAGCACCCCGTCGACGAGCGCGTCGACCACCGCCTGTGCCTCGTGCAGCACCTCGGCGGACGTGCCGGTGACCAGCGGCACGCGGGGGTCGGCGGGACGCAGGGCGGCCAACGCCTCGCGCAGGTCGTCCACGGCCGGCGCCATGGCCGGCGAGTGGAACGCGCCTTCGACGTCCAGGGGCAGCGCGCGTCCACCGGCCTCACGGGCACGCGAGCGGATGCGCTCGACGGCCTCGGGGGTTCCGGCCAGCACCACCTGTCCAGGGGCGTTGTCGTTGGCGACGACCAGGTCGGGGTCCTCGTCGACCAGCACCTGGACGGCGTCGGGCTGGAGCTTGACCAGTGCGGCCATGCTGCCGGGATTGGCGGCGCAGGCGCGGCCCATGGCCGCACCTCGCGCCGCGACCACGCGGGCGCCGTCGGCGACCGGCACGACGCCGGCGGCGATGGCGGCGGTGACCTCGCCGAGGCTGTGGCCCGCGACGACGTCGGGCGCGACGCCGCCGTCGAGCAGTGCCCGCCAGGCGACCAGCGAGGCGGTCAGGATCGTCGGCTGTGCGTCGGCGGTGCGGGCGCCGGTCCCGGCGTCGGCGGCCAGGGCCCACACGTCGCGGTCGATGGCGTCGGCGACGGTGTCGACGACCGCGGCGGCCGGGTGTCCTGCCCAGGCGTCGAGACTGCCGGCGCGATGGGATCCCTGGCCGGGGAACACGAACGCGAGACGCACGGGCAACTCCTGGGGGGACGGGCGGGAGGGCGGGGCGGGGTGGGGCGAGGCGACGGACTGGCGCGGTCGGTGCGGTCGGGCGACGACGCGAACGACGGCGGGAACCGCGAGGCCCGGACCCCACTGGACCTGACACCGACGTCAGATTCAGGGCGATCCCGAGTTGACACCGACGTCAGCGTCTTGTCAAGGACCCCCTCCCCTGTCCGCGGCCGAACGGCGAACGGGGCCGGCGTCCGAAGCTCCGCGCACAGCGGCTGCGGGGCTACGGTGCGGCGGTTTGCGACCAGCGAGGAGGCGATTGCATGGACCGCACGGTCTGTCTCGAGCTCGACGCGAGTGACCCGCTCGCCGACCGGCGGGGCGCGTTCACGTTGGCCGACGGCCTGGTCTACCTCGACGGCAACTCGCTGGGGGTGCTCCCCCGGACCGTCGCCGCACGCCTGGACGAGGTGGTCGTCCGCGAGTGGGGCGAGGGGCTGATCCGGTCCTGGAACGCCGCCGGGTGGGTCGACCTGCCGCGGCGGGTCGCCGCGCGCATCGCCCCGCTCGTCGGCGCGGACGCCGACGAGGTGGCGGTCGGGGACTCGACCTCCGTGAACCTGTTCAAGGTGCTGGCGGCCGCGCGGCGGTTGCGCCCGGAGCGTCGCGTGCTGCTGACCGACGACACGAACTTCCCCACCGACCGGTACGTGGCGGAGGGACTCGCGGCGCTGGGCGACGGGCTCGAGGTCCGGGCCGTCGCACCCGACGCGGTCGCCGCCGCCCTCGACGACGAGGTGGCGGTCCTGTTCCTGACGCACGTCGACTACCGCTCCGGTGCCCGCACGGACGCGGCGACGCTGACGGCGGCGGCCCACCGGGTCGGGGCGATGGCGGTGTGGGACCTCGCGCACTCGACGGGCGCGTTGGACGTCGACCTGCACGCCTGGGACGCCGACTTCGCGGTCGGCTGCTCCTACAAGTACCTCAACGGCGGACCGGGGGCACCGGCCTACCTCTACGTGGCGCGTCGCTGGCACACGCAGGCGGACACGCCGGTGCGGGGCTGGTTCGGCCACGCCCGACCGTTCGACTTCGGGACCACCTACGCGCCGGCGGACGGCGCCGAGCGCTTCCTGGCCGGCACGCCGCACGTGCTCTCGACGGCGGCGCTCGAGGAGGCGCTGGCACCGTTCGCGGACGTCTCGCCGGCGACGCTGGACGCCAAGGCTCGCAGCCTGACCGACACGTTCGTCACGCTGGTGACCGAGCGCTGCGGCGACGAGGTGGAGCTCGCCTCCCCGCGTGAGGCGGCGCGGCGCGGCGCGCAGGTGTCGCTACGGCACCCGCACGCGTACGCGCTCACGCAGGCGCTGATCGCCCGTGACGTCATCGGCGACCACCGCCCGCCGGACCTGGTCCGGTTCGGGTTCGCGCCGCTGTACGTGCGTCACGTCGACGTCCACGACGCCGTCGAGGTGCTCGCGGACGTGCTCGCGACCCGCGCGTGGGACCGCCCCGAACACCACCGGCGCAACACCGTCACCTGACGGACCGCAGCACGCGCCGCCGCCGGTGACCAGTCCGGCGCACGCCGACCGCCGGTCCCCCGCACGGGCAGCGAGGAACCGGCGGCAACCCGATCAGAGGCTGATGCTGCGGCCCTCGCGGGCGCCGATCTGCTCGGTGATGTGCTCGAGGACGTCCTGCGGGACGGCCTCGTCGAGGGAGAGGGCCATGATGGCCTCGCCGCCGGCGGTGGTGCGTCCGACCTGCGCCGCGGCGATGTTGACGCCGGCCTCGCCGAACCCGGTCCCGACGGCGCCGACGACGCCGGGCCGGTCCTCGTAGCGGAAGAACGCCATGTGCGCGGCGGGGTCGACGTCCACGGGGGTGTTCCAGACCTCGACGAGCCGTTCGCGGCTGCCGGGCTGGAGCAGCGTGCCGGCCACGCGGAGGGCGGCACCGTCACGGGTGGTGCCGGAGACCCGCAGCAGCGACACGTAGTCCTCGCTGTGGGGGTCGGAGATCTCGCGCACACGGATGCCGCGCTCGTCGGCCAGCAGCGGGGCGTTGACGAAGGTGACCGGCTCGCTCGCGACGGCGCCGAGCATGCCCTTGAGCACGCTGAGGCCCACCACCCGGGCGTCGTGGTCGGCGAGCTGGCCGCAGTACTCGACGGTGACCTCGCCGCCGAGGCCGTCCTCGGCGAGCGCGGTGAGCAGCCGACCGAGCTTCTCGCCCAGCGGCAGGAAGGGCTTGACGTCCTCGTCGACGGGTCCGCCCTGGACGTTGACGGCGGAGGGGACGAACTCACCGGCGAGCGCGAGGTTGACGTAGTCGGCGACCTGCGTCCCGGCCTTGTCCTGGGCCTCCTCGGTGGAGGCGCCCAGGTGCGGGGTCACGACGGCGTTGGACAACCCGAACAGGGGCGACTCGGTCGTCGGCTCCGAGGCGAAGACGTCGACGGCGGCGCCGGCGATCACCCCGTCGCGCAGCGCGTCGGCCAGCGCCTGCTCGTCGACGATGCCGCCCCGGGCGACGTTGAGCAGCCGGGCGGTGGGCTTCATCCGCCGGAGGCGGTCCGCGTCGAGCAGACCGACCGTCTCGGGGGTCTTGGGCAGGTGCACGGTGACGAAGTCGGCCCGTTCGAGGACCTCGTCGACGGTGTCGAGCAGCTCGACACCGAGGCGGGCGGCCCGATCCGGCGCGACGAAGGGGTCGTAGGCCACCAGGCGCATACCGAAGGCGTGGCAGCGCTGGGCGACCAGCGTGCCGATGCGGCCCAGGCCGAGCACGCCGAGGGTCTTGTCGTGCAGTTCGGTGCCCGACCACTTCGAGCGTTCCCACTTGCCCTGCACCAGGGCGGCGTGTGCCTGGGGGATGTTGCGGGCCAGCGACAGCAGCAGCGCGACGGTGTGCTCGGCGGCGGAGACGATGTTGGACTGCGGGGCGTTGCAGACGATGACGCCGTGCTTGGTACCCGCCTCGACGTCGACGTTGTCGAGTCCAACGCCGGCGCGGGCGACGACCTTCAGGCTCGACGCGGCGGCGAAGACGTCGGCGTCGATGGTGGTCTGCGAGCGCACGACGATGGCGTCGTAGGCGTCGACGATCTCGAGCAGCTCGTCCTTGGACAAGCCGGTCTTGACGTCGACGTCGTGCTGCTCGGCGAGGGCGGCGACGCCGGCCTCGGCGAGCGGGTCGGCAACGAGGATCCTCACGGGGGAACTCCAGCGGGGAGGGAGGGACGCGGGCGGGAGGCCGGCAGCGTATGCGGGCCTGCCGGGTGGTCGCGTTCGGGGGCGGGGAAACGTTGCGGCCGCCGGCGCGGTGCGCCGCGGTCGTCGTGCGTGGCGGTGCGGGCCTGTGCGCGGCGGTGAGGGCTTGTGCGTGGCGGTGAGGGCGTGCCAGGTCCTCGACACCTCCGGCACGTCGACATCGGCGTCCCACCGGGCGGCGCGTGCCCGGCTGGTCGGCCGGGGCAGGCCGCTCGCTATCGCGAGGGCAGCTCGGTGACGTCGTCGGGGAGGCGGTTGACCAGGGTCGGGGTCGCGCGCGCGACGTAGCCGAGCAGCAGGGCTTCGACGTCGGACGGGAAGCGCAGCTCGCGGATCGCCGCCGACATGTGCGTCGCCCACCGCAGCGCGGCCTCGGGCGTGACGTCGAAGGGCGCGTGCCGCATCCTCAGGCGGGGATGACCACGCTCGGAGGAGTACAGGTCGCCGCCGCCCCAGTACTGGGCGAGGAACAGCGCGAGGTGCCGCTTGCCCGGTTCGAGGTCGTCGGGGTACTGCGGGCGCAGCACCTCGTCCTGCTCGACGCGACCGTAGAAGGCGTCGACCAGTTGCTCGAAGGCCTCGAGCCCACCGACACGGTCGTAGACCGCGGACGGGTCGAGAGGGGTGGCGTTCGGTGGGGCGTCGTCGCTCACAGCGCTCTTTCGTAGAAGGCGACGTCGAGGTAACGCCCGAACTTGTGTCCGGCTTCCGTCAGGGTGCCACGGTGTGCGAAACCCCACTTCTCGTGGAACCGGACGGAGGTCTCGTTGGGCAGCGCGATGACCGAGTAGAGCCGGTGGAACTCCGTGTCGGCCAGCCGTGCGAGCAGCGCACCGAGCAGCGCACCGCCGGTCCCCCGGCTCTGGGTGTCGGGGGCGACGTAGATGGACAGCTCGAGCGAGCGGTCGTAGGCCGGCTTGGGGCGGAAGCGTTGGGTCTCGACGTAACCGGACACCATGCCGTCGCGCTCGGCCACCAGCAGGTGGTAGCGACCGCCGCGCACGTCGTGCTCGAAGCGTTCGGTCCACTCGCGCGGGGTACGCACCTGGGTGTTGAACGTCGTGGTCGTGTTGAGGACGTAGTGGGTGTAGATCGCGGCGACCGCCGGCAGGTCGGCGGCGGTCGCGTCTCGAACGGTCGGGGCATCCACGACCGCGAACCGTACCCGCGGACGCCGAGCGCACCCGCCACGTGCCCCGGGCGCGAGGAACCGGCCGGCGGACCACGCAGCGTCCCGTCGGCGGCCGGTGACCAGTCCGGCACACGCCGAGCGC
Organism: Egicoccus halophilus; assembly: GCF_004300825.1. Classification (NCBI taxonomy): domain Bacteria; kingdom Bacillati; phylum Actinomycetota; class Nitriliruptoria; order Egicoccales; family Egicoccaceae; genus Egicoccus; species Egicoccus halophilus. The sequence goes on from NZ_CP036250.1 coordinate 3,305,253, forward strand.
ACCGGCCACGTGCCCCGGGCCCGAGGAACCGGCCGGCGGACCACGCAGCGTCCCGTCCGCGGCCGGTGACCAGTCCGGCACACGCCGAGCGCACCGGCCACGTGCCCCGGGCCCGAGGAACCGGCCGGCGGACCACGCAGCGTCCCGTCGGCGGCCGGTGACCAGTCCGGCACACGCCGAGCGCACCGGCCACGTGCCCCGGGCCCGAGGAACCGGCCGCGACCTAGTAGAGCCCGGCGGGTCGGAAGTGGGTGTCGTGCAGGGTCATCGCGTACTTGTCGCTCATGCCCGCGACGTAGTCGACCGCTGCCTGGACGTCGCTGACGGCGGGGACCCGGTAGGACTCGGGGATGTCGTCGGGGCGCTGGGCGAACCAGTCGACGAGATCCCGGATGACCCGGACGGCGCGCTCCGAGTGGCGCTGCGCCTGTGGGCGCAGGTAGACGTGGTCGAACATCCAACGGCGCAGCGCCGTCATGGCGGCCAGCTCGTCGGGGCGCATGGTGACCTCGCCGGCCTCGACCGAGGCGGACACGACCATGTCGACCATGCACTCGATCCAGTCCCGACCGGGCTCCCCGAAGCGCGCCCGGTGGTCGGCGGGGATGTCCTGGACGGTGATCACCCCGGCACGCAGGGCGTCCTCGGCGTCGTGGGCGAGGTAGGCGATGCGGTCGGCGAAGCGGCACACGAGACCCTCCGCGGTGGCCGGCGGTGGGTCGTTCTTCCACGACGACTGCCGGATCCCGTCGCGGACCTCCCAGGTGAGGTTGAGCGGCTCGAGCACCTCGACCACCCGCACGCCATGGATGGCGTGCTGCCACTCCCCCTCGACGTAGGGGGTGAGCGCCGTCTCGCCGGTGTGCCCGAACGGGGCGTGGCCGATGTCGTGTCCGAGGCAGATCGCCTCGGTCAGGGCCTCGTTGAGCGCGAGGGTGGCGGCGATGGCGCGGCCGACCTGGGCGACGGCCAGGGTGTGGGTCAGCCGGGTCACGTAGTGGTCGCCGTCGGGGTTGAGGAACACCTGCGTCTTGTGCTTGAGGCGACGGAACGCCTTGCTGTGCAGGATCCGGTCGCGGTCGCGTTCGAAGGCGGTCCGGTACGCGTCCTCGGGCTCGTCGCGGTCGCGTCCGCGGGTGTCGGCCGCCCGCGTGGCGAGCGGCGAGAGGTGCTCGCGCTCCTCGGCCTCGCGCACCGCCCGGGTCCGGTGGCGCAGCAGCGAGTGGTTGACGGCCGACATCTACCTCGTCCTCGACGGCGGGCCGCGACCTTAGGCGGTCGGACCCGGCCCGAACTCCGCGGGTCAGGCGCGCTGGGAAGGGACGCGTCGGGATCAGCGTCCCCCGACATCAGCGTCCCCCGACCGCGTCGAGGGAACGACGGTCCAGCGCGATGCCGAGGTCGGCGCACGCGTCGTGGCTGGCTTCGAGACCGGCGAGGAACTCGGTCGTGGACGGTTGCGAGGTCCCGGCCATCCCCGCTCGCCGGACGACCGTCGCGAGTTCGGGAGTGGGGGTGCCGTCGGGGTCGCCGCCGGCGGCGACGACGAGGTGGCTGGCCAGGACCCGGTACGCCTGGACGTCCGGTCCGCTCACCTCGCCGACCGGCACCTCGAGGTCGGCCAGCTCGTCGACGACCCGCTGCACCTCGGCGCACAGGGTGCCGTCGGCCGACGGATCCGTGCCGCCGCAGGCGAGCACCAGCGCTCCCACGGCCGTGACCGTGACGACCACGCGGGCTCTCGACACGCCTCCCCGATGTCCGGCACCGCCGTCATCCTACGAGCGCGGACGCCTGCGGCGTCGTGACGACGCGGGGCCCGCGAGCCCGCGTGCCGGTCAGCCGGCGCCGAGGACGGCGCGTCGCAGTCGGTCGGCAGCGGTGTGGTCGGGGCGGGCGCCGGCCAGCACGTCGGCGTAGAGCAGCGACTCGCCGACGCGGACGTAGAGGTAGGCGGTCTCGCGCGGTGCCTCGGGCAGGGTGAGTTCGCCCTGCTGGGCCGCCTCGCGCAGCAGGTCGGTCCAGGCGTCGACCATCCGTTCGTGCACGCGCCCCGCCGTGGTCACCAGCACCGGCAGCGCGATGCCGGGCTGGCTGGTGAGGAACCGCTGCAGCGGTGCGAAGCCGGCGACTCGGGCCTCGAACTCGCGGGAGATGGCCAGCAGCCGCTCGACCCCGGTGAGCCCGCACCGGTCCACCTCGGTGACGACGGCCCGCAAGGTGCGGATGGCGAGGTCGTGCAGGACGTCGCCCAGCAGCTGGTCACGGCTGCCGACCACGCGGTACAGGGTGGCGCGGCCGACCGCGAGGTCGGCTTGCAGCCGAGTCATGACGAGATCACCGGTGCGCAGGAAGCGCCGACGGGCCGCCACGAGGGCCTCGTCGTGGGTCAGCACCCGCCGCCGCGACGGCGAACCACGGCCGGCCTCGCCGTCGCCGGGCGCCGGTGGGCCGCTCACCTCGACGGTCCGGCCATCAGCTCACCAGCAAGGCGGCGAAGCGCCGCGTCGCCAGCCGCAGGCCCACGAGGCCGAGCACGACGAACACGGCCGCGTGTCCGAGCAGGGCCCAGCCGAGGTCGCCGAGCATCAGCCCCCGGACCAGCGCGACGCCGTGGGTCAGCGGGGACAGGAACACGATCGGCTGGAGCGCCGCCGGGTAGACCTCGATCGGATAGAAGGTGGCGGAGAACAGGAACAGCGGCAGCAGGGCCATGGTGACCAGGTCGAAGTCCTGCCAGCTCTTGAGGTAGGTGGTGACGAGCAGCCCGATACCGGCGAACCCGAAGCCGATCAGCACCGACGCCGGCAGGGCCAGCAACGCCCACGGGGAGACCACCAGTCCGGTCACCCAGGCGACGAGCAGGAACCCGAGCGCGTAGACCCCGCCGCGCATCAGTGCCCAGGTCAGCTCCCCCACCGCGATGTCGCGCGGCTGCATCGGCGTGACCAGCATCGCGTCGTAGAGCTTGCCCCACTTGAGCTTGGCGAAGACGTTGAACGTGGATTCGAGCACGGCGCCGTTCATCGAGGAGGCGGCGAGCAGGGCGGGGGCCACGAACACGCCGTAGGGCACCTCGCCGATCCCGGCGACTTCGACGCTGCCGACGAGCCCACCGATGCCGACCCCGACGGCGAACAGGTAGAAGACGGGTTCGACGAGCCCGCTGACGAACACGAGCCACGCCTGGCGGTAGGCGAGCAGGTTGCGTTCGACCAGCCGCGCCCCCCGGCCGAGCAGGACCGGCGGCGTGGTCCGCAACGGCAGCGCCTGCGACCGCCCGGAGGTGGCGGGTGCGTCGAGGCTCATCGGTGCAACCTCCGGCCGAAGCTCCACACGCTCAGGACGACACCGAGGGCGAGGAAGCCGACGACCACCGCGACGTGGACGCCCCACGGCCCGGTCGGTGTGGTACCGAGCGAGAGCGCCCGGGCGAGCTCGACGCCGTGCCACAGCGGGACGAGCCACACGAACCGTTCGATCGCGTCGGGCAGCTGCGAGACGGGGAAGAACGTGCCGGCGAACAGGAACAGCGGCATCACGAAGAAGCGTTGGATGGCCGCCAGCCCCTGGTCGGTCTTCATCTGCGCGGTCACGGCGCTGATCCAGGCACAGAACCCCGCTGCGGTGACGACCGCCGGCGCAATCGCGAGCAGGCCCCGGCCGAGGTGCATGGCACCGAACGCGGTGGCGACCACGACGTAGACGAGCGCGGCGACGCTTGCCCGCACGACGGCCCACAGCAGGTTTCCGAGCGTGAGGTCCGCCGGCCGGACCGGGGTGTTGAGCGCCGCCTGGTAGGTCTTCTCCCACTTGATGCCCGCGATGACCGGGAACGAGCCGTCGCCGGCGCCATTCTGCATGGCGGCGGCCGCGAGCAGGCCGGGGGCGAGCCAGGTGAGGTAGTCGACGCCACCCAGGGTCTGCGTGGCGGAGGCGTCGACGAGGCTGCCGAGCCCCAGCCCCATGGCGCTGAGGAACAGCACGGGCGTGACGAGGGTGGAGAAGGTCGTGCCTCGCCAGGTGTGGCGGTACTGGCGGGCATGGCCCTCGACGACGCGGAGGGTGACGGCGCGCGCCATCAGTCGACCAGCCGGCGGCCGGTGAGGTGCAGGAACACGTCCTCGAGGGTGCTGCGCCGGCTGACGGTGCCTGCCGGTGACAGCCCGCGGCCGTACACCTCGGCGAGCGTGGCGTCCGCGTCGTCGGTGGACAACAGCACCCGGTCGGGCAGGACCTCGATGCGCTCGGCGAGCCCGTCGAGGTGCTCCAGCGCCGCCTCCTGCGCACCGACGGCGAAGCGCAGCTCGACCACCTCGCGGGAGGTGTGGGTCGCGATGAGCTCGCGAGGCGAGCCCTCGGCGACGATGCGACCGCCGTCCATGACGACCAGCCGGTCGCACAGCTGCTCGGCCTCGTCCATGTAGTGGGTCGTGAGGATGAGGGTGACCCCGCGCTGCTTGAGCCGGTACAACCGGTCCCACAGCACGTGCCGTGCCTGTGGGTCGAGCCCGGTGGTCGGCTCGTCGAGCAGGACCAGCTCCGGGTCGTTGATGAGCGAGCGGGCGATCACGAGTCGTCGTTTCATGCCACCCGAGAGCGCGTCGACCTTCGCGTCGCGCCGGTCGGCGAGCTGGACGAAGTCGAGCAGCTCGGCGATCCGCTCTCGCAACAGCTTGCGGGGCAGGTCGAAGTAGCGCCCGTAGATGAGCAGGTTCTCGTACAGCGACAGTTCCTGGTCGAGCGCGTCCTCCTGCGGCACGACGCCCAGCCGGGCCCGGATCTGGGGTCCGTGCGTGGCCGGGTCCATGTCGAGGACGCGCAGCGTCCCCTCGGTCGCCGGCGAGACGGCACCGATCATGCGCATGGTGGAGGACTTGCCGGCGCCGTTCGGCCCGAGGAAGCCGAACGCCTCACCGCGCGGCACCTCGACGTCGATGCCGCGGACGGCGGTGAAGTCGCCGAAGGACTTCACCAGGCCACGGGCGAGCACCATCGGGGAGGTGTCGGTGCGTTGCGGGGTGGGAGCAGGGGCGGAGGTGGTCATGCCGCGGACGGTACTGCCCCGGATGCGAGCGTCGGATCGCCGCGGCGCCCAGCGCGCCGCGGCGACGTCCCACGCCCGACACGGCGCGCGTCGAGCGCGTGGACGCGCGCGGGACGCCAACGTCGTGTGGTGGCCAGTCGCCTTCGGGTGGCGCCGAGCCCGGCCTCGGTTTCCCACAGGCTGGCCCGGATCCGATCGGACCGATCGCTCGGGGGCGCCGATACTGCAGCCATGAACGCCACCACGTCTGCGCCGCGGCCGACCGTTCCGACGACGGTCGGCGCGCCGACGTCGACGACGGGCGTGGCCGGGGTGGACCTGCCTGTCCTCGACGAACTGCCGGCGCTCGGAGCGATGCTGGAGGCGTTGCGGCAGGTCGATCGACTGGTCGCGTCGGTCCTCGACACGCTGATCCTGCTGCAGGACACCGGTGCGACCGAGGCGGTGACCGGGGTGCCGCTCGAGCAGTGGTTGCTGATCGTGGGCCGGCGGACCAGCACCGAACGGCGGGCCCTGTTCGCGGCGGCGGACGTGCTGCGGCGGCTGCCGGCGTTGAAGGACGCGTTCGACGCCGGGCGGGTGTCGTGGCCGCAGCTGCAGGTACTGGTCGGCGAGGTGGGCCGGCTGCCGCGCCGGCTGGACGTCGCGTTGGACGCGGCGGTGGACCGGCTGGTCGACCGCTGCGAGGGGGCGGACCCGGAGGCGATGGCCGGCCTGGCCCGCTGGCTGGTGCGCGACCTGACCGCACGTCATCCCGATCCCGACGAGGACCGTGGGCCCGAGGTGCCCGACGAGTCGCTGGTCTTGCAGCCGCGGCTCGACGGCACGGGCGGCCGCTTCTTCGGCGAGGCGAACGGCACCAACTTTGCGCTGCTGGCCGCCGCGACCGACCCGGGTCCGGCCGGTCCGGGGGCACGCGACGGGTTCGGCCGGGCGGGCGACCCGCAGCGGGTGCGCGAGCAGGCCCGGGATCGTGGCCGACGGCGGCTGCAGCGGCTGGTCGACGTCCTGGAACACGCGGCCGCCCACCCCGCCGGAGACGCGACCGGCGACGCTGCGGTCGGTGGCGGGCGGGTGCCGGTGCGGCTGGTGGCCAGACTCTCGCTCGAGCAGCTGTGCGACGGGCGGCTGTCGGCGGAGCTGCTGACCCGGCTTACCGGCGGGCGGCTCCGCCTCGACCATGCCGCGACGACCCGCCTGCTCGAGGAGCGTCCCGGCCTGCTGCGGACGGTGGTCGTGGACGACGCCGGCGCGGTCGTCGGGGTCGGTCGCCGCAGCCGCTGCGCGCCCGCATGGCTCGCCGACGCGCTGCTCGCCGTCCACGACACCTGTACCGAACCCGGCTGCGACGTGTCGGTGACGGCGTGCGATCTCGACCATGCCGTGCCCTGGCAGCCGGCCGGCCGCGAGCGGCCGGGCGGCACGACCGATGTCGCCAACGTCGGCCCGCTGTGTCGGACCGCGAACCGCACCAAGGAACGCGACGGCTGGACCGCGACCGGCCGGGCCGACGGCACCCGCACCTGGCATCACCCCCGCACCGGCCTCACCGTCGACACCCTTCCCGCCACCTGGCGCCTGCCAACCGCCGACCTGCCGGACCCGGACCCGCCGACCGGCACGGACCCGCCGACCGGGACCGGCCCGCCGCACGACGCCCGACCGGCCGTGCCGCTCGACCAGCACGGCAGGCCCCTGCCCTTCTGAGCTGCGGACCTCGACCACCCGGCGGCCGGTGCGCTCCCACACCGGTCGCACCACGTCACCCACGCCGACACCCCCGCGCCCCAGGGGCCTGTCGGCGTGGGCCTGACGTGCGTGCCCACGTCCTGGCCACAACGTCGGGTCACAACGTCACGTGGACGTGCGGCGCCGCGGTCGAATCGCGGAGGTCGCCGTCCGGTGAGCCGAGCAGGCGCCCGGCGTTCCTCGTCAGACCTGCGGTTCGGGGCGTCCCGGCTGCCCGTCGAACCCGTGCCCGCGCTTGGGCACCAGCACGCTGCGGACGAACTCGCACACGACCGTGCCGTCCTGCTTGTAGCCGATGGTGCGGACCTTGACCACGCCACGATCCGGCTTGGAGCGCGACTCGCGGACCTCGAGCACCTCGGTCTCCGAGTAGATCGTGTCACCGTGGAACGTCGGGTTGGCGTGCTTGAGCGACTCGACCTCGAGATTGGCGATCGCCCGGCCCGAGACGTCGGGCACCGACTGCCCGAGCACGATCGAGTACACCAGGTTGCCGACCACCATCGCCTTGCCGTGCGAGGTCGCGGCGGCGGCGTAGTTGTCGTCGCTGTGCAGCGGGTGCTGGTTCATCGTGATCGAGCAGAACAGGATGTCCTCCGCCTGCGTGATCGTCTTCCCGGGCCAGTGCTTGTAGACGTCCCCCACCTCGAAGTCGTCGAGGAAGCGGCCGAAGTCGGCGGTCGGCATGCGGTGCTCCTGGATCGGTCGTGGCGCATCGTCGTCGCCCACGGTCGGCCGCTGCAAACTGCGGCCGATTTCGGCGCGGGGCCGGCCGGCTCCTAGCGTCGTGGGCGTCGGCCGTCGTCGCGAGGAGCGCCATGCGCAGCCCGAAGGACTTCTTCCGCCCGTTGGCGATCGGCGCACCCGACCCGGTGCGCGAGATCCCGTTCCGCCCGTCGCGGATGATCCACTTCTTCGACCCGTCGAACCCGAAGATGGTCGCCAAGGTGCCCGACCTCGCACCCAAGGTCGACATCCTGCTCGGCAACCTCGAGGACGCCGTCGCCGCCGAGCACAAGGAGGCGGCGCGGGCCGGGCTGGTCGAGGTCGGGCGCAGCTGGGACCCGTCGGGCGGGACCCAGCTGTGGACGCGCGTCAACGCGCTCGACTCGCCCTGGGTGCTCGACGACCTCACCACCCTGGTCGCCGAGATCGGTGACCGGCTCGACGTCGTGATGCTGCCCAAGGTCGAAGGTGCCGAGGACATCCACTACGCCGACCGGCTGCTCGCCCAGCTCGAGGCCAGGGCGGGGCTGCAGCGCCCCCTGCTGCTGCATGCCATCCTCGAGACGGCCCGTGGGGTCGCCAACGTCGAGGAGATCTGCCTCGCCTCGCCCCGGATGCAGGGGCTGTCGCTCGGGCCGGCGGACCTCGCCGCCGACCGACGCATGAAGACCACCCGGGTCGGCGGCGGCCACCCCGGCTACCTCGTGCGCGAAGATCCGCCCGACGGCGACGTCGACGCCAGCCGTGCCACCGCCCAGCAGGACCTGTGGCACTACACGGTCGCCCGCATGGTCGACGCCTGTGGCGTGGCCGGCATCCTGCCCTTCTACGGCCCGTTCGGCGACATCAAGGACACCGTGGCCTGCGAGGACCAGTTCCGCAACGCCTACCTGCTTGGCTGCGTCGGCGCCTGGAGCCTGCACCCGGTCCAGATCGGCATCGCCAAGCAGGTGTTCTCCCCCGAACCGGCCGAGGTGGCGTGGGCGAAGCGGGTCGTCGAGGCGATGGGGGACGGCACCGGAGCGGTCATGCTCGACGGCAAGATGCAGGACGACGCCACCTACAAGCAGTGCCAGGTCGTCCTCGACCTGGCCCGGTCCCTGGCCGAACGCGACCCCGACCTCGCCCGGGAGTACGACCTGTGAGCGCCTTCGACCCGCACCGGCCCCGGCGCAGCGTGCTGTACATGCCCGGCGCGAACGCCAGGGCCCTCGAGAAGGCCACCGGCCTGCCCGCCGACGGTCTCATCCTCGACCTCGAGGACGCCGTCGCCCCCGACGACAAGGCCTCCGCCCGTGACCGGGTGGCCGCGGCGGTCGCCGGTCGCGGGTACGGCCAGCGGGAGGTCGTCGCCCGCGTCAACGGCCTCGACACGCCGTGGTTCGCCGACGACGTGGCCGCGCTGGCTGCGGCCGCACCCGACGCGATCCTGGTGCCAAAGGTCGGCTCGGCCGAGGACGTGCGCGGCATCGAAGCCGCCGTCGAGGCCGCCGGCGCGCCGGACACGACGCTGTTGTGGGCGATGATCGAGACGCCGTCGGCGATCCTGCGCGCGACCGAGATCGTGGCCGCCTCGGAGCGCCTGGTCGGCTTCGTCCTCGGCACCAACGACCTGGTCAAGGAGTTGCGGGCGGTGCACGTCCCCGGCCGCGCCCCGCTGCTGCCCGCGCTGGCCTGGGCGGTGCTGGCGGTGCGCGACGTCGGCAAGGTCGTGCTCGACGGGGTGTTCAACGACCTCGACGACGCCGACGGCTTCGAGGCGGAGTGCCGCCAGGGCCGGGAGCTCGGCTTCGACGGCAAGACCCTGATCCACCCCAGGCAGCTCGACGCCTGCAACCGGGTGTACGCCCCGTCGGCGACCGAGCTCGACCACGCCCGCACGCTCGTCGCCGCCTGGGAGTCGGCCCGGGCCGCCGGCGGTGGCGGCGTGGTCACCGTCGACGGCCGCATGGTCGAGCACCTCCACGTCGAGGAAGCCCGCCGTGTCCTGGCTCAGGCGGAGGCGATCGCCGAACGGTCGGACTGAGCGCACCGCTTCAGCCCACCCACCCACGGCCGTCGTCTGCGACATGGACCGTTGGGCGTGGCGAGTCAGCCTGCTGCTCGGGGCGGCGTTGCTGCCCCTCGTCGCGCTGCTCCCGCAGAGCGACCCGATGCAGCTGCTGTGGATCGCCATCTCGGCGGTGACGTTCGCGGCCGCCTGCTGGTCCCGCCGGCTGCACCGCAGCGGCCATCCCGACACCTACGGGCTGGTCCGGCTCGGCATGGGCGGCTTCGCCCTCAGCTCGGTCCTGATCTTCGCACCGCTCGGCTTCGCCCCGCCGCATCCCATGGCGGGCGCGAACCTCGTCGCCTACGCGGGCGCGTACGTGCTGGTCAGCGTCGCCATGCTGCGGATGGCCGACCTCAAGATGGGCGGTCACGACCTCGAGGGGCGCGTGGACACCGCCGTGGTGGCCGTCGCCGCCGCGGCGGTCCTGTTCGACACGGTGGCGATGCCGCTGATCGCCACCACCGACGACCCGGTCACCGCGGTCGTCTACGGCACGCTGCCGGTCCTGCAGGCCGCCATGGCCGCCGCCACGATCCGACTCATGGTCAGCGGCGCCCACCGTTCGCCTTCGGCGTGGTTCTTCGCCGTCGCCGCCTTCGCGTCGCTGGTCGCCAACGTGACGTTCCTGCCCTCGCTCGTCGACGGCACCCAGCCCGCCCCGCTGCGGGTGCTGTGGCTCGTCTGCTACGTCTGCATCGCCGCCGGGTTGCTGCATCCCTCGGCGGCGGAGCTCGGCGCCCCGGCGCCCGGGGGGTACTCGGCGGGGCGGCTGGCCGTCATCGGTCTCGCCCTGGTGAGCCTGCCGACCGTGATGCTCTTCGAGCACCGGGTGGCCTCGCGGGTGCCCGCACTGGCGGCGATCCTGTGCGTCGCCCTCGTGCTGTGGCGGGCCAGCAAGCTGCTGCTGGAGCGCGAACGGGTCGCCGCCGAACTCGCCGGCCAGGCGCGCGGCCAGGCCAGCCTGTCCGACGTCGGGCACGCGGCCATCGTGGCCGGCGACGCCGAGGAGTACGTGGCGCGCCTGCGTCAGGCGCTCGCCGACGGGCTCGGAGGGCGGGTCACGCTCGAGCTGCCCGGTGACGACGCCCCGCTGGCCACCGACGAGCGTCGGCTGGCGCTCGGTGCCGAGCTCGGGACGCTACGGGTGCGCTTCGACGACGTGGCGACCGCCCGGGCCGCCGATCCCTACCTGGGGACCGCGCGTGACCTCACCGAGGCGGCGCTGCGGCGATGGCGGGTCGAGGACCTGCTGCGCCACCAGTCGCTGCACGACACGCTGACCGGGCTGCCCAACCGGGCGCTGGTGTGCCGGACGATCGAGCAACGGCTCGCGCGGTCGAGCGAGCCACGACTGGCGGGCGGTCCCGACCTGGCCGTGCTGTTCGTCGACCTCGACGGGTTCAAGGCCGTCAACGACACCCTCGGCCACGCCGTCGGCGACCGGGTGCTGGCCGAGGTGGCCACCCGCCTGCTCGCCGAGGCCGACGAGCACGACCTGGTCGGCCGGCTCGCCGGGGACGAGTTCGTGGTCGTGTGCGCGGCGGCGGACGCCGTCGCCCTCGCCCATCGGGTACTGGTCACGGTCGGCCGGCCGTTGACGACCGACCTCGGCGACGCGCGCGTCGGTGCCTCGATCGGCGTGGCCGTGGCCGCCCCGGGCGACACGGCCGAGCGGCTGATCCAGCGTGCCGACGCGGCCATGTACACCGCCAAGCACGGCGGCAAGGGTCGGATCGAGGTGTGTCCCGCCGACGTCACGGGGATCACCGACTTGTCGGCGGCCGGCGGGCCGGACGCGACGCCTCAGGGCGTGGCGTCGCCCTGACCGCCGGAACCCCCGTCCCAACGGCGCGTGCGCGAGGTGTGGTCGCGCACCACCTCGGCATGGTCGGGTGCCCCGCCCCCGTGGCGGGCGGGCACCCACCAGGCTCCGGCAGGGGTGCCGTCGACGTACTCGCGGACCACCTCGTCGAGGAGCGCGTCCATCGCGGCCGCGAGGCGCGCCGTCGCGGCCACCGGGTCCTCGTCGGCACCGACATGCAGCGGCGGCCCGTAGCGCACGACGACCGGCGTGCCGAACGCCGGCCGGGGCAGGCGCCCCTTGGTGGCGATGCGCTGCGAGCCCCAACCGACGACCGGGACGACGGGCACCCCGGCGGCCTGCGCCATGCGCACCGCCCCGGTGCGCAACGGCAGCAGCTCGAACGAGCGCGAGATCGTCTGCTCGGGCGCGACCGCCACGAGATCGCCCCGGCGCAACGCCGCGGCGGCGGCGTCGAACGCCCCGGCGCGGGCCACGCTCGACTGGCGGTCGACGGGGACCGCCTCGGCGGCGCGCACGAGCCAGCCCAGCCACCGGCTGCCCCAGATCTCGCGCTTGGCGAGGAAGCGCACCGGCCGCCGGAGGCGACGCACCGGCGCCCACGCCACCATCACGAAGTCGAGGTAGCTGTGGTGGTTGAAGGCGAGCACCGCCCCATCCCGGGGCGGCACGTGGTGCAGGTCGTGCACCCGCACGCGCCACCGACAAAGGTTGACCAGCGCGATCACCAGCAGGGCGATCGACCGCCACTTCCAGGTCAGCCGCAGCGGAGTGCCGTCGGGCCGTTCGTCACGGCGCTCGCGGGCGTCGGCCGGCTTCATCCCTCGAGCAGTTCGTCGACCGCGTCGAGGAGGCGGTCGACCACCTCGTGGCGGGCGGCCTGCCCCATCAGCCCGACCCGCCAGCCGCGCTCGGCGAACCCGCCGGTACCACCGGCGACCTCGATGCCGTGCTCGTCGAGCAGCCGGCGGCGCAGGGTGGCCGCGTCGACGGCGGCCGGCCACGCGAGCGTGGTCAGCTGCGGCAACCGGTGTCCGGCGTCGGCGAGGAGCACCGCGTCACGATCCTGGACGTGGTCCTGGAAGAGCTCCCCCACCTCGGCATGGCGGGCCCAACGGGTCTCGAGCCCCTCCTCGAGCACGATCCGCAGGCCCTCGTGCAACCCGAGCAGGGCGTTGACCGGAACGGCGTGGTGGTCGTCGTGCTCGGGTCCCCACCAGGCCAGTGCCCCCGTCAGGTCGAGGTAGGACGAGCGGACCGAGGTGGCACGCTGCCGCAGCCGGTCGACGGCCCGTTCGGAGAAGGTCACCGGTGCGAGTCCCGGCGGGACCGACAGGCAGCCCTGCGTGCACGCGTACGCCGCGTCGATCCCCCAGGCGTCGACCTCCAACGGGACCCCGCCCAGGCTCGTGACCACGTCGACCACGAACAGCGCCTCGGTTCCCGCCAGCAGCGCGCCGACCTCGGCCAGCGGCTGGTGCACCCCGGTGGAGGTCTCGGCGTGCACCAGCGCGACCACCCGGGTCTCGGGATGGGCCCGCAGCGCGGACTCGATGCGCTCCGCCGGCACGGCGCGGCCCCAGGGTTCCTCCAGTTCGACCACCTCGGCACCCGCGCGGCGGGCGAGGTCGGCGACCCTGGCGCCGTAGCTGCCGTTCACCCCGACGATGACGGTGTCGCCCGGTTCGACCAGGTTGAGCATGGCCGTCTCCATGCCCGCGGTGCCGGTGCCCGCCACGGCCAGCGTGGCGGTGTTCCGGGTCCGGAAGACCGTGCGCAGCATGTCCGCGACCTGCTCGGCGACCGCGAACGCGAACGGGTCACGGTGACCGACGGTCGGCTGGGCCTGCGCCGCGAGCACCCGCGGATCGACGGGGCTCGGTCCGGCACCGAGCAACAGCCGCTCGGGCGCCGTCGCGGCGGGAAACGGCGGCATGACGGTGGACTCCTCGGTTCTCGGCGTCACACCACGCGCTGCATGCGCAGCTTTGCACCGTCGGTGATCGACTTGGTGCCACGGGCCAACGCGATGGTGCCCGAGCGCACCATCTCCCGGATCCCGTAGGGCTCGAGCAGCTCGATCATCGCCTCGAGCTTGCCGGGGTTGCCGGCCGCCTCGATCGTGATGGAGTCGTGGTCGACGTCGACGATCTTGGCGCGGAAGACGTCGGCGAGCTCGATGATCTGGCTGCGGGTCGCCGCGTCCGCGGCGACCTTCACCAGCTGCAGCTCCCGCTGCACCGACTCACCGGCGTCGAGCTCGACGATCTTGAGCACGTGGACGAGCTTGTTGAGCTGCTTGACGATCTGCTCGAGCTGCACCGCCTCGGTGCCGACCACCAGCGTCAACCGCGAGACCCGCGGGTCGTCGGTCGGCCCCACCGCCAGCGAGTGGATGTTGTAGTTGCGCCGGGCGAACATGCCGGCGATGCGGGTCAGCACACCGGGCTTGTTCTCGACCAGCACGGACAGGGTGTGGCGATCCATCGTCGTCTCCTACTGGCCGGAGGCGGCGAGCCGGGCGCGCCACTCGTCGGCGGACTCGAGCACCTCGTCGTTGCTGGCACCGCTGGGCACCATCGGGAACACCATCTCGTCGGGGTCGACCCGGAACTCGACCAGCACCGGCTGGTCGGTGATCTCGTGGGCCTTGGCGAGCGTGGCGTCGAGTTCGTCGACGGTCTGCACCCGGAACCCGGGGATGCCGTACGCGTCGGCCAGCTTCATCAGGTCCGGGCAGTCCTGCGGCAGGGCGACCTGGGAGAGCCGGTCGTCGTAGAACAGGTGCTGCCACTGGCGCACCATGCCGAGGTAGCCGTTGTTGACCACGCAGAACACGACCGGGATGTCGTGCTGTACGGCGGTCGCGAGCTCCTGGAAGGTCATCTGGAAGCAGCCGTCACCGTCGATGGCCACGACCGGGGTGTCGCGTCCGACCCCGACCTTGGCGCCGATGGCGGCCGGCACGGCGAACCCCATCGTCCCGAGACCGCCGGAGTTGATCCACTGCCGGCCGCGCGTGTAGGGGATGTGCTGCGCCGACCACATCTGGTGCTGGCCGACCCCGGAGACGTAGACCGCCTCGTCGCCCCAGGTCTCGTGGACGGCCCGGATCGCGGTCTGCGGCTTGAGCACCCCGGTCTCGGGCTGCTCGAAGCGCAGCGGGTGGTCCCGCTTCATCTCGGCGAGGTGCCGGCGCCAGTCGGCCGCGTCGGGCGCGAACGACGCGTCGTCGGCCTTGTCGTCGAGCACCTTGAGCAGCTGACCGAGCACCACCTTGACGTCACCGACGATCGGGACGTCCACGGCCCGGTTCTTGCCGATCTCGGCCGGGTCGACGTCGACGTGGATCACCTTGGCGTGGGGGGCGAAGTGCTCCAGGCTGCCGGTGACCCGGTCGTCGAAACGGGCCCCGAGGGTGACCAGCAGGTCGGTCTGCTGCAGCGCCTTCACACCGGCGTAGTGGCCGTGCATGCCCGGCATGCCGACCGCGAGCTCGTGGGTGTCGGGGAACACCCCGCGGGCCATCAGGGTGGTGACCACCGGCAGGCCCAGCCGGGTGGCGAACGCGTGCAGTTCCTCGTCCGCGCCGGCGCGCACCAGTCCACCGCCGGCGTAGATCACGGGACGCTGCGCCTGGGCGATCAGCTGCAGCGCCTCGCGGATCATCTTGCCGTGACCACGGACCGTCGGGCGGTAGCCGGGCAGGTCCACCCGCTCGGGCCACTCCCACACCAGCGTGGCGTTGAGGACATCCTTGGGGATGTCGACCAGCACCGGGCCGGGACGCCCGGAGCGGGCGACGTGGTAGGCCTCCTTGATCGCCGCGGCGATGCGCTCGGGGCTCTGCACCAGTTCGTTGTGCTTGGTGATCGGCATCGTGATGCCGGTCACGTCCGCCTCCTGGAAGGCGTCCGAGCCGATGGCGCTGCGCGCGACCTGTCCGGTGATCGCCAGCACGGGGATGGAGTCCATGTGCGCGTCGGCGAGCCCGGTGACGAGGTTGGTGGCCGCCGGACCGGAGGTGACGATGCACACGCCGACCTCACCGGTGGCGTGGGCGTAGCCCTCGGCCATGTGGATCGCGCCCTGCTCGTGGCGAACGAGCACGTGGGTCAACTCGGCGTCGAGCAGGGGGTCGTAGGCCGGCATGATGGCGCCGCCCGGATAGCCGAAGACGACGTCGACACCGAGCGCCTCGAGGCTCTTGATGACGGCCTGCGCACCGGTCACGACCTGCGTGCCCGGGGCGGTGTGCTTCCCACCCGACATGCGCTTGCTCCTGCGTTGGCCCCAGGTCCGCTGGCGACGTCCACCGGCGGCGTCCGCCACCGACGGCCCGTGGCGACCCCTCCTACGCAAGAACCTCCCGGTCCGGGAGGTTCGCGCGTACTCGGGGGGCCGAGTACGCGCTACGCAACGACGACGAGACCAACGACGAGCAGGGCGCCGACGCGCCCGACCCGGCTGATCTCGTCCCGCAGCACCCACCGCTCCTGGGAGGTCCGTCGCACGCCCGTGCGGGCGTGCAGAGGAATGGTCGCCCATCGCCCCGGTCCGCGCAACTCGCACGGCGATGTGCGCGGATCGCGCCGCTCAGGTCGTCTCCGCCCGCGAGCCGGGATCCGACCGTCGAGGGCCACGCCCGCCCGTCGCCGCCCGTCGCCGACGGCTCAGGGGCACCGACCCGTGATGCGGTACTGCAGACGCACCGTGTGGTCGGAGTCGACCGCAGCGGCGCGCTGCAACCGTTCGAGTTCGTGCAGCGGCGTCACCTCGACGTCGACGAAACCGGCGTCGCGAACGGCCCGGACGCTCGGCTCGATGCTGCCGGCCTCGGCCAGCGGCAGCGCGGCGGCCACCGTGGGGTCGTAGAAGTCGGCGAACTCGGGTGGCCCGTCCGGGCGACGGTCGCCCTCGGCATGGATGCCGGTCGGGAACCAGGTGCTGTCGACGACGACCAGCCGCCCTCCCGGACGCAGCAACGCGCGCCAGCGAGTCAACGCGGCCACGGGCTCACGCAGGGTCCACAGCACGTAGCGGCAGGTGACCACGTCGAACGACGCCGGAGGGAGGTCCGGCGCCACGGCGTCGCCGACCTGCAACTGCGGCGGGTGCGCGAGCCCGGCGCTGCGCCGACGGGCGATGTCGAGCATGTCCGCCGCGAGGTCGGTCGCCGTCACCCGGTGACCGAGCCCGGCCAGCAAGACGGCGACCTCCCCCGTGCCCGTGCCCAGGTCGAGCACGTCGGCAGGCGCGTCCGGCAGCACCTCGCCCCAGATGCGGCGCCATGCGTCGCGGACCGGTGGCGTCTGCACGCGCTCCTGGTGGGCGTCGTAGGCATCGGCCCGGTGGTCCCAGTAGGCGGTGATGCGGTCCTGCACGCCGGTCGTCGACGCGGGCACGGTCATGGCTGGTTCCTGTCGTCGAGCGGGGAGAAGAGCAGTTGCACCCGACCGTGGTCGGGAACGCGGCGCACCCCGATCCCGTAGACCGGTTCGAGGACCTCGGGGCGAAGCACCTCGTCGGGAGTGCCCGCGGCGACCACGCGGCCGTCCTGCAGCAGGACCAGTCGGTCGCAGTAGCGCGCGGCGAGGTTCAGGTCGTGCAGCACCACGACCGTGCAGACCTCGAGCTGACGTACCAGCTGCAGGATCTCGTGCTGGTAGCGGACGTCGAGGTGGTTGGTGGGCTCGTCGAGCAGGAGGTGGTCGGCCCCCTGGGTGATGGCCCGGGCGATGAGCACGCGCTGTTTCTCGCCCCCGGACAGGCCGGCGAAGACACGCCCGGCGAGATGGCGGGCACCGACCTGCCGCAGCGCCGCGGCGGCCCGTCGGTGGTCGGCCTCCCCCGGCCGCTGGAAGTTGCCGAGGTGGGGCGACCGGCCGAGCAGGACCATCTCGGCCACCGTGACCGGCAGGTCGGTCGCGCCCTCCTGGACCACGACCGCGAGCCGGCGGGCCACCTCGCGCGTCCGCAGTGCGCCGACGTCGTCGCCGTCGACCGCGACGCAACCCGTGCGCGGCCGCAGCGAGGCGTACAGGGTGCGCAGCAGCGTGGTCTTGCCGCTGCCGTTGGGGCCGATCAGACCGACGACCTGCCCGGCGGTCGCCTCGAGGCCGACCTGGTCGAGGACGGTGGTGTCCCCGTAGTCGAAGCTGACCCCGGCGGCCTCGATCACCGCCGGTCCCCGAAGGCGTCCACGATGCGCTCGAGCCCGTCGACCGACAGCGGCGTCGGAGGCTCGGTGAAGTTGAACAGCTGCACCAGGACGTCGCCGTTGCGGATCGCCGTGAGGGTGTCGGCGCCGGGCAGGTCCACGACCGCCTGCTCGACCGGTCCCGGCTCGCCGTCGACGTGCAGCAGGACCAGGATCTGCGGGTCGCGGTCGAGTACCTCCTCGAGGGTGACCTCGAACACCCGCTCGTCGACGTCACCGAAGACGTTGGCGAAGCCAGCGGCCTCGAGCTGGGGATGCGCCATGCTGCGGTTTCCGTAGGCGTACCCGGTGCCGCCGCCGACGGTGGGATAGAGCACCGCCGCGGTGCGCTGCCCGTCGACCGCCCCGCCAGCCGACACCGTGGCGTCCGCAACCCGCTGCCGCAACGAGGCGACGGTGTCCGCGGCCGCCTCCCGGCGGTCGAAGATCCCACCGTAGGTGGCGACCTGCGCCTCGATGTCGGCGAAGGTCGGCGCGTCGAGTCCCTGCGGGCACATCGCCGGTTCGATGATCAACGGCACGTCGGCAGCGGCGAGACCTTCGCGCGTCATGCCGTCGGGCAGGCCGAGCACGAGGTCGGGTCGGG
Source organism: Egicoccus halophilus (assembly GCF_004300825.1). Classification (NCBI taxonomy): domain Bacteria; kingdom Bacillati; phylum Actinomycetota; class Nitriliruptoria; order Egicoccales; family Egicoccaceae; genus Egicoccus; species Egicoccus halophilus. The sequence goes on from NZ_CP036250.1 coordinate 3,323,456, forward strand.
CCGCGAGGACCGCCTCCTGCGAGATCTGCAGATGACCGCTGGTGTCGAGCCCCTCACCGATCGAGTCGATCCCGGCGATCGCCGCATTCACCTCGTCGGTGTAGTACTCCTCGGGAAAGGCACCGGCGCGGGCGACGACCCGGTCGAGCACGTCGAGCGCCGCCAGCGCCGCCACCGGGGCGCTGTTGAGCAGGACCACGCGCTCGGGCGGTGCCTCGAAGCTCACCTCGACACCGCAGTTGTCGACGGTCAGCGGGTAGACGGTCGCGGTCGTGTCCGCGGCCGGGTCGGTGTCGCCAGCCACCGGCGGCGTGGGCTCGCCGCCGACGCACGCGGCCAGGCAGAGCGCGAGCACGAGCGCGGCGGACGTGGTCCGGGTGCGGGGCATGGGCGCGGTCCTGGGTCGAGGTCGAGCACGGAGGGAGGCCGGGGTGGCGGTCGGGAGGTCGGTCGTCAGGCGCTCGCGGCGTGGAACCGTCGGACGAGCAGGAGCAGGAACGGCGCCCCGACGAGCGCCGTGATGATCCCGATGGGCAGCTCGCGGGGCTGCAGCACCGTCCGGGCCACCACGTCGGCCCAGACGAGGAAGATGGCACCGGTCAGGGCGGACACCGGCAGCACACGGTGGTGGGCAGCGCCGACGTGCCGCCGGGCGACGTGCGGGATCACCAGGCCGACGAAGCCGATGCCGCCGGCAGCGGCGACCACGGCACCGACGCACAGCGACACCACGACCAGCAGCTGCGCACGCAGCCGCGTGGGCGACACCCCCAGGGTCAGCGCCGTCTCGTCACCGATGGCCAACGCGTCGAGCCGCTGGCTCCACACCAGCAGCAGTGCGACGGTGCCCAGCACCACCACCGCGACGACGGCCAGGGGCGAGGACCAGCGGGCGAGACTGAGCGAGCCGAGCAGCCAGAACATCACCGAGCGTGCGCCCTCGGCCGAGTCCGCCGCGAAGATGAGGAAGCTGGTGGCGGCGTACAGCGCATAGCCCACCGCCACCCCGGCCAGCAACAGCCGGACCGAGGTCACCCGTCCGGCGGCCCGGGCCACGAGGAACACCACGAGCGAGGCGCCCATCGCCCCCACGAAGGCACTGCCGGCGAGGGCGTTGTCCCCGAAGGCGGCACCGACGCCGAACAGGATGGCGGCCGCTGCGCCCGTCGAGGCACCGGAGGTGACCCCCAGCAGGTAGGGGTCGGCGAGCACGTTGCGGACCATCGCCTGCAGGGTGGCGCCGGTGACCGCCAGACCAGCCCCGACCAGGGCGGCCAACAGCACGCGTGGGACGCGGACCTGCCACACGATCGCGACTTCGGAGCCGGTCCCGGGTGGCGTCCCCGGCACGCCGAGCACGACGTGGCCGACGACGCCCGCCACCGTCGCGGGGGCGATGCGGACCGCGCCGATGCCGACCGCGAGCACCAGGCTCGCTGCCAGCGCGAGCCCGAGCGCGGTCAGCAGGAACGCCCCCCGTCGACGCTCCTGCTGCCGCCCGAGGTCGTCGCTGCCGGGACGGCCGGCACCGGGCTCGACACCCCGGAATCGGGGCGGCGTCGTGTTGATCGCTGCCACCTGGGGCTCTCGGCTCGGTCGACGTTCGGAGTCGCCGAGCTTATTGCAACCGACTCGCAGGTGGAAGCCGGCAACCGAGCGTTCATCTCCGACCGACAGATCCCGACCACGACCGCCCGCAAGGCCGGGCCCCGCGTCAGTCGTCGGTGAGCACCTTGCGGGTCGCGGCGGCGATGCCCGGCGCGTCCAGTCCGAGCTCGGCCAGGATCCGGTCCGGCTTGCCGTGCGGCAGGTAGCCGTCGGGGACGCCGAGCTTGAGCACCGGTGGCGCGGCCCGCACGCCGGCCCGCTCGGTCAGCCGGTCCGCGAGCTCCGTGCCCGCGCCACCACCGACGACACCGTTCTCGACCGTGACCACCAGCGGCGCCGCCGCGGCCGCGTCGAGCATCGTGGCGTCGACCGGACGCACGCTGCGCACGTCCCACACCTGCGCCTGGTGACCGGCCTCGGCGAGCAGCTCCGCCGCCTCGAGCGCCGGACCGACCCGGTCACCGACCGCCAGGACGCAGACGTCGTCGCCCTCGCGCAGCCGCCGGGCCGCCAGGCCGAGCCCCCGGTCGACGGTGTCGACGCCGATGGTCGTCCCCTCGACCGCGGCCCCCTTCGGGAACCGCAGGGTCACCGGACCCTCGAGTCCGGCGGCGACGCCGAGCAGCGCCTGCAGGTCCTGTTCGCACGACGGCGTCAGCACCGTCATCGTGGGGATCCGCAGCGCCAACGACAGGTCCAGGATGCCGTGGTGGCTCGGACCGTCGTCGCCGGTGATGCCGGCGCGATCGAAGACGAACAGCACGTGGGCGTCGTGCAGGCCGACGTCGAGGTTCGCCTGGTCGAAGGCCCGGGAGAAGAACGTGGAGTAGACCGCGAACAGCGGCAGGCGGCCGGCGTAGGCCAGCGCGGCCGCCGCCGTGGCGGCGTGCTGTTCGGCGATGCCGACGTCGAGCAGCTTGTCCGGGTGGCGTTGCGCCAGCGGCAGCAGGCCCGTCGAACCGGGCATCGCGGCCGTGATGGCGATCAGGTCCTCGCGCTCGTCGGCGAGCTCGAGCACGGCCTCGCTGAAGGCCTGCGTCCACGACCGCGGCTTGGTGCCCGTCGAGCGGCCGGTCGCGATGTCGAACGCGGAGGTGTCGTGGAGCTTCTTCTCCGGATCGGTCTCCGCGGGCTCGTAGCCCTTGCCCTTCTGGGTCAGCACGTGCACCAGCACCGGGGTCTGCAGCCGGGCGGCGGTGGCCAGGGCGTGTTCGAGCTTGCCGACGTCGTGGCCGTCGAACGGGCCGAGGTAGCGCACCCCGAGCGCCTCGACGAACGACTGCAGCGCCGGCGCCTCGGAGACCGCGGCCTTGACCGCCTCGAGCCCGGCGTCGGTCAGGCGCTCCATCAGCGGCAGGCGGTCCAGCAGCCGGTCGAACCGGCCCCGCACCTTGCGGTAGCGCGGGTCGGTGCGCAGGTCGGCGAGCCGCTCGGAGAGGCGGCTGACCGTCTCCGCGTAGGACCGTCCGTTGTCGTTGAGCACGATGATGGCCGGCAGCTGGTGGTGCCCGAGGTTGTTGAGTGCCTCGTAGGCCATCCCGCCGGTCAACGCCCCGTCGCCGAGGACCGCCACGACCCGCCGACGTTCGGCGACGGGCAGTCCCTGCTGCGCACGGGCGACCCCGAACGCCCACGACAACGCGGTCGAGGCGTGGGAGTTCTCCACCAGGTCGTGCGGCGACTCGGTCCGGCTCGGGTAGCCCGACAGGCCGCCGGCCTGACGCAGGGTGTCGAACATCTCCCGGCGGCCGGTGAGCATCTTGTGCACGTACGCCTGGTGCCCGGTGTCCCACACCAACAGGTCGTGGGGCGAGTCGAACGTCCGGTGCAGGGCGATGCCGAGCTCCACCACGCCGAGGTTCGAGCCGAGGTGCCCGCCCACGCGTGCGACGGCCGCGACGATGGCGGCGCGCAGTTCCTCCGCCAGCAGCGGGATCTGATCGGCGGGCAACGCCTTGACGTCGGCCGGCGATTCGATGGTCTCGAGCACCACGTGGGCTTCTCCCTGCGCGCTGAACACGTGCAGTCGGTCAGGGTAGGGGAACCCCCGACGCCGGGTGCACCGCCGCCGGTCCTCGCGGCACGTCGCCGGGGCCGTCCCCGGGTTCGTGGCCGCAGCGGAGGCAGATGCCCGACGGGGTCGGCGACGGGCGACGCGCGGACGCTCGTCGGTCCGCGGACGGCCGTCTCAGCGGGTGTCGATGCCCAGCGCCGCGTTGAGCGGGCAGGTCCGGGTCACGGCCGACTCCAGCACCAGCGCGCCGCTGACCAGGGCGAGCAGGCCCGCGAGCTGCCCCCGGCGGGCCCCCAGCGGCCCGAGTGCGGCGGCCAGCAGTGCCGTGCCTCCCACGAACCGCAGCCGCTGGTCGGTGTCGCCCACGTTCTCCCGCATGCTTCCTCCGCAGTCGTCTCGACGAACCGCCGAGGGTGCCGGGTCGGCGGCGCTCGGGCGTCGTCGGGGGCTGCCCGTGCGTACGCGAGGCGCGTCGTCCGTGTCCGGCCCACGACGGCTTCAGCGCTTGTCGAGCTTGCGCAGTTCCGTCGCGAGGTAGCCCCGGATGCGCCGCAGGCCCCCGTGGCGCTCGATGTGGTCCGCCAGGCGGCGCAGCGACGCCTCGAGGACCTCGGGTCGGGGGGTGCGCCCGCGCGCGACCACCTCGTCGAGCCACTGCACCGGTGAGGCGTGCCCGCGTTCGCGGTTGCACCGGGCGCAGGCGGCGACCTCGTTCTCCGGGATGCTCGGTCCGCCCTTGACGCGGGGCACGACGTGCTCGCGGGTCGGGCGCACCAGGTCGGAGAACTCCCGTGAGCACCACACGCAGAACGGCCCGTCGCGGTCCATCGCCAGCACGAGCCGCTGCGCGCCCGAGGGCGCGCCGTACGGGTGCATTGGCCGCGTGCTCACGGCCCGGCAGGATACGACGCACGTGCGTCGGGGACCGGGGACGTCCGGACCACGCCGCACGTGCGCCGCAGACGACGCCGCGCTCAGCTGCCGATGACCTCGCGGAGCAGTTCGTTGGTCTTGCGGGGGTCGGCCTGGCCGCGGGTCTGCTTCATGACCTGCCCGACGAGCGCGCCGATGGCCTTGTCGTTGCCGCCGCGGATCGCCTCGACGGTGCCGGCGTTGTCGGCCACCACCTGCTCGACGATGCCACGCAGCTCGCCCTCGTCGGAGACCTGCTTCAGGCCCTGCTCGTCGGCGACCTGCGCCGGGCCCCTGGCCCCGCGTGCGGCGATCACGCCGGTCAGCACCTGCTTGGCGAGCTTGGTCGACAGCGTGCCGTCGTCGATCAGACCGATCAGCTCGGCGACGTGGGTGCCGGTGAGCCCCGACTCGGCGAGCTCGACGCCCTCCGAGGACAGCTGCCCGGCGACGTCACCGGTGAGCCAGTTCGCCACCGCGGACGCCGACGCACCGGCCTGCACGGCCTCGTCGAACCAGGGCACGAGCCCGGTGACCACCATCGTGGCGGCCTGGTCGGCGGCGACGCCGGCCTCGCGCAGGCGGGACCGGGTGGCCGCCGGCAGCTCGGGCAGCCGGGCGCGCACCTCGTCGACCTGCGCGGACGACGAGGTGATCTCGACCAGGTCCGGGTCCGGGAAGTAGCGGTAGTCGGTCACCGACTCCTTGACGCGCAGGGTCTCGGTGACTCCGCGGCCCTCGTCCCAGTGCCGGGTCTCCATGACGATCCGGCCGCCGTCCTCGAGCACCGAGATCTGGCGGCGGGCCTCGTAGGCGATCGCCCGCCCCAGCGAGCGCACCGAGTTGAGGTTCTTGATCTCCGTGCGGGTCCCCAGCGCGTCCCCCGGACGGCGCACCGAGACGTTGGCGTCACAGCGGATGGAGCCCTCCTCCATCCGAGCGTCGGACACGCCCGTGGCCCGCACGATCGCCTGCAGCTCACGCAGATAGGCCTGCGCGGTGTCGGGGTCGTGGACGTCGGGACGCGACACGATCTCCAGCAGCGGGATGCCGCACCGGTTGTAGTCGATCAGCGAGCGGTCGGCGCCGTGGAGGCGACCGGTCGCGCCGACGTGCATCGACTTGCCGGTGTCCTCCTCCATGTGCAGCCGCTCGATGCGGATGCGGCGGACGACCGGCGCCGCCGAGGGGTCCTCGGTGTCGGGCACCTCGACCTCGAGCCAGCCGTCGTGCACCAGCGGGACGTCGTACTGGCTGATCTGGTAGTTCTTGGCCAGGTCCGGGTAGAAGTAGTTCTTGCGGTGGAAGCGGCACACCGGCGCGATCTCGCCGTTGAGCGCCAGGCCCAGCAGCGTCGCGTCCTGCACGGCCTGGGCGTTGACCACCGGCAGCGCACCGGGCTGGCCGGTGCACACCGGGCAGACGTTGGTGTTGGGTTCTCCACCGAACTGCGTCGCACAGCCGCACCACATCTTCGTGCGGGTGTTCAACTCGACGTGGACCTCGAGGCCGACGACCAGCTCCCACTCGCCGGTGTCGCCCTCGAGCAGCGGCGCGCCGTGTTCGGCGGCCGTCGTCGCGGAGATCTCGCCCAGGTCGGTCGCGGTCATCTCAGCCAACCTCCACAGCGGTGTCACCGGCAGGGACCGGAAGGAATCCGAGGTCCTGCTCGAACGCCCATCCGGCGCGGTACATCAGGTCGTCACGCAGCAGCGGCGCCATGATCTGCAGCCCCACCGGCAGCGAGGCCCGCGGCGCGTCGGGTGCCTCGGCGGTGCCGGCCGGCAGCGACAGCGCCGGGATCCCGGCCAACGACGCCGGCACGGTCGCGACGTCGTTGAGGTACATCGCCAGCGGGTCGGCGCTCTTGTCGCCGAGCCCGAACGCCACCGTCGGCGAGGTCGGGCTGACCAGCACGTCGGCCTGCGCGAAGGCGTCGGCGAAGTCCTGCGCGATCAGGGTGCGGACCTTCGAGGCCTGCAGGTAGTAGGCGTCGAAGTAGCCGCTGGACAACGCGTGCGTACCGATCATGATGCGCCGCTTGACCTCGGGGCCGAAGCCGGCCGCGCGGGTGGCGGCGTTCATCTCCTCGGCGGTCGGGGCGTCGACCCGCAGGCCGTAGCGCACGCCGTCGAAGCGGGCGAGGTTGGACGACGCCTCGGACGGCGCGATCAGGTAGTACGCGGGCAGGCCGTAGCCGGCGTGCGGCAACGACACCTCGACGATCTCCGCGCCGAGGCGCTCGAAGCGCTGCAGGGCCTCGTCGAACACGCGACGCACGCCGGGCTCGTAGCCCTCCCCCTGCAGTTCGGTGACCACCCCGATGCGCAGACCCTCGACGCCGTCGCGCAGCGTCGCGAGCAGGTCCGCCGGGGTGTCGGTCACCGAGGTGGCGTCGCGCGGGTCGTGGCCGTGGATGAGCGTCTGCAACCGGGCGGCGTCCTCGACCGTGCGGGCGAACGGTCCGGCCTGGTCCAGCGACGAGGCGAACGCGACCAGCCCGTAGCGCGAGACCGTGCCGTAGGTCGGCTTGGCCCCGACGATGCCGGTCAGCGCGGCCGGCTGGCGGATCGAGCCACCGGTGTCCGTCCCGATCGACAGCGGGGCCATCAGCCCGGCGACCGCGGCCGCCGACCCGCCGGACGAGCCACCCGGCACGCGGCCGAGGTCCCACGGGTTGCGGGTCGCTCCGTAGGCGGAGTTCTCGGTCGACGAGCCCATCGCGAACTCGTCCATGTTGGTCTTGCCGAGCACGACCACGTCGGCCTCGCGGAGCCGGGTCGTGACGGTCGCGTCGTACGGGGGCACCCAGCCCTCCAGCATGCGTGACCCGCAGGTCGTCGGCACGCCGCGCATCGTCAGCACGTCCTTGAGCGCGAGCGGGACACCGGCCAGCGGGCCGAGTTCCTCGCCGGCGGCGCGACGGCGGTCGACGTCGGCGGCGTGCTCGCGGGCGGCGGCGGCCGTGACGTGCAGGTAGGCGTGCACGTCGCGTTGGTCGAGGTCCTCGGGGCTGCTCGCCGACCAGACCTCGCCCTCGGCGCGGACGCCGTCGACGGCCGCGATGCGGTCGAGGTGGGCCTCGACGACCTCCAGCGCGGAGACGTCCATCGCCTGCAGACGCTGGGCGAGCTCGGCGGCACTGAGCGCGATCAGTTCCATCGTCAGCCCTCCTCCGCCACGATCCGGGGCACGGCGAACCGGTCCTGTTCGGCGTGCGGCGCGGCGGCGAGCACGTCCTCGCGCGGCAGCGAGGGCCGCGGCTCGTCGGGCCGGCTGACGTCGCGCAACGCGAACGGGTGCGTGGTCGGCTCGACGTCCTGCGCGGCGACCTCACCGACCTGTTCGGCATAGGCGAGGATGTCGGACAGCTGGGGCGCGAGCGCGTCCACCTCGTCGTCGGTCAGCGCGAGGCGCGCCAGACGGGCGACGTGGCGGACCTCGTCGGCGGAGAGGGACACGGGTTTCCTACCGGAGCGGGGACAGACCGCCACGCAGGCTAGCGCTCGTGGTCGACCGTCCCGCGCGGTCCTCGCCGGGACGCGAGCCGCGGGCCAGCGCCCCGCGCAGCCACTCGGTCGCCTCTCCGCTCGGCAGCGGGCGGGCGACGAGGAACCCCTGGGCGACGTCGCAGCCGATGCGGCGCAGGACGGCCAGCGCGCGGCGTGTCTCGACGCCCTCGGCGACGCAACGCAGCCCCAGGCCGCGGGTGAGCTCGACGACCGAACGCACGATGGCGGCGTCGGGCCCGTCGGGGGCCTCGTCGAGGCTGCGCACGAAGGAGCGGTCGATCTTCACCTCGGACACCGGCAGCCGCTTGAGCCGCAGCAGCGAGGAGTGTCCCGTGCCGAAGTCGTCGAGCGAGAGCTCCACGCCGGTGGCGCGGCAGGCGTCCAGCGTCGCCAACGCGCGGCCGGGATCACCGACGAGTGCCTCCTCGGTGATCTCGAGCGTCAGCAGGTCGGGCGGCACGCCGTGGTCGCGCAACCCGTCGCGCACCCGACCGGCGAACGCCGGGTCCGCCAGGTCGTGCAGCGAGACGTTCACGGCCACCGGGACGGCCAGCCCCGCCTGCTGCCACACCGCGAGCTGCCCGAGCACCTGCTCGAGCACGGCGGAGGTCACCGAGCGCATGACGGCGGTGCGCTCGGCCAGCGGCAGGAACTCGGCGGGAGGCAGCAGTCCGCGCTGGGGATGGCGCCAGCGCACCAACGCCTCCATGCCCCGCGGGGCACCGCCGACGACGGCCACCTGCGGCTGGTAGTGCACCTCGAGCTCACCGCGCTGGGTGGCGCCGCGCAGCTCGGCCAGCAGCGACAGCCGTGAGGGGACCGACTGCTGCAGCCCGGGACGGAACACCGCGACGAGGTCGCCGGCCTCCTTGGCGGCGTACATGGCCGCGTCCGCGTGGCGCTGCAGCACCTCGAGGTCACCCCCGTGGGTGCCCAGCATCGCGAGCCCGATGCTGACCTCCACCTCCAGTCGGGCCCCACCGAGCTCGTAGGGCTGCAGCAGCGTCCGGCCCAGGCAGCTCAGCGTCGCCAGCGCCTCGGCCTCGTCGGCCGACTCGAGCAGGAGCACGAACTCGTCGCCGCCGATGCGGGCCGCGATCCCCTGGTCACCGATGGCGTCCCGCAGACGCTCGGCCACCCGCACCAGCAGGTCGTCGCCCACCGCGTGGCCGAGGGTGTCGTTGACCTCCTTGAACCGGTCGAGGTCGAGCAGGCACAACGCGCCGGGCCGTCCCGCGGCCAGGTGGGCGTGCACCCGGTCGGCGAGCAGCGTCCGGTTCGCCAGACCGGTCAGTCCGTCGTGCAGCGAGCGCTCCTCCCGCTCGAGCGACATCGCGGCGGTCTTCCACAGCAGGAACAGCGGCAGCAGCAACAGCGGCAGGAACGCCCAGTCGACGGCGAGCACGACCACCACCAGCGGCGAGAGCGCCAGGACGGCGCCGGTGGTCATCGTGAAGTAGGCGACGTTCTCGAACACCGCGGCCCGGACCGGCCGACGCTCCACGAGTCCGATCGCCGTGCCGACCACCCCGAGGTTGATCAGGTGGTACACGCCCGCGGCGAGCAGGACGAGCCACAGCGCGCCGGGCGGGAGCGTGGCCGGCGCCTGCGGGCTGGCCTGCCACCCGGCGGCGTGCAGCACGGCCCAGGCGGCCCCGTAGGAGAGCACGTACTGGGCGCCGTTGAAGCTGGCGGCGAACAGCCGCTTGCGGCGCGCGGTCTCCCCGACGGCGGCGGCGGCGACGACGCTGAACAGGGCGAGCTCCGGCCCCCACCGCAGCAGGACCGCGAACAGGAACGCGGTGCTGAGCGTGACCCCCTCCGGGTCGACGCGGCCGGAGGCGACGACCGGGCGCAGCTCACCGAGCACGACGAAGCCGAACAGCAGCCAGAACCCCGGACCGGCGGCCACGATCGCGGCGGGCAGGTCCGGGCCGAGCAGCAACGCCAGGACGGCCGCCGCCGCGAGCACGCTCAGCCACCACCAGACGGCGAAGCCGTCGGGCCGCAGCACCGGCGCGAGGTGGGCCCCCCGGCTGCGGTCACGCACGGGTCGGGCGCTGCGTGCCGAAGCCGGTGCGGGTCATCGTCCCCCAGGTGCGCTCGTCGCGTCGCAACCACCGCCAGGTGCCCTCCAACCGCCAGAACAGCGACAGCTGCCGGAACCACAGCGGCTCCGAGACCGCGGCGACGAGTTGCCAGACCCGGTCGCGCACCCGCAGCTCCGAGGCCGTGGAGCGGTCCTCGACCGCCAGCGAGCCGATGCTCAACGCCACGCCCCACAGGTAGGCGAGCACGAAGTACAGCAGCGCGAACTCGACGTCGATCAGCCCGAACGGCAGCCCGATCAGCAGGGCGAGCAGACCGAGCGCCTCGACGATCGGGCCGACCGCCTCGACCAGGGTGAAGAACCCCAGCCCGCCGAACGCCATACCGCGGTAGCGCGGACGGAAGATGGCGTCGCGGTGGGTCCACAGGGTGTCGAGCAGGCCACGGTGCCAACGGATGCGCTGGTTGCGCAGCACCCGGTGGGTCACCGGCGTCTCGGTGTAGGCGACCGGGTCGGGCAGGAACTGCACGCGGTGCGGGCCCCCGGTGTCGTAGCCGTGTCGCCGCATCCGCACGACCAGCTCGAAGTCCTCACCGATCGAGTCGTGTCGGTAGCCGCCCACGGCAACCGCGGTCGGGCGGTGGAACGCGCCGAAGGCGCCGGAGATGATGACGTTGCCGCCCAGCCGGTTCCAGCCCAGTCGGCCGATGAAGAACGCGCGGACGTACTCGACGCTCTGCACGCCACCGAACCAGCGCCGGTCGACGGCCTTGTTGACCACCCGTCCGTCACGCACCTCGTCGCCGTTGATCGGCTGGATGGTGCCGCCGACGGCGACGTTGCCCGAGGTCTCGAGGAAGGCACGGGCCATGCGCAGCAGCGCGTCGGGGGCGACGATGGTGTCGGCGTCGAGTGCGACGAACAGGTCGCCCGACGCGACCCCGATGCCGGCGTTGAGCGCGTCGGCCTTGCCGCCGTTGTCCTTGTCGACCACCACCAGGTTGCTGTGGGTGCGCGAACGGTAGACGGTGCGCACCGGGCGGGTGGGCAGCACCCCCGACGCACTCGGCGCGTAGGGGTCGGGCACCAGTTCGAACGCGTCGACGAGCCGCGGCAGGGTGTCGTCGGGCGAGCCGTCGTTGACGACGACCACCTCGAGGTCGGGGTACTCCAGCGTCAGCATGCCCTCGACGGCGTCGACGATGGTGACCGACTCGTTGTAGGCCGGGGCGAGCACCGACAGCCGCGGTGCGTCGGGGGTGCGGTGCCACCACGACAGGGTGGCCAGGTCGAGCCGACGACGGCGCTGCTTGAGCTCCCGACCGGCCAGCAGCAGCTGCAACGAGTAGGTCCCGTTGACGAGCAGGAAGTAGACCAACGCCGCGAGCGCGGTCGCGGTCAGGACGGACTCCAGGATCCGGATCGCCATCAGGCCACCGCCTGCTGCAGCCGTCGCAGCAGCGCGCGTCCGACCGGTCCCGAGCGCACCAGGGTCCGGCGGGCGACCTGGCGCACCTGCCAGGCGGGGTCCTCGGCGAGGGCCAGCAGCAACGCGCCGGCCGCGGGGTCCCGGCCGGCCACGTCGGCGACGGCGATGCGCACGACCTGCTCGTCGGCGAGGTGACGGCGGGCGAGCAGCGCAGTCTGCTCGGGAGCGGTCGCGGCCACGGCCCGGATCGCGGCAGCGCGCACCGGCGCGGCGTCCGAGGCGAGGAAGTCGTCGAAGGACAGCGGCACCGATCCGCCGAGCGCCGCGATGGTGGTCAGGGGGGCGACCGCCGCGAGCGGGTGGGTCTCGGGCCGGCGCGCCAGCTCGAGTGCCCGCTCGAGCACCGCCAGGGGCGGGGGGTCCGCCTTGACGCACACGTGCTTGGCGGCGACCCGCACCAGGGCGGCGTCGGACACCAGCGCGTCGGCGAGCAGCTCGGTGGCGTCGCGGGACGGACGTCGTGGCGGCAGGACGACGGGACGCTCCCCCAGCTGTCGGGGCCGGTCCGACAACCACAGCAGCGCGGCCGCACGTACCTCGGGGTGCGGGTCGGCCAGCACCTGCAGGTCCGCCGGGTCGTCGCTGGCGACGTGCAGCAGGCGGACCGCCCGCAGCCGGCGCCACCAGTGGCGCGAACGCAGCTCGCGCCGGGCCCGTTGGTTGACGTCGGCGGCCGCGGCGAGCTCCGCGAGCAGCGCGCGCTCCTCCTCGCCGACGATCCGACCGGCGGCCAGGCACACCTGTTCGGCCACGGCGGGCTCCGCCTCCCGGATGGCCCGACGTGCGCCGTCGAGGTGGTCGGCGCCGGCGAGCGCGTCGACCACGACGGCCAGCAGGTCGCGCTCGGCCTCGCGGCGGCGACCGCCGTGGCGACGCCGCCGCCAGGTGCCCAGCACGAGGTCGAGCGCGCCGAGGAGCACCACGGCCAGCAGCAACAGGGTCGCGACGAGGACGACGTCGATCAGCTCCACGGTCAGCTCCGGCTGCGGGCCGCGACGAGCTCGAGCAGCCGGTCGAGGTCGTAGGGCTTGGGCAGGTGGTCGAGGTCGGCCGCGACCGCCCGGGCGCGCGCCAGCTCGGCGTCGTTGTCGTGCACCGTGGCCAGCACGACCCGCAGCTGGATGAGAGCGCCGGCCGCGGCCAGCCCCTCGAGGACGGCGAGCCCGTTGAGGCCCGGCAGGTCGATGTCGAGCAGCAGCACGTCGGGCATCGGGTCCCCGGTGCGCAGCTCGCGCAACGCCTCGCCGCCGTGGCCGTAGGCCAGGACCTCGAGGCCGGCCAGCTCCAGCCGTCGGCGCACCAGCGCCACCAGCACGTCGTCGTCGTCGACGATGGCGACCCGTCCCCCGGCCACGGCGCGTTGCCCGCGGGCGTCGCGCTCCGGCGCGGTCTCGACGCGTGAGCGGGCGCCGTCCTCCAGTTCGGCGGCGACCTGGCACAGCAGCACCGCGTCGGCGATCCGCAGCGCCCGCGGCTCGAGCAGCAGCTGCTCGGCCCGGCGCCCCGGTGCGGCGAGGTCGAGCTCGCCGAGCGCACCGGCCAGACCGATGCTGCGGTGGGCGGCGACCCGGGCCTGCTCGCGCAGCTGGTCGTCGAGGTCACCGCACAGCACCGCCGCGCCGGCGTCCCCGATCATCCGCGCACGAACTTCGAGTTCCTGCAGGCCACGCTGTCGCAGGCAGACCGCCTCCGGTGCGGCCGCGGTCTCAGGGCTCGCGGACGCGACGGGCGCAGCGGGCGGGTCGGGCGCAGCGGGCCGGTCGTGGACGTCGGTCGCGTCGGCCGGGTCCGGCGCCGCGGCGGCCGTGGACCAGGTGGCGGGCGTGGGTGCGTCGGCACCGGCCGGGTCGGCCAGCAGCTCGCGCAGCTGGACACCGAGGTGGACGGCGTCGAGTGGCTTGCGCAGGCGACCGACGACCTGCGGGTGGACGACCGCGTCGGGCCGCACCGAGCAGACCACGACCGGCAGCGAGCAGGTGACCGGGTCGGCCGCGAGCGCCGCGAGCACGTCGTCCGCCGTCCCGTCGAGCAGGGCGCCGTCGGTGACCACCGCCTCGACCGCACGCGCGTGACCGACCACGCCCTCGACGCGGTCGGTCAGCGACACCTCGAAGCCGGCCTGCCCGAGCACGAGACGCAACAGGGCGGCGAGGTCGAGGTCGTCCTCCACGAGCAACAGCCGCACGGAGCTCTCCTGGTCGTGCCCTCGAGGACGCCTCGGGTCGAGGCCGGGTGGCCGGGTGGATCGTTCGTCGGCAGCACGTGCTGACAAGATCGGCACCGGCGTCTTACGGTCGAGGCCTTCGTCCGCTCCCCGCTCGATCCGTCCCCGCCCGTCCTTCCCGGCGCCCCACGACCGGCGGCGCCGACGTGAGGTGGTCCGTGACCCACACCGCTCCGTCGACCGCACTGCTGACCGACCGGTACGAGCTCACGATGCTCGACGCCGCGCTGCGCGACGGCCGCGGCGAGCACCCGTCCGTCTTCGAGGTCTTCGCCCGCCGGCTGCCGGCCGGACGCCGCTACGGCGTGGTCGCCGGAACCGGCCGGCTGCTGGACGCGCTGGTCGACTTCCGCTTCGACGACGACGTGCTCGGCTGGCTCGACGACGCCGGGGTCGTCTCCGAACCGACGTTGGCCTGGTTGGCCGGCTACCGCTTCGGCGGGAGCATCTCCGGGTACGGCGAGGGCGAGGTGTACCTGCCGGGTTCGCCCGTGCTGACGGTGCACGGCACCTTCGCCGAGGCCGTGGTCGTCGAGACCCTGGTGCTCTCGGTGCTCAACCACGACAGCGCGGTGGCGTCGGCGGCGGCCCGCATGGTCACCGCCGCCGGGGGCCGCACCCTGTTCGAGTTCGGCGGTCGTCGCGCGCACGAGCAGGCGGCGGTCGCCGCGGCGCGGGCGGCCTACCTCGCCGGCTTCACCGGGACGTCGAACCTGGAGGCCGGCCGTCGCCATGGCCTGCCGACCCTGGGGACCTCGGCCCACGCCTTCACGCTGCTGCACGACGACGAGGCCGCGGCGTTCGCCGCGCAAGTCGCCGCGCTGGGACCCGGGACGACGCTGCTCGTGGACACCTACGACACCGAGCAGGGCCTGCGCACGGCGCTGCGGGTGGCCGGGACGGACCTCGGCGCGGTCCGCATCGACTCGGGCGACCTCGCCGCCGAGGCCAGGCGCGCCCGGGCGCTGCTCGACGAGGCCGGCGCCACCCGGACCCGGATCGTGCTCTCCGGCGACCTCGACGAACATTCCTTGGCAGCGCTGGCCGACGCGCCCGCGGACGCCTACGGCGTGGGCACCTCGGTGGTCACCGGCTCGGGGGCGCCGACGGCAGGGCTCGTCTACAAGCTGGTCGCCCGTGCCGAGCGCCCCGGAGGGATCTGCCGGCCGGTCGCCAAGGCGGGCGGCGACAAGGCGACCCGAGGGGGACGCAAGGCCGCCTGGCGCCGTCGCCGGGACGGTCGTGCCGTCGCCGAGGTGATCCGCCCCTTCACCGCCCCACCCCCGTCGGGGGACGTCCGCCCGCTGCAGCGGCCGCTGGTCGTCGACGGGGAGCGGGTCGAGCCCGACGACCTGGGCGCGGCGCAGGAGCGCCTGCGGGCCGCACTCGCCGAGCTCGGCTCGGACGCGACGGCGCTCCCCGACGGACCGGTGGCGATACCGACCGAGTTCGACGACGATCCCGAGGCCCGCCTCGACCCGAAGGCCTGCTCATGAGCGACCGTTTCGATCCGACGACCGCCCTCGTGGTGGTCGACGTCCAGAACGACTTCGCCGATCCCGACGGGGGTCTCTACGTCGAGGGCGGTGAGCAGGTCGTCGACGTCGTCAACGCCCAGATCGACGCCGCCCGGTCCGCCGGCGCGTTCGTGGTCTACACCCAGGACTGGCATCCCGACACCACCCCGCACTTCGCCAAGGACGGCGGGGTGTGGCCGACCCACTGCGTGCAGGGCACCTGGGGTGCCGAGCTGCACCCCGAGCTCCGGGTCGACGGGCCGGTCGTGCGCAAGGGCGTCGACGGCGGCGACGGCTACTCGGGCTTCAGCGTCCGCGACCCGATCAGCGGCGAGGAGTCGGCGACCGAGCTGGGCCGGCTCCTCGACGAGGCCGGCGTGCGCCGGGTGGTGGTCACCGGCCTGGCCGGCGACGTGTGCGTCAAGGCGACCGCGCTCGACGCCTCCCGCCTCGGTTACGAGGTCGTCTACCCGCTGGCGGCCACCCGGTTCGTCGAGGTCGCGCCCGGCGACGCCGACCGCGCCCTGGCCGAGCTGCGCGACGCCGGCGTCGAGGTCGTCGCGGCGTGAGCCGTGATCGCTCCCCGGCGCCGGGCACCGCCGCGACCGCGCCGGTGTCCACCTGCGCCGTCGCGGTCGACGTCGCGCTGCTGACCGTGCGGGAGGGACGACTGCAACTGCTGCTCGTGCATCCCGACGCGGGTCCCTACACCAGCCAGTGGGCCCTGCCGGGACGTCGGGTCCGCGACGACGAGAGCCTCGACGACACCGCCCACCGCGCGTTGCGCGAGCTGGCGGGACTGCGGGCTCCCGACGCCCGCCTCGAACAGCTGCGGACCTACGGCGATCCGTCCCGCGACCCACGCGGCCGGGTCGTGTCGGTCGCCTACCTCGCCCTGACGCCGACGGTCGAGTCGGTCGTCGACGGCGGCCCGCTGGCGGACGGGCGGGCCGCGTTCTTCGACGTCGGCGCGCTCGCGGGCGGCGGCGGTCCGCCGCTCGCCTACGACCACGACCGCATCGTGCCCGACGCGATCGAGCGGGCCCGCTCCAAGCTCGAGTACACCGCGTTGGCCACGGCGTTCGTCGCCGAGCCGTTCACCCTCGGCGAGCTGCGCCGGGTGTACGAGGCGGTGTGGGGCGTGGACCTCGACGCCGCGAACTTCCGGCGCAAGGTGGTGTCGGCCCGCGACTTCGTGGTCGAGGTCGAAGGCACCGCCGCTCCCGGCCCCGAGGGCGGCCGTCCGGCGAAGCGCTACCGCCGCGGACGTGCCAGCCGCCTGCACCCGGCCATGCTGCGGCCCTGACCCGCCCGGCCCGACGCCCGCCCGACCGCGGTCACTCGAGCAGGCGGTCGCTGGCGTCGACCGCCTCGGCCGGTCGGGCCCAGTCGGCGAGGTGGTCGGGTACCTCGACCCGGGGCTGGGACGAGCATGCGAGCTCGCCCGCGTCGTCGAGGCGCACCAGGTAGTTGACCAACTGGTGCTCGTCGTCGCGGTCGGGATGGTCCTCGCGCTGCTGCGCACCACGGGTCTCGCGCCGTTGCTTCGCGCACTGCGCCGTCGCCAGGGCCGAGACGATCGAACCGCGCAGGTCGAGGACCCCGGCGAGGTCCTGGTGGCCCTGGCTGTCGGGCTGGACGTCCAGGGACGGGATCAGCTCCCGCAGGGTGAGGAGGCGCTCGACACCGGCGTCGAGACCCTGCTCGTCGCGTACGACACCGACGTGTTCCCACATGATGTCGCGCAGCTCACGCTGCCCGACCCGCACCACCTCGTCCCCCTCGTGGACGAACGCGTCGAGTTCCTCGAGCGCGGCGGTGACGGCCGGCTTGGACCGCAGCTGGACCGACAGCTCGTCGGAGTGGACGGCAGCGGCCTCGCCGGCACGCCGGCCGAACACGACCGTCTCGGTCAGCGAGTTGCCACCGAGCCGGTTGGCACCGTGCAGCCCACCGGTGATCTCGCCCGCAGCGAACAGTCCGTCAACGCCACTCGCCCCGGTCGCCGGGTCGACGTGCACGCCACCCATCGAGTAGTGCGCGGTCGGTGCCACCTCGATGGGCTGCTCGGCGATGTCGAGCATCTGGGCCTCGATCAGCTGCCGGTGCATGCGCGGCAGCTTCTCGCGGATGGTGGCGCGGTCGAGGTGACTGATGTCGAGGAACACGCCGCCGTTGGGCCCACCGCGGCCCTCGCGGATCTCGGTGTAGTTGGCCAGCGCGACCCGGTCGCGGGTGGACAGCTCCAGGCGTTCGGGGTCGTAGCGTTCCATGAAGCGCTCGCCGTCGGCGTTCTTCAGGTGGCCGCCCTCGCCCCGCACGGCCTCGGTGACCAACTGCCCGGCCCACTCCTCGGGATGGGTCATGCCGGTCGGGTGGAACTGCACCAGTTCGAGGTCGACGAGCTCGGCGCCCGCGGCCAGTGCCAGGTACATCGCGTCGCCGTTGTTCTCGTCGCGCCGCGAGGAGGAACGGCGCCACAGACGGGTGTGGCCGCCGCCGGCGAGCACGACGGCGTCGGCGAGGTGCACGACCCGCTCCCCCGACGACAGGTCGAAGGTCAGCGCGCCGAAGCAGGTGCCCTCGGTGACCAGTAGGGAACTGACGTAGGTGCGCTCGACGATGGGAATGCCACGCTCGCGGACCTGCTCGTGGAGGGTCTCGAGCATCGCCCGGCCGGTCCAGTCACCGGCGTAGCAGGTGCGCCGGTAGCGGTGGGCTCCGAAGTAGCGCTGGTCGAGCTCGCCCCCGTCCGTGCGGGCGAACGGCATGCCCCACTCGGCCAGCTCTCGGATGCGCTCGGGCGCCTCCTCGACCAGCAGCTCGACCTTGCGCGGATCGGCCAGGTGGTAGCCCTCGTTCCAGGTGTCGACGAAGTGCCAGCGTGGCGTGTCCTCGGGGTCGACGGTGCCCAGTGCGGCGTTGATGCCGCCCGCGGCCAGCACGGTGTGGGCGTCGGTGCGCAACCGTTTGCCGACGATCGTGACCTCACGTCCGGCGTCGTGGGCGGCGATGGCGGCCCGCAGGCCGGCCCCGCCCGAACCGATCACGAGGACGTTGGTCACGGTCGTGCGGTGGTCGCGTCGCATGGCTGCTCCGTCGGGTCGGCACGGCCAACGTGACCGACGTTCGTCACCGACGCCGGCACCGGCCCACCCGGCCGGACAACGCCCGTCGGCCACCGCGCACCACCCGTCCGGCCGCCCGAACGCTCAGCCGGGCAGCTCGCCGGTGCCGAGCACGGCGCGCAGACCGGCCTCGTCGAGCACGGGCACGCCGAGGTCCTCGGCCTTGGCGAGCTTCGATCCGGGGCTCTCACCCGCCACCACGGCCGTGGTCCTCTTCGACACGCTGCCGGTGACCTTGGCGCCGCGGGCCTCGAGTGCGGCCCTGGCCTCGTCGCGCGTGAAGCCCTCGAGCGTCCCGGTCACGACGAAGGTCCGGCCGGCGAGCAGCTCGGCGTCGACGCCGGGCTCCTCGACCGCTGCCTGCTCGGCCCGGGTGGTTACCCCGAGCGCGACGAGCTCGTCGACCAGCTCGGCGTTGCGGGGGGTGGCGAACCAGGCGTGCACGGCCGCGGCGATGGTCGGGCCGATCCCGTCGATCGCCTCCAGCTCGTCGGGCGTGGCGGCCCGGATCGCTTCCAACGACCCCATCGCCCACGCCAGCAGCTTGGCGTAGGTGGGGCCGAGGTGGCGGATGTTGCAGGCCACCAGCACCCGGTCCAGGGGCCGCTGACGGGCCTCCTCGATGCCGGCCAGCAGGTTGTCGACCCGCTTCTCGCCCCACTTCTCGAGCGCGAGCAGCTCCTCGCGGTGCTCGGGCAGGCGGAACACGTCGGCGAGGTTGGTGACCAGGCCGCGTTCGACCAGCAGCTCCACGGTCTGCTCCCCCAGCCCCTCGATGTCGAGTGCGCCCCGACCGGCGAGGTGCGACAGCGACTCGAGCAGCCGGTTGGGGCAGTCGACGTTCTCGTCGACGTGGTGGGCCTCCCCCTCGGGCCGGGTCAGCGGTTGGCCGCAGAACGGGCAGGTCGCGGGCATCGACCACGGCTGCGCGTCGGGCCGGCGCTTGGACGGCACCGGCCCGACGACCTCGGGGATGACGTCACCGGCACGGCGCACCATCACGCGGTCGCCCTCGCGGACGTCCTTGGCGTGGACCTGGATCTCGTTGTGCAGGGTCGCGTAGGTGATGCGGGTGCCGGCGACCACGACCGGCTCGAGCACCGCGTACGGCGTGACCTTGCCGGTCCGCCCGACGTTGACCTCGATGCGCTCGAGCGTGGTCTCCTGCTCGACGGGCGGCATCTTGTAGGCGATCGCCCAACGCGGCGCACGGGCGGTGAACCCCAGCTCCTCGCGCTGGGCCAGGTCGTCGACCTTCACGACCACACCGTCGATCTCGTAGGGCACCCGGTGGCGGGCCTCGGTCCAGTGCGCCACGAAGTCCCACACCTCGTCGAGCAGCCGGGTGTGGTCCCCGTCCCCCGCCTCGACCACCCGCGTCTCGATCGCGGTGGGCAGCCCGGCGTCGCGCAACCACGCCAACGCCTGCGACCAGCGGCCGAACCGCATCCCCTCGACGGCCCCGAACCCGTGGCACCACACCGACAACGGCCGTTGCCGGGTGACCTCCGGATCCTTCTGCCGCAGGGCGCCCGACGCGGCGTTGCGCGGGTTCATGAACGCTTCCTCGCCCTGTTCGATCCGGGCGGCGTTCATGGCCTCGAAGGCCTCGAGCGGGTAGTACACCTCGCCACGGACCTCGACCAGCGTCGGGACGTCCTCGGTCGCGAGCCGGTAGGGCACCGCCGCGATCGTGGCGATCTGGGCGGTGACGTTCTCCCCGACGCTGCCGTCCCCGCGGGTGGCGGCCGTCTCCAGCACCCCGTCGCGGTACACCAGGTTGACCGCGACGCCGTCGATCTTGAGCTCGCACACCAGCGCCAGCGGGGCGTCGGGGGCCAGACCGCGCACCACCCGCTGCAGCCAGGCCTCGAGCTCGTCGCGCGAGAAGGCGTTGTCCAGCGACCGCATCGGCTGCGGATGCCGGAACGGCGGGAACGCGGTGTCCAGCGGCGCCCCGACCTGCTGGGTCGGCGAGTTGCCGGTGGCCAGCTGCGGGTGCGCCTCCTCGAGCGAGAGCAGTTCGGCGAACAGCGCGTCGAACTCGGCGTCGGACATCGGCGGGTCCGACAGCACGTAGTAGCGGTAGCGGGCGTCGCGCACGCGGCGGGACAGCTCGTCGTGGCGGGTGCGGGCCTCGGCGAGGTGGGCGGGGACGGCAGCGGCCACGGTGGCGTTCGCCCTCCTGCGTGTGGTGGCTTCGGGCGGCGGTGAGGCTACTTGCCCGACCCGGACCACTCGGGGCCGGTGCCGTGCAGCAGACGTTCGAGCCGCGCGGGGCGCAGCAGCAGCCATCCGAGCCCCAGCGGCACGAGCTGCCCGGCCACGAAGCTCAGGCCGAGCACGACGACGAGCACCCGCGCCCAGGCCAGCTGCCGTTCGAGTGCCGCCTGGTTGTCGGTGACGACCGCCCGCGCCTCGGCAGCGGTCGCGGCATAGGACCCCACCAGCCCGCTCGCGGAGGCCAACGTCGTCTGCAGCTCCTCGAGGTCGTCGGCGATGTCGCCGGTGCCTTCCCGCACGGCACCCAGGCTCGTGGCCCCCTCCCGGATCAGCCCGGCCTGCTCGCGCAACGAGTCGGGCACGCCGTCGAGTTCCACCTGCACCGCCCGCAGGGAGTCGTCGAACGGCTGCGTCGGGTCGTAGTCCGGGCCGAACGGGATCGCGCTCAGTGCCCCCAGCGTGGTGTCGATGACGCTGGCGACCTGGATGAGCGCCGGAAGGCTGCCCTGCACCGCCTCGAGGCTGCCGGCGAGGTCCTGCTCGCTGAGCTCCGCGGTCGCCGTCAGCACCGCCTCGGCGTCCCGCAACCCGACGCCGAGGTCACGGGTCGTCGCGGCGGTCGTGCTCAGGGTGCGCTCGAGGATCGCCAGCGTGTCCCCGGCCACCTCGACCGACCCGCCCAGCGCGTCGACGGCGTCGGTGGTCACCCCGAGGCTGTCCTGCAGGGCCCGGTCGAGCGAGGTCAGGAAGCCGAGTCCGACCACCGTGCCGAGCAGCCCGGCGACGACGCCGACCGCCCCGATCCCCAGCAGCACCCGCGCGACGAGACTCGGCCGCTCGACGCGTGCGGTGGCGGGCATGCGGGCTCCTCCAGGACGCCGGCGCGACGTGCCGTGCCCGTCGCCGACGAGATCGGGTGCGCGCCACGCTAGAGCCTCGGCACGGTCCGCCTCCCCCGACCTATGGTCGTCCTGATCGTCCTGGTGCCTTCCCCGAGGTCTGCGTCCGTGCTCCTGGCCCGTCGACGTGCCGCCACCGTCCTGGTCGTCATCGCGGCACTGGGCGTCGCGTGCGACGACGGGGGGCCCGGGCCGTCCGATCCGCCGCCGGGGGACGAGGCGGCACCCGCCCCGGCCGACGCCGATGCGGTGGTGCTGCCCGACACTCCGCTGGGCGAACAGCTGCGCTGGCTGCTCGACGTCCTGGCGGACGGGCCGCCCGACGACGCGGCCGTGGACGCCCGCTTCGACGACGCCTTCCTCGCCGAGGTGTCGGTCGCCGAGCTCCGGCAGGTGTTCGCCCAGTTCCGCGGGGACTGGACGGTGACCGACGTCGACGCGGCCCCCGACGGTCTCGAGGGCCGCATGCGCGTGCTGGAGGCCGGCGGCGCCGACTTCGAGGTGCTGGCCGCCGTCGAGCCGGACCCGCCCCACCGCTTCACCGGGCTGCTGCTGCGACCGGCGTCCGACGTCGAGACCCCGCCCGACCTCGAGGCGCTGGCCGAACGGCTCGAGGCCGCTGCCGAGACCAGCGCGGTGCTGGTCGCCGAGGTGCGCGACGGCACCTGCACGCCGGTGTTCGCCGACGACGCCGACGTGGTGGTACCGATCGCCTCGGCGTTCAAGCTGTACGTGCTGGGTGCGGTGGCCGACGCCGTCACCGCCGGGGAGCTCGACTGGGACGAGACGCTCGTCGTCCGCGACCGCCTGCGCAGCCTGCCGAGCGGACGCCTGCAGGACGAACCGGACGGCACGGAGGTGACCGTCCGCGAGGCGGCCCTGGCGATGGTCGAGATCAGCGACAACACCGCCACCGACCTGTTGATCGACCGGGTGGGGCGCGAGGCGGTCGAGCAGGCGCTGGCGCGCTACGGCCACCACGACCCGTCACGCAACCAGCCGCTGATCACCACCCGGGAGCTGTTCCAGCTCAAGCTCGGCGTCGACGCCGGCCGACGTTCCGCCTTCGTCGACGCGGACGAACCGGTGCGGCGGCAGCTGCTCGACGAGCTCGGCGGCGAGCCGCTCGACGTGGCGCCCGAGGCGTGGACGACCCCGATCGAGGTCGACACGCTCGAGTGGTTCGCGACCGCCGAGGACCTCTGCCGAGCCCACGTCGCCCTGGCGGAGGTCGGGCGGCGCGACCCGACCGCTCCGGTGCGCGACATCCTCGCGGCCAACCCGGGCACGGGGATCGACCCGGAGGTCTGGTCCTACGCCGGGTTCAAGGGCGGCTCGGAGCCGGGCGTGCTGACGCTGAGCTGGTACCTCGAACCGGTCGACGACGACGCGGACGCCCACGTGGTGGTGACCGCCGCGGCCGACACGCGGCAGCCGCTCGACGAACTCGAGGTCGCGGCGCTGATGACGACGGCCGTCGAGGTCGTGAGCGAGGACCTGCGCTGACTCGACGCCGTCTCGCCGTCCGCCGTCCGCCTCGGACGGTGCCGCCGTCAACCTCCCAGGGCGGTGCGCATGCGTTCGACGACGGCCTCGAGCCCCGACAGCGGACGGATCATGACCGTGAGCTCGACGATCCGGCCGGCCTCGTCGAAGCGCAGGTAGTCCCAGCCCTCGAGCTCGCGGTCGCCGACGCGCGCGGCGAACACCAGCCCGACCCGGTCGCCGGCGTCGAGCTCGTCGACGTAGCGGAAGTCCTCGAACACCGTGGTCACGGCCCGTAGCACGGCGGCCGTCGCCTCCCGGCCCCGGTACGGCCGGTGCACGGCCGGCGAGTGGAACACCACGTCGTCGGCGAGTTGCGCGACGGCGGTGTGCAGATCCCCCGCGGCCACGGCGTCGGCGAAGGTGCGGTGGCGACCGCGCGGACCGGCGGTCGGCACGGGCCCGTCGGTCGTCGGCGCGACGCTCGTCGACGCGGCGGTCGTCGACGCGGCGTCGGGCGGCACGGCGGTCGCCGACTCGGACTCGCCGAGCAGGTGGGCCCAGCGGGCCTCGCGGCGGCCCGGCTCCCTGGCGCGCCGTTCGACCAGCGTGCCGAAGCGGTGCTCGGCCAGCGAGCGCAGCACCTCCTCGACCGCCTCGACCGACGCGAAGGGATGCAGCCGGCCGGCGCGCGAGCGCAACTCCCCCGGCGTC
Source organism: Egicoccus halophilus (assembly GCF_004300825.1). Classification (NCBI taxonomy): domain Bacteria; kingdom Bacillati; phylum Actinomycetota; class Nitriliruptoria; order Egicoccales; family Egicoccaceae; genus Egicoccus; species Egicoccus halophilus. The sequence goes on from NZ_CP036250.1 coordinate 3,347,231, forward strand.
TGCGCTCCCCGCAGCAGCAGCAGCGCCAGCACGGCCTGTTGCGGGCGGTCGAGGTCGAGCTGCTCCTCGAGTCGGTGGGCGGCCTTGGGCACCCGGGACCCGCGCGCGTACTCGCTGCGGACCAGTTGCTGCGCCTTGAGGTCGTCGAGGCCGGCGCGGACGTCGCGGTCGTCGTAGTCGACGACCGGGTCCCGTCCGGTGGTCTGGTTGCAGGCCGACCGCAGCGCGTTGTGCGACAGCGGGTAGTGGTCGGGGGTGGCGAGCGCCTTCTCGACCAGGCAGCCCAGCACCCGTTGACCCTGCGCTCCCAGCTGCACGCGCGCTCCCTCGTCCGACCGATCGCGCCAGCCTAACGACGCGACGTCGCGCGGGCGTTCGGCGGTCACCCCCACCTCCCCGCGGCAGCCCGGCCCGCTCGACGAGGGCCGCACGGCGACACCGGGAGCAGCGCAGCGGACCGGGTCCCGGACGCACGATCAGACAGTGCCGGACGCCGACACACCGGCATAGCCTACGCAGCCGTAGGTTCCCCGCCGGAGGTCGTTTCCCCGTGGTCTCCCCCGTCGCCGAGCCCCAGGGCCGGGCTCGCCCGCGCCTGCGTGGCTGGCTGCACCTGGTCGGTGCCGTGCTGATGGCAGCGTCGACCGCACTGCTGTGGCGCTCGACGACCGAGCCCGTCCTGCGCCTCGCCGCGATGATCTACGCGAGTGGCGTCACGGCGATGCTGGCCACGAGCGCGACCTACCACGTGCCGAACTGGTCGCCACGGATGGTCGCAGCGCTCCGCCGCGCCGACCACTCGACGATCTTCCTCGCGGTCGCCGGCACCTTCACCCCGATCGTGCTGGCCACGATGCCGCCGACGTTCGGGACGGTGCTGCTCGCGCTGGTGTGGGTCGGCGCGACGGCCGGCATCGTCGTGCGCAACGTCTTCCACCACGCCCGTCCGTGGGCTCGGATCGTGCCCTACGTCGCGCTCGGCTGGGTCGGGGTGATCACGCTGCCGTGGTTGTGGCGCCACTCGACCACGGTGGCGGTGCTGGTGGCCGCCGGCGGGCTGCTCTACACGCTCGGCGCGGTGGTCTACGCCCGTCGCCGGCCGGATCCGTGGCCGCGCTGGTTCGGCTACCACGAGGTGTTCCACGCCCTGACGCTGGTGGCGATCACCCTGCACTGGTTCGCCGTGCAGCAGGCCGTCAGCACCTGACGCCCGCGGCTGGACGCACGTGCGTCGTGATCCGCATCGCCGCAGTCCCGGGCGCACGTGCGTCGTGATCCGCCGCCGTCCCACGCGCACGTGCGTCGTGATCCGCATCGCCGCGGTCCCGGGCGCACGTGCGTCGCCGCGAGTCGCGCCCCGCGTCAGCGCACCGGCAGGCCGGCGGGGCGGTCGGCGCGGGCGACCCGGCCCCCACCGAGGCACATCACGTCGCCAGCGTCGTACACGACCGCGGCCTGGCCGATCGCGAGCCCGTGGACCGGCTCGTCGAGTTCGAGGCGCACCCGGCCGGCGTCGCCGACCTCGACGCGGCCGGGGACGGTGGCGCCATGGGCGCGGACCTGCACCCGGACGCGACCGTGCGGCGGCGCTCCGGTCGTCCAGGTGGGCGCGTCGAGCTCGGCCCACCGGCACGCGAGCGCGTCGCGTGGCCCGACGACGACGGTGTCGTCGGCGGCATCCACGTCCACGACGAACCGGCGCTCGTGGGTGCCGAGGTTCAGCCCACGTCGCTGACCGACCGTGTAACGCCACACGCCCGCGTGCTCACCGAGCGTGCGTCCGTCGAGGTCCACCACGGGTCCGGGGCGCGACGGCAGGCGCTCGGCGAGGTAGCCGGCGGTGTCGCCGTCGGGGATGAAGCAGACGTCGTAGCTGTCGCGCTTGTCGGCCACCCGCAACCCGTACGACTGCGCCAGCGTGCGGACCTCGTCCTTGGCCACCTCGCCGACCGGCAGCAGCGTCCGGTCGAGCTGCCCGGGCGTGGCGACGTAGAGCACGTAGGACTGGTCCTTGCGCCGGTCGACGGCGCGGTGCAGCCGGGTGTCGGGGCCGGGCGCGCGCACCACCTCACCGTGGCGGCGCAGGCGGGCGTGGTGGCCGGTCGCCAGCGCGTCGAAGCCCATCGCCAGCGCCCGGTCGAGCAGCCCGGCGTACTTGACCCGCTCGTTGCAGGTCACGCACGGGTTGGGGGTCACCCCCGCCGCGTAGGCCTGCGCGAACGGGTCCTGCACCTCGGTGCGGAACAGCTCGGCGAGGTCCCACACGTAGAAGGGGACACCGAGCACCTGCGCGGCCCGACGGGCGTCCTGCGCGTCGTCCAGCGTGCAGCAGCCGTGCCCGGGGACCTGGTCCTCGAGCGCGACGTCGGCGAGCTTGAGGTGCACGCCGGTGACGTCGTGGCCCTGCTCGACCAGCATCGCGGCCGCGACCGCGCTGTCCACGCCGCCCGACATGGCGACCAGCACCTGCGCCATGTTCAGGCCCCCACCACACCGGCGGCCGCGCCGGCGGCGGCGGTGCCGGCCCGCAGTCGCGGGACGAGGTCGGTGAGCACGTCCAGTGCGCGGTCGACCTCGGCGTCCGTGGAGGTCCACCCGAGCGACAGCCGCAGGGGCGTGCCGACCACGTCGCAGGCCTCGAGCACGGGGCTCGCGGTCGCGGCACCCGCGCCGCACGCGGCGCCCGAGGACGCGGCGAGCCCGGCGCGGTCGAGCGCCACCGTCAACGCGGCACCGTCCACGCCGTCGAGCGAGAGGTGCAGGTGCGACGCCAGCCGGTGGTCCGGATCGGTCGGGCCGTTGCGGCGCACCCCGTCCAGCGCGAGCAGCCCGGCGGCCAGGCGGTCGGTCAGCAACCGCAGGCGGTCCCGCAGACCGGCGCGGTCGGCGACGGCGGCCGTCAGCGCGGCGCCGTAGGCGGCGTCCAACCCGGCCGCGAAGGTGCCCGAGCGCACGCCACGGTCCTGCCCGCCGCCATGGGTGAGCGGCACGACGGCCAGGCCGCGGCGCAGCACCGCGACCCCGACGCCCTGCGGCGCACCGAACTTGTGGCCCGACGACGCCAGCGCGTCGAGCTGCCACCCGGTCATGTCGACGTCGAGGGTCGCGACGGCCTGCACCGCGTCGGTGTGCAACGCGATGCCGCGGGCGCGCAGCTCCCGACCGAGGGTCGCGAGGTCGTTGACGGCGCCGAGCTCGTTGTTGGCGGTCATCACGCTGACCAGGCAGGTGTCGGCGCGGACCGCGTCGAGGACCCGCTCGACCGGGACGCGGCCGTCGGCGTCGGGCGGGACGACGTCGAGGGTCGCGTCGCCGCGCTCGGCCAGCCAGCGGGCGGGCGCGAGCACGGCCGGGTGCTCCACGGCGGTGGTGACCAGGTGCGGGGTGCGGGCCGGGTCCCGGTCGCGTGCGGCCCAGACGATCCCCTTCACGGCGAGGTTGTCGGCTTCCGTGCCGCCGGAGGTGAACACCACCTCGTGCGGCGAGCAGCGCAGGGCCGTGGCGACCTGCTCGCGTGCCTCCTCGACTGCGACGCGGGCGGCCTGGCCGGCGGCGTGGGTGGCCGAGGCGTTGGCCGCGTCGAGCCAGCGCTGCAACGCCGCGCGCGCCTCGCGGCGCGGCGGCGTGCTGGCGGCATGGTCGAGCAGGACGGTCACGCCCGCGACGGTAGCGTTCCCCGCCGGGCACGCCGCCCGCACCACCTCGACCGGAGCCGCACGTGAGCGCACCGCACCTGCCCGAGGGCCTGGCCGTGCCCGACGCCCCGGTGCGCGTCGTGCCGTTGACCGTCGACCTCGGCACGGTCGCCGGCCAGCGCGTCGTCCTGCTCAGCCTCGAGGTGTGGCCGCAGTGGGCCGACCTGCGCTTCGCCCGCATCGACGTCGGCGCCACCCGCCCGCTTCCGCGCCGGGTCCCGCCGGTCGACGCCTGGCAGGTGCACCTCGACGGCCGACCGCTGGAGGTGCTCGACGCCGTCGGGCGCGGGGACCGCTCCTTCTCCAACGGCGAGGTCCGCCTGCGGCCCGTCCCGCCCGAGGGGAGCTCCCTCGAGGTCCGGGTCACGGTCATCCCGGGCCACGAGCCGCTGACCGCCACCGTCGCCCTCTGAGCCACCCGGAGACCAACCATGGCCACCGCCGCCGTCGAACGCTTCACCCAGGCCGCCGCCGCCCACGGCCTCGCGCCGGACGTCCGTGAGTTCCCGCAGGGCACCCGCACCGCCGCCGACGCGGCCGCGGCGATCGGGTGCGACGTGGCGCAGATCGTCAAGTCGTTGGTGTTCATGGCCGACGACGAGCCGGTGCTGGTGCTGACCTCGGGCGCGAACCGGGTCGACGAGGACCGGGTCCGCGCCGCCCTCGGTGCGGCGAGCTTCCGCAAGGGCAGCGCCGACGAGGTGCGCGACGCGACCGGCTACGCCATCGGCGGGACGCCACCGTTCGGGCACGCCGGTCCGCTCCGGGTCGTGTGCGACCGGGACCTGACCGCGCACGAGGAGATCTGGGCCGCTGCCGGCACGCCCTCCACGGTCTTCCCGTTGGTCCCGACGACGCTGCTGACGATCACCGGCGCCGAGGTCGTCGACGTCTGCTGAGGCAGGTCGCCGCACCGTCCCGGCGCAGACGTCAGTCGGCGCGGCCGGCCTTGCGGGCCCGGTAGGCGGCGACGTGGGCACGGTTGGCGCAGTTGCCGAGGTCACAGAACCGACGCGAGCGGTTGCGGGACAGGTCGACGAACACCGCGTCGCAGTCCTCTCCGGCGCAGCGCTTGAGCCGCTCGAGGTCCTGGGCGCGGATCAGGTCGGCGACCGCCATCGCGATCTCCGTGCCGATGCGGTCGACCAGCGGGGCGTCGCGCGGGGTGAGGTGCAGGTGCCAGTCCCAGCCGTCGTGACGGATCAGCTGCGGCAGGGCGTGGGCGTCGCTGAGGACCCGGTTGACGATCCCGACCACCTGGTCGACGTCCTCGGTGTCCCACAGGCGGGCGATGCGGTCGCGCAGGTCGCGGACGGTCGCGAGTTCGGCCCCGTCGCCGCGGCGGGTGCCGCTGTAGCGCTCCCGATCGAGGAACGTGGCCAACGCGTCGGGATCGGTCAGTCGCTCCTCGCCCCCCCGGGCGGTGTTGACCAGGGCGGCGGCGCCGTCCAACGCCACCTCGGTGTCATGGGCGAACTGCATGTTGACTCCTGACACCCGGCTCGCGTAGCGTCATGACCGTACCGCGCCGATGGTGCTGACTTCCATCGGGTCGTCGCTCCGACCGGGAGCCGATGCTCCCCCGTGCCGTCTCGAGACGCCCATGTCCAACGCCACCACGCCGCGTTCCGTGCCCGACCTGCGCGTCGGCGTGTCGATGGCGCTGCTGTCGGCGGCGACCTTCGGCTCGTCCGGGCCGATGGCGAAGGCACTGATCGACGCCGGCTGGACGGCCGGGGCCGCCGTGCTGGTGCGCATCGGCGGTGCCGCGGTGCTGCTGGGTGCCGTCGCCGCGGTCGTCCGGCGCGGCAACCTGCGGGTCTCCGGACCGTCGTTGCGGGCCCTGCTCGTCTACGGCACGGTGGCCATGGCCGGCGTCCAGCTCGCGTTCTTCAACGCGGTGCGGACCCTCGACGTGGGCGTGGCCCTGCTGCTCGAGTTCACGGCACCGGTGCTGCTGGTGGCCTGGACGGCGGCGCGCACCCGCACGCTCCCCTCGCGTACGACCCTGGTCGGCGCGGCGCTGACGATGCTCGGCCTGGTGTTCGTGCTCGATCTGACCGGAGCCGGAACGATCGACCCGGTCGGGGTGGCCTGGGGCATGGTGGCTGCCGTCTGCGTCGCGGCCTTCTTCGTGCTCTCCGCCCGCCAGCACGACGACCTGCCCCCGGTGGTGATGGCCGCCGGCGGCACGCTCGTCGGCGCGCTCGTGCTGGGGCTGGCCGGGCTGGTCGGGTTGGTGCCGATGGCGTTCACGAACGGCGACGTCGTGCTCGCCGGCCGACCGACGGGCTGGTGGCTGCCGGCGGCCTGGCTGGTCGTGTGCTCGACCAGCATCGCCTACCTGGCCGGTATCGGGGCGGTGCAGCGGCTCGGGACGCGCCTGGCGTCGTTCGTCGGCCTGACCGAGGTCCTGGCGGCCGTGCTGGTGGCCTGGGTGCTGCTGTCCGAGCTGCCGGGCCCGTCGCAGCTGCTCGGTGGCGCCTGCATCGTCGCCGGCATCGTGCTGATCCGCCGCGCCGAGGGCACCGAGGCGACCGGGGCGGAGGCGGCCGTCCTGCCCGCGGCCCCCGCCGTCGCACCCGATCATCCCCAGGCCGGTGACCACGGCACCCCGGGCCCGAGCCGGCAGTCCGTCGGATGAGTGCGGCGCCACCCGCACTGCCCGCCGGACTGCCGGATGTCGTGCAGGCCTCGCCGCTCGGTGGTGGGGACGTCGCGCAGGCCTGGCGGGCGACGCTGACCGACGGCCGCGAGGTCGTCGTCAAGGCCACGCCGTACGACGCCGGGCTGGAAGCCGAGGGGCTGCGCGCCCTGGCCGACGCGGGGGCGCCCACGCCCGCGCTGCTCGGGGTCGACGCGCACGTGCTGGTGCTCGAGCACGTGTCAGGGCCACCCGACTGGTCCGGGCTCGGCGCGGCGCTCGCCAGGGTCCACGGGCACCACGGCCCGGCCTTCGGCTGGCACCGCGACAACGTCATCGGCCCCCTGCCGCAGGCCAACGGCTGGTGCCCGACGTCCGGCACCTTCGTGGTCGAACGCCGGATCCGCCCTCACCTCGAGGTCCTGCCGGCCGCCCTCGCCCGTCGGCTGGCCGCCGCCTGCGACGGGCCGTTGCCCGCCCTGCTCGACGCCCACGAGCCGACACCGAGCCTCGTGCACGGCGACCTGTGGACGGGCAACGTCGTCGACGGGCGCTGGCTGATCGACCCGGCGGTCCACCACGCCGACCGTGAGACCGACCTCGCCATGCTGACGCTGTTCGGCGCCCCGCCACGGCCGTTCTGGGACGCCTACGCGTCCGCCGCCCCGCTCCCCGACGGGTGGGAGCAGCGCCGCCCCGCCCTGCACCTCGCGCCCCTGCTCGTCCACGTCCGGCTGTTCGGCGGCAGCTACGTCGACGGCGTGGCGCGCGCCCTGGATGCCGCAGACCTGCCCTGAGCGAGGCGACGCCGGGATCTCGGACGCGACGCACGTGTGTCAGAAGCCGGGCGTGTGCAGATGAGCACGCACGGATCGACGGTCGCGGTGGCGCTGGGCGCGATCCGTGCGTCCGCACGTCGGGCAGTGCGGATCAGGGCGCACGGATGGCGCCGATCAGCCCCTGCCGGCGGCACCTCGGGCGGCAGGAGGAAACGACGACGCGGACACCCGGAACGGGTGCCCGCGTCGGTGAGCAACGTGTCAGCCCTTGCGCGCCTGGAGCTCCTCGATCAGCTTCGGGACGACGGTGTACAGGTCGCCCACGATGCCGAAGTCGGCGATCGAGAAGATCGGTGCCTCGCCGTCCTTGTTGATCGCGATGATGTTCTGCGAGGTCTGCATCCCGGCCCGGTGCTGGATGGCACCGGAGATGCCCGAGCCGATGTAGAGCATCGGCGACACGGTGCGGCCGGTCTGGCCGATCTGGTAGCGGTGCGGGTACCAACCGGCGTCGGTCGCGGCACGCGACGCGCCGACCCCGGCGCCGAGCACGTCGGCGAGCTGCTCCATCAGCTCGAAGCCCTGCTCGTCACCGAGCCCACGCCCACCGGCGACCACGACCGCGGCCTCGGCGATGTCGGGCCGGTCCGAGGTGACCTGCTTCTCGACGTTGGTCACCTTGGCGGCCGTGGCGGCCTCCGACAGCGACACGTCGAGGTTCACGACCTCGGCGGCGCCGCCACCGGTCTCCTCGGCGGCGAAGGCGTTGTTGGAGATACCGACGATCTGCTTCCTGCCGTCGGCGAAGGTGCACTTGGTGATCAGTTCCCCACCGAAGATCTCCTTGGTGGCGACGATCCTGCCGTCGGCGACCTCCACGCCGGTCGCGTCGGTGATGACGCCACCGTCGACCCGGATCGCCAGGCGTGCGGCGACGTCCTTGATCAGGTTGGTCGACGCGAAGAACAGGATCTCGGCGCCGGAGGTCTCCATCACCTGCTGCAGGGCCTCGACCTGCGGCAGGGTGACGTAGCCGAGCGCGTCCGGCGAGTCCCAGGCGTACAGCTTGGTCGCGCCGTGGCGCCCCAGGACGTCGGCCGCGCCGGACGCCCCCTCGCCCAGCCACACGGCCGACACCGTGTCACCGGTCTGCGAGGCGACCTGGTTGGCCGCCGTGAGCATCTGCAGGGACAGCTTGCGCGGCTGGCCCTCGGCGTGGTCGATCAGTACGAGCAGCTCACCCATGGATGTCTCTTTCCCTCTCTGACCCGGCCTTCACCGGGTATGTCGTGCGGCCGCTGACCGTTCGGGACCGCCGAGCGCAGGGAAGCCTCCTGCGTCGATGCGGAAGCGGCCGCGACCCGGATCAGACGAACTTCTTGGACTGCATCCAGTCGGCGAGCTGCGCGGCCGTGGCGCCCGAACCGTCGTCCTCGACGATGGTCCCGGCCTCCTTCGGCGGACGGTGCTCGAACTCGGTGATCACCGCGTTGGCGTTGGCCATGCCGACCTCGGAGGTGTCGAGTCCGATGTCGGCGGCCGACTTGACGTCCAGCGGCTTGGACTTCGCCGCCATGATCCCCTTGAAGGAGGGGTAGCGCGGCTCGTTGATCGCCTCGACCACCGACACGATCGCCGGCAGGGTCGACTCGACGACGTCGTAGCCCTCCTCGTGCTCGCGGTGGACGACGACCTTGTCCCCGTCGACCTCGAGGTGGCGGGCGTAGGTCAGCGAGGGCAGCCCGAGGATCTCCGCCACGGCGGCCGGCACGACGCAGGTGCGGGCGTCGGTGGCCTGGTTGCCGAAGATCACGAGGTCGAACTCCTCGTTCTTCAGCGCGGCCGCGATGGCCTTGGCGGTCCCGATCGCGTCGGAGCCGGCGACGGCGTCGTCGGTGATCTGCACCGCCGAGTCCAGCCCGTAGCTCAGCGCCTTGCGCACGATCGGCTGCGCGGACTCCGGGCCCATCAGCAGGACCTTCACCTCGGCGCCCTGCGACTCCTTGAGCCGCACGGCCTCCTCGATGGAGAACTCGTTGATCGGGCACAGGACCGACTCGATCCCGTCCCGATCCACGGTCTTGTCGTTCGGGTCGATGTTCTTCTCGCCTGCCGTGTCCGGCACGCGCTTGACCGGGACGATGACCTTCATGTCGTCGTTTCCCTCTCGTCGTCCGGCGCGCCACGGACGTGACGGGCCCGGGTTGCTCTCTCGCTCTCGCCCGCGATCGAATTGGAGCGGACGCTCAAAGTCAAATCCCCGTGCTGTCCGACGGTCCGCGCCCGACCACGATCGGGGCGCACACACGACTACGGGGTCCTTCGCCGCCAACCGTAGGCTTGCCGCCATGAGCGACCACCATCCAGCCCCGGCCGTCGGCCCCGGCAACGCCCCGGCGGGCGCCGCCGACGGGCTCGTCCTCACCGGCGAGCGCACCCTGCCCGGCATCGCCGACGAGAACTACTGGTTCCAACGGCACGTCGTCGCCTACGAGCTCGCCGTCGCCTCGCTCACCGGTGGCGAGGTGGTACTCGACGCCGGCTGCGGCGAGGGGTACGGCCTGGCGATGCTGGCCGGTGCCGGCGCCGCACGGGTCGTCGGCGTCGACCTCGACCCCACGGTCGTCGCCCACGCCCGGACGGCCTACGCCGCCACGCACCCGGCGGTGGAGGTCCACGCCGCCGAGTTGCTGGCTCTGCCGCTGGCCGACGACGCGATCGACCTCACGGTCTCGTTCCAGGTCGTTGAGCACCTCTACGACATCCCCGGCTACCTGCGCTCGCTGCGTCGCGTGACCCGCCCCGGTGCGACGGTGATGATCGCCACCCCGAACCGGCTCACGTTCACCTCCGGCAGCGACGTCCCGGTCAACCCGTTCCACACCCGGGAGTTCACCGCCGCCGAACTGCACGACGAGCTGACCGACGCCGGCCTCGAGGTGCAGCGTCTGCTGGGTGTCCACGCCGGCGCGTGGCTGACCAGCATCGAGGTGGCAGCGGGCCGTCCGCTGCCGGACCTGCTGGCCGCGACGGACCCGGCGCGGTGGCCGCACTGGCTGCGCCGGACCGTGCACGCCGTGACGCCCGCCGCCTTCGCGGTCCACGGTGACGACCTCGACGCCAGCCTCGACCTCGTCGCCGTCTGCCGGGTGCCCGGATGACCCCCGCCCCGTCCGGGGAGTTCGCGCTCGTCCTGCACACCCACCTGCCGTTGCTCGCCGGCCACGGGGTGTGGCCGGTCGGCGAGGAGTGGCTGTTCCAGGCCTGGTCCGGTTCGTGGTTGCCCGTGACCCGGGTCCTCGAACGGCTCGCCGAGGACGGCCGACGCGACGTGCTCACGCTCGGCGTCACCCCGACCGTGGCCGCCCAGGTCCGCGACCCCCGCCTCGCCAGGGACCTCGGCACCTGGCTGGCCGGACAGCAGTGGCGCAGCGAGGAGCAGCGCTGGCACCGGCACCTGGGGCCGCAGGTGGTCGAGCTGGCCACCTACTACTGGCGCCACTTCGCCGACCTGCTCGCCTACCACACCGACGTCGAGTCCCGCGGCGGGCTGACCACGGTGTGGGCCGAGCTCGCCCGGGCCGGTGTGATCGAGCTGCTCGGCGGCCCGGCGACCCACCCCTACCTGCCGTTGGTGCCGGACCCGGCCGAGATCGACGCGCAGCTCGCCGACGGCCTCGCCGCACAGGTCGACTGGGCCGGAGAGCGCCCCCGCGGGCTGTGGGCCCCGGAGATGGGGTACCGCCCCCGTGGTCCGGTCGCCGACCCGACCGCTCCGCCGCTGCACGTCGACGCCTCCGGCTCCCCGACCCTGCCACGTCGCGGTCCTCCGCTTCCCGGTCTCGAGGAGCACTACGCCGCGGCCGGGATCGACCACGTGCTGTTGGACACCGCCACGCTGTGGCGTGGCGCGGGCCATGCCGACCGGGACTGGGTCGCTGCCGAGTTCCTCACCGACGCCGAGGCGGCGCAGCTGCCCGAACGCTTCACCGGCGTCCTGATCGGCGACTCGGACGTGGCTGCGTTCCCCCGGGACCTCGAGGTCGGCGGCCACGTGTGGTCGGCCGCCTCCGGCTACCCCGGTGACGTCTGGTACCGCGACTTCCACGCCCACGGCACGTTCGGCACCCAGCCGTCGTGGCGGGTGACCGACCGCCATCTGCCCTCGGACGCCAAGCAGCCCTACGAACCGGCGGCGGCTGCCGCCCGCGTGCAGGCCCACGCCGAGCACTTCGCCGGCGTCCTGCGCAAGACGCTCGCCGCCCGTCCCGACGGGGTGGTCGTGTGTGCCTACGACACCGAGCTGTTCGGGCACTGGTGGTTCGAGGGCCCGGCCTGGCTCGAGACGCTGCTGCGCCGGGTCGCCGACGACCCGGCCCTGACCACCACCACGCTCGCCTCCCGGCGGCAGCGGCGACCACCTCGCCGACGGCTGGCCCTGCCCGAGTCGTCGTGGGGCTACGCCAAGCACCACGCCAGCTGGGTGGGAGCGGCCACGCGGCCGATGTGGCAGACGCTCGACGACGCACGCGTGCGGGCCCGGACCGCGCTGGCCGGCGGCCGCGGCGTCCCGGAACTGCGCGAGCAGCTCGCACGCGAGCTCGCGCTGCTGACCACCTCGGACTGGCCGTACATGGTCCTGCGGGGCAACACGGCCGACTACGGCGAACGGCGCGTCCGCGGCCACGCCGACGCCGTGGCCCACCTCGCGGATCTGGTCGAGGCCGACCGCGGGCCCGACGCCGAGGCCGAGCGGCTGCGGGCGGTCGATCGCGCGCCGACGCGCGTGGACGCCCTGCTGGCCGCACTGGACCCACCAGGCTGAGCCGGCCTCCGCGCGGTCAGACGCGCGGTCAGACGTCGCGGGCCCGCATCAGGATCGCCGCCGCCAGGGTGAACAGCACCACGTAGCCGACGAAGGCCGCCAGTGCCGTGCCCGGCTCGAGGAAGGCCATGTTCGGCGGCATCTGCGCGCGGGCCTCCTCGGTGATGAACACCGAGTTGAGGGCCTGGAAGGGCAGCCACTGCCCCACCCGCGGCAGCGTGAAGGCCACGAACTGCTCGACCACGAACACCCACAGCAGCGCGACCGTGATCGCGATGACCTGGCTGCGCAGCAGCGCCCCGAGCGCCACGCCGAACAGCGCCGTGAGCACCAGCCCCACGAACGCCTGCCACAGCGCCGTGGTCACCTCCGGTCCCCACTGCAACGCCTCCCCGTGCGCCACCGCCAGCGCCAGCAGCAGCGCCGCGACCAACGCCAGGCTGGTGACGACGAACAGCACCGCGTACACGGCGCCGGCGGCCAGCTTCGCGCCGAGCACGGTCAGCCGGGAGGGCACCAGCTGCAGGGTGCGGCCGATCGTGCCGTGTCGGAACTCGGTCGTGACCGCCAGCAGCCCGACGATCAGCACGATCATCGAGTTGCCGCCGATGGCGTCGATCACCTCGGCGACCTGCGCCGACGAGCCGGTGAACTCGGTCCCGAACGCCGGGAAGACGAATGGCAGCAACCCGCTGAGCGCCACCAGCGCCCAGCCGATGCCGGTCAACACCCAGGTCGTGGGCACGGTGCGCAGCTTGCGGGTCTCGGCGGCCAGCAGGTGCCACCCGGTGGCCGTGGCGGTCTGGCTCATGCGATCTCACTCCCGCCGGTCAGTTCCATGAACACGTCCTCGAGCTCGGCCTTGAGCGGTCGCAGCTCCCGCAGCGCCACGCCGGCGGCGAGCGCCGCGTCGCCGACCTGGTCGGCGTCCACGCCACGCACCGTCAACCCCTCCGGGCCGGCCACGACCTCGGCGCCATGGGCGACCAGCGCCTCGTGCAGGCGCCGGTCGTCGCGGCTGGCGACCACCACCGCCGCCCCACCGGCCGCGGCGGTGAGCTGGGCCACGGGCGCCTCGGTCACGATCCGGCCCTGGCGGATCACGATCACGTCGTCGGCGAGCCGGGCGACCTCGTTGATCAGGTGCGAGGAGACGAACACCGTGCGGCCCTCGTCGGCCAGTCCGCGCAGGAACTGGCGCACCCACACGATGCCCTGCGGGTCGAGGCCGTTCGCCGGCTCGTCGAGCAGCAGCACCTTCGGGTCGCCCAGCATCGCCAGCGCGATGCCGAGCCGCTGGCGCATGCCGAGGCTGAACGCGCCCACCCGCTTGTGTGCCGCCGCCTCGAGCCCGACCAGCTCGAGCACCTCGTCGCAGCGTGCGAACGGGATCCCGACGGCGCGGGCGTTGACCCGCACCTCCTCGATCGCCTTGCGTCCCGGGTGGTGGCCGACGCCGTCGACGATCGCGCCGACGGTCCCCACCGGGTCGTCGAGCCTGGCGAAGGGCGCGCCGCGCCGGCGCCGACGAGCACCCCGAACGGCACCAGGAACAACGGCGCCCGCTGCGAGCGTCCCCGCTCCTCGAAGTGACGCTGCGTGACCGTGGCACCGGCGGCCCCGAGCAGGACCAGCAGCAGCCCCAGCACGGCCACGAGTGTGCCGTCGAGTTCCATCACTGCCGCCGTCGCGTCGTCGGATACCGGTCCGCCCCCGACCTGCCAGTGTAGGACGCCAGCCCCTCCTGCCGCCCGGGTACGAAGTCCCGGATCGCTTGCGCGCCCGTCGCCGTCGCTCGCTTTGCCTCGCGACGAGCGGCGTGCGAGCATCCTCGGCGTGGTCCGCACCCCTCCCCCCCGCCTCCGTCTCGCGGCGCTGCTCGGCGCGCTCGCGCTGTCGGCGTGTGCCGGCGGCAACGGCGATCCCGAACTCGAGATCAGCCCGGCCCAGGCCGCCGAGCCGGCCGCCGGCTCGTCGCAGGTGGTGGTCGAGATCACCAACGGCGGCACGGCCGACGACACGCTGCAGCGCGCGGACACCGACGCGGCCGCCGGGGTCGAGGTGCACCTCACCGAGGTCGAGGACGGACGGGCCTCGATGACCCTGCAGGACGAGGTCGACATCCCCGCGGGCGAGACGGTGCGCTTCCGCCCGGGCGGGCTCCACCTCATGCTGGTCGTGCCGGACGCGACCGTCACGGAGGGGGGTACCTTCGATCTCACGCTCCACTTCGAACGCTCCGGTGAGGTGACCATCCCGGTCGAGGTGGTCTCGATGCTCGACCTCGCCGAGAACGCGTTCGACGAGGACGGGACGACGGCGGGCACCGACGGCTGACCCGCCTCGCCGCCGAACGACGGCAGGAACGCGCCAGCCATGACCCTCCGCCGCCTGTTGCTCCCCCTGCTCGCCCTGACCCTGCTGGTCGCGGCGTGCGAGCCGACCACGGCGACCGCCATCTCCGCCCAGGGACTGCAACGCCAGTCCGACGGGTGGCACGGCGTGCCGCTCGAGGTCGAGCGGGAGATGCCCGACGTCACCCTGCTCGACACCGACGGCAACGAGGTGAACCTGCGCGAGGCGACCGCCGGGACCCCGACGCTGCTGTTCTTCGGCTACACGAGCTGTCCGGACATCTGCCCGGTGCACCTCGCGGTGTTGGCCGGCGGCATGCGCGAGACGCGGACGACCACCGAACAGGTCCAGGTGGTGTTCGTGTCGGTCGACCCGGAGCGCGACACCCCCGCGCGCATCGACGAGTACCTCGCCAGCTTCGACTCCCGCTTCCTCGGCCTGCACGCCGAGCTGCCGGTCGTCGAGGACGCGTTGCGGCAACTCGACCTGCCCGGCCCGGTCGTGGAGGGTCCCGACCCGCGCGGCGAGGGCGACCTGATCGGCCACCCGGCGCAGATCGTCGGGTTCGACGCCGACGGCGAGGCGCGACGCGTGTGGCCGTTCGGCGCGCGACGCTCCGACTGGGTGTTCGACCTGCCCCGGATCGTCGAACAGTGGTCGGCGGCGCAGGACGAGGCGGCGGAGGACGCGGCATGAACAACGTCGCCTGGTGGTGCTCGTCGACCGGTCAGGTCTGGACCTGGCGCTACACCCCGTTCATCGGCGTGTGGCTGGTCGCCGGTGCGATGATCGGCAGCTACGTCCTCGCCCACCGGCGGGCCGGACAGCCGCTCGACCGGGCCCGCTTGCGCAAGTGGTGCCTCGGCGTGCTGGCGGTGTTCCTCGTCTCCGAGTGGCCCATCGGGCAGCTCGGCGTCGGCTACCTCGCCACGCTGGGCATCGCCCGCTACGTCGTGTACTCGTTCGTCGCGGCGCCGCTGCTGCTGGCCGGCCTACCGACGTGGCTGCTCGACCGCTGGTTGCCGTGGGGCTCGCGCCGGCAGCAGATCGTGTCCTCGCTGACCCGGTGGCCCAACGCACTGCTGATCTTCAACGCCGTGCTGTTCGGCACCCACGTGCCGATCGTGATCGACACCCTCAAGACCAACCAGCTCGGGTCGTTCACCATCGACGTGCTGCACCTGACCGCGGCGTTGATCTGGTGGTGGCCGGCGCTGCGCCGCGAACCGGACCGCAACGCCATCCACGAACCGGTGCGCGCCTTCTATTTGTTCGCCAGCAGCGTGCTGATGTTCGTGCCGGCGGCGTTCCTGACCTTCAACCCGCTGCCGCTGTACGGCCTGTACGAGCTCGCACCGCCGCTGTGGCTCGGCTTCGACGCCATCCAGGACCAGCAGGCGGCCGGCATCGTCATGAACGTCGTCGGCGGGTTCGTGCTGTGGGGCATCATCGCGGCCCTGTTCCTGCGTTGGGCCAAGGACCAGGAACAGTCCGACGACCTGGCGCGCCGCGAGCGCTCGCGGCGGACCATCGAGGCCATCCGCGCCGCCGAGGTTGCCGAGGCCGCCGACGGCCCGACGGCAGCGTCAGCGGCGGTGTCGTCGCCGGCGTCGCCTGCCACGGCCGTCGAAGGGAACGACGCCGAGCTCGGCCCCGGCCCGCTCGCCCGGTGAACCCCGCAGCGGTCGGCTGCGGCGTGGGTCGTCACCGCTGCGCCGGGCGGCGGGCGGTCGCGAGGAACAGCGGATAGTCCTGCCCGTGGCGTTCCATCGTCCCGCACGGCACGACGTCCACCTCGCCGAGTCCCGCGGCCTCGCACCAGGTGCGCAGCCGGTCCGGGTCGATGCCGGGGTGGCCCTCGAACCCCTCGCCGTGGAAGGAGCCGTCCTCGGGCTCGAGGTCCACGATCGCGAGTGAGCCGCCGGGTGCGAGGACCTCCGCGAGGTTGGCGACCACCGGCGCCGGGTCGGGGACGTGGTGCAGCGCGAGCAACAGGGCGACGAGGTCGAACGGACCCACGTCATCGACCGGCTGCGACAGGTCGAGGTCGACGACCTGCGCATCCGGCAGGATCCCGCGCTCCACCTTGGCCTGCATGACGGCGCGCATCCCGGACGAGGGGTCGGCGAGCGTGAGCGGTCCGACCCGCGGCGCGAGGTGCTGAGCGAGCAGGCCCGTGCCGGCGCCGTACTCGAGCACCCGCGCGTCGGGCCGCGGGTCGACCGCGGCGAGGACGGCCTCGGCGGCGAAGCGGGCCCGCTCGACCTTCGTCGGGTCGTCGTCCCAGGTCGCCGCCCGCTGGTCGAAGTCGTCGGCGATCCGCTCCTGGCGTCGCTCGAGCACGCCGCGCAGGAACGCCGCCTGGCCGAGGTGCTGCAGTGCGTCCCCGACGACACTGACCAGCCGCACGCCCACGGTGACCGGTGGGTCGTAGGACGCGTCGATGACCCGGTCGAGCGCGTCGGCGTCGAGTGTGGCGAGGTGGGCGTCGACCATCGCGGCCACCGCGTCCTGGTAGCCCGACAGCAGCGTCGGATCCGCGACCCGGACGGCCGCGACGTCGTCGGGTTCGTGGCCGTAGCCGAAGTCGTCCACGTCCAGCGGCAGGTCGAACCGGTCGGCCCAGCCCTCGGCCGTCCAGACCGGTTCGCGGTCGGCCAGTGCGGCCACCTGCACGTCCTGCTGCCGGGCGGTGTGCCACAGCAGCCAGGCCAGCGTGTTGGCCTGTGGATCGAGGCGGGCGTGGAGCAGGTCGCCGTCGGCCCCCTCGACCAGCTCGCGCGTCAGCGGCGCGAGGCGGGAGAAGGCGTCAGTGAGCAGATCGCGGGTGTCCATGGCCGACACGCTAGGAGCCCCGGCGCCGCCGCGGGGCGGTCAACCGATCGGGTCCCCCGGGATCGGCAGGCCGCGCCGGAGTCGGTCGGCGGCCTCCTCCGGGTCGACCCCCTCCGGCAGGCGCGACTTCACGACCCGCGCGGGCACGCCGACCGCGATCGAGAACGGCGGGATGTCGACGTTGACGAGACAGTGGCTCGCGATCACCGAACCCCGACCGACGTCGACGCCCCGCAGGACCGTGGCCTTCTCCCCCACCCACACGTCGCCGCCGATGCGGACCGGGGACTTGACGATGCCCTGGTCCTTGATCGGCACGTCGAGCCGGTCGAAGCGGTGGTCGAAGTCGCAGACGTAGATCCAGTCGGCGAGGATCGAGGCGTCCCCGATCTCGACGTCGAGGTAGGTGTTGACGACGTTGTCGCGGCCCATCACCACCTTCGCGCCCAGGGTGAGCTGCCCCTCGTGGGCGCGCAGCTTGTTGTCGTCACCGATCCAGCACCAGGGCCCGAGCACGAGCCGTCCGTGCCCCGGGCGGCCGCGGAACTCGACCCGCCGGCCGGTGAACACCACGCCCTGGAACACGACGTGGTTGCCGGTCGCGGCGGCGCGGGCGCGGTGCCAGGCGTGGCGCTGGTAGAGCCGGAGGTACTGCGGGGTGAGCATGCGGCGTTCGACCGCGTGGCGGACGGCCTGCCGCCAACCCCAGCGGGGGTAGTGCAGCCGCATGGGCGGCCGCCGGACGTGGTCGGGCAACGGCCGCTCGGCGAGCAGGTCGGCGACCAGGCGGCTGGCCCGCCGGTGCCCCTCGCGGGCCGTCTCGGCACGGACCGTCGCCTCGGTGTGCTCGTGCAGCGCGGCGCGCGCGGCCTCCTCCACGTCCGCGGCGGACGTGGGCACGTCCGGCCCCAGGTGCGCCGGTGGGGCCGCATCGGGCACCGGGGCGTTCGCGGGCGTGGCGGCCGCGTCGGCGGCGTCGTCGGGCACGGTCACTTCCGGGCGTGCAGGATCAGGTTGTAGAAGATGTCGCGGGGGACGAACCGCGCGAGCACCTCGTCGTCGAAGCGGTGCAGCCGGTTGTAGGCGTGGAAGGCGCCGAACGCCCACCGCATGCCGAGCACGCCGGGGCGGATCGCCCCCTCGATCGTGCGTACGGCCCACCCGACCCAGTTGGCGGTCAGCTCCTCGGTGACCACGCGGGCTTCGGTGAACCCGGCCAGCCGCGCCATCTTCTCCACGTCGCCGGGACGGAAGGTGTGCAGGTCGACCTCGTGCTCCAGGCCGGCGAGCACGGCGTCCTCGACGCTGCCGCCGGACTCGACGATGCCGGGCTTGCGGTACCTCGTCAGGCCGGGCAGCGCCGTGACGGCCCGGAACGCCCGGTAGGTGTTGCGCTTGACGATCCAGGACAGCTTGTCGCCGAGCTCGGTCGGCTCACCGGCGATCACGAGCGTGCCACCGGGCTTGAGGACGCGGTGCATCTCGCGGATGGCGATGCCGGGCACCGGCAGGTGGTGGATGAACGCGTGTCCGATGACGAGGTCGAAGCTGTCGTCGTCGTAGGGCAGCGCCTCGGCGTCGCCCTGCCGGGTGGCGATCGACAGTCCGTGCTCGGCGCCGTTGCGTCGGCAGACCTCGAGCATCCCCTCGGAGATGTCGGTCGCCTCGAGCGTGGCGTCGCCGAGGCAGTCACCCAGCGCCAGGTTGATCAGGAAGAAGCCGGTGCCAGCGCCGACCTCGAGGACCCGGTGGAACACCGCGCCGTCGGGCACCACCTTGCGGAAGCGGTCGCGCGCGTAGTCGATGCAGCGCTCGTCGTACGAGATGGAGAACTTCTCCTCGTACGTCTTGGCCTCCCAGTCGTGGTAGGCCTCCTGCTTCTGCTTGATGTCCATCGTGGCCGTGTCGGGCACGGCGTGCAGTTCGGCGGGCAAGGCGGCCTCCTGGCGCAGACGAGCGCGGCGAGCCGCAGACGGTAGCGCCGACGGCTCGCCTGCCCCGGTCGGGAGCGACACGAACCCCTCAGGAGGTGCGCCAGGAGTACACGGGCTCGTAGCCGAGGACCCGACGGGCCTTGCCGATGTCCATCAGCGTCTCGGTGCCGGACACCTCGCGGCGCCAGGGCACGTCGGGGAACACCTCGGCCGCCAGATCGGCGCTCGGGCGGGTCATCACGGTGTCGGCGTTGGCGATGACGAACACCTCGCTGCCGGTGCCGTCGTGCTGCAGCGCCCGACGCACCGCCTGCGCGCCGTCACGGGCGTCGATGTAGGACCACAGGTTCCAGCGTCGTGCCGTCGGGTCGTCCTGCCAGGACGGGAAGGCCGCGTAGTCCTCGGGAGCCATCACGTTGGAGAACCGCAGGCCGTACATCTTCAGCTGCGGGTCCCAGCGACAGAACTGGGCGGCCATCTGCTCCTCGAGCGTCTTGACCAGCGAGTAGGTCGACTCGGGGCGCGGGGCGTACTCCTCGTCGATCGGCAGGTACGGCGGTGGGGCCTCGAACGGCAGCCCCAGCACCGTCTCGCTCGAGGCCCACACGACGTTGCGGATCCCGGCGGACCGGGCGGCCGAGAACACGTGGTGGGTCGCCAGGGCGTTGTTGGCGAACGTGGCCGTGTTGGTCGCCAGACCCGGCGCCGGGATCGCGGCGAGGTGGACCACGCCGTCGAGGCCGCCGTGCCGCTCGTCGATGCCGCGCATGGCCTCGAACACCTGACCACCGTCGGTGAGGTCGATGCGGGTGAACGGCGCGACCGGGTCCGCTGGCGGCTGCCGGTCGAGGTTCACCACGTCGTGACCGTGCTCGACGAGGTCCCGGACGACGGCCCGACCGAGCTTGCCGCTCCCGCCCGTCACCACGATGTGTCCCGCCATGCTGGTCCCTCCGGGGTCGTCGAAACGTCACCGGACCCTAGGCCGTGCGACCGGCTCGTCGACGTGCCGTGGTGGCCGGTGGCCTCCCGGTCCGAAGCGCCCGCGGCGCGGGTGCAGGCAGCGAGGGCCGGTGGCGGATGCCACCGGCCCTCGTGCGACCCCACCCCTGCGGAGCTTGCCGATCTGCGGAGCTTGCCGATCTGGGGAGCTTGCCGATCCGTCGTGTGCGGAGACGTCGGGTGGTGCAGGTGTCAGGCGAAGGCGACCGCGTCGCGGCGCAGCTTGAGCACGACCAGCCCGAGCCCGACCAGGGTCAGCCCGACCACGAACGCGAAGGCCGAGAAGGCGTAGGACAGGATCCCCAGGGCCAGCACGCTGGTCAGGCTGGTCGCGGTGATCCAGGACATCCGGGCCTCGTTGGGCACCATGACCGGCTCGCCGGCCTCGTCGAGCACGACCTCACCGGTGGCCTCGTCGATCTGGGGGACGACCCGTTCCATCTCGGCGTAGCGCAGCCCGTCGGTGCCCGCGAGCTGGTGGGAGGTGATGATGTCGGACTGGACCCACATCGAGATCGGGCCACGCACGTCGATGCCGGGGATGACCGCGTCGTCGGGGGTGACGATGTTCTCCACCGCGGCGGTCTGGTAGGTGTAGATCGCCCCGCCGATGCCGCCCAGCGCGGAGAACGCGCCGACCACGATCGCGCCGATCGCGACGATGGTGAACAGCAGGTTCGGGCGCAGCTTCAGCTCGACCGGTGGGGCGGTGCCGGTACGGGGTTCGGTGACCTGGGTGCTCATCGTGGGCCTCTTTCGGTGGCCGTGGCACCGTTTCTGGTGGGGTGCCGTTGACAGCAAGTGTCGACCACCCCCGGGTGTGCCGCTCCAGGCACACGACCCGTGCTTGCCCGCCGCAGGTCCCGACCTGACCGGGACCCTCGACCCGACGTCCCGCCCGACCCACCGACCGTGCGCCGGCGGTCGCGGCCTCGGCGGGACGGTGCATGGAGCGTCAGCGGCCGGTGAAGTCGGCCTTGCCGGGACCGTGCTCCAGGAACGACGCGATGCCGATGCGGGCGTCGTCGGTGCCGAAGGCCTCGGCGAACAGCGACTGCTCGAGGCGCAGGCCCTGGTCGAGCGACTGCTCGGTGCCCTCCTCGACGGCCTGCTTGATCAGGCGCAGGGCGAACGGACCGGCGGCATAGCGGGCGGCCACCTCGACGGCACGGTCGTAGACGTCGTCGGCCGGGTGCACCTCGTCGACCAGGCCGATGCGCAGGGCCTCGTCCATGGCGACCATGCGACCGGAGTACAGCAGTTCCTTGGCCCGTGACAGGCCGACCAGGCGGGGCAGGCGCTGCGTGCCGCCGGCGCCCGGCGTCAGACCGAGCAGCACCTCGGGCTGGCCCAGCTTGGCGTTGTCGGCGGCGAAGCGGAAGTCACAGGCGAGCGCGACCTCGCAGCCGCCACCGAGCGCGTAGCCGTTGACGACGGCGATGGTCGCCATCGGCACCCGCGCCAGGGTGTCGAGCGAGCGCTGCAACACCCCGCCGACCGCTCTCATGGCCTGGTAGTCGACGCTCGGGAAGTCCTTGATGTCGGCCCCGGCGGCGAAGACCTTCGGTCCGCCCCAGACGACCACGGCGCCGACCTCGGGGTGGTCGGCGGCTTCCTGGGCGCACTGACCGATCTCGAGCCAGACCTGGTTCGAGATCGCGTTCATCGGCGGTCGGTCGAGCCGGATGGTGCCGACGCGACGCTCGGCGTCCACCTCGAGACGGACGAATTCTCCCACAGACGCGCTCCCGTGCCGGTTGGCACCGAGCCTAGCCAGACCGGCTCGTGCTCCCGGCAGCGGGACGGTTTCCGTTCCACCGCCCCCAATGGCATACTGGTCCAGTCACTGAACCACTTTGACGCGCGTGTCAGGTTCCGGTCCGCGCGTCGACGGCCGCCCGCCACCCCCGGGACGCCGGACTCGAGCCACCGACCCAGACACCGAACCCGAGACGCCCCCATGACCGTGGAACCCGGCACCGCCGCCACGCCGGCCCTGCGCCCGCTGCTGCGCGCCCCGCTGTACGAGGCGATCGCCGAGCGGCTGCTGTCCCACGTCGTGCAGTCGGACCTGCGCGAGGGCGACAAGCTGCCGGGCGAACGTGAGCTGGCCCGTCGCCTCGGCGTGTCGCGCACCACCGTCCGACAGGCGATCGTGGCGTTGCAGACCCAGGGCATCGTCGAGGTGCGCCACGGCGGTGGCACCTTCCTGCGTCGGCTCGACCCGACCTCCGGGCCGCTCGCGAAGGTGCTCGACCGCCGCAACCGGCTGCCGGCCGTCCTCGAGGCCCGCCGCACCCTGGAGATCCCGATCGCGGCCCTGGCCGCCGAGCGCCGCGACGCCGGCGACCTCGCCGCGATCGAGGCCGGGCTGCGACTGATGCGCGACGAGGTGGCGGCCGGGGAGATCGGCCTCGAGGGCGACGGGGCGTTCCACGGTGCGGTCACGGCCGCCGCGCACAACCCCGTGCTCACCGAACTCATGGACCGGCTGCACGAGTCCATCGCCGAGACCCGCAGCGAGTCACTGTCCCAACAGGACCGTCCGCCACGCTCGCTGGCCGACCACGAGGCCATCGCGGCCGCGATCGTCGCCGGGGACCCGCCGGCCGCCGCCGAGGCGATGCGCGCCCATCTCGACCACGTCGCCGACCTTCGCCTGTTCCAGATCTACCCGGCGGCCGACACCTTCGACCAGGAGCCCGTGCCCGACGGCTCCGCACCCGACCGGCGTCGCCGTCTGCGCGCCGCCGAGGAGGACGCCCGATGAGCACCATGGCCCACCCGGCCCCGCCGCGGACGCTCCGACGCGCGGACCTGCGTCCGCTGCCGCCGCTGGCCGACGTCCCGGCGCGGCCGACGCGCACGCCGGATCCGTTGGCCTTCCCCGGCTACGCGGACCGGCTGGCCCGGCTCGACGCGGGCGCGGAGTCGGTCACCGTCGGCCTCACCCGCCTCGGCGGGCACGAGGTCGTGGTCGCCATGGGCCGCTTCGACGTGCTCGGCGGCTCGATGGGGCAGGTCCACGGGGACCGGGTGGCCCGCGCCATGGCCGTCGCCCTGGAGCGACGCCTGCCGTTCGTGGCCGTCACCGCCTCCGGTGGCGCCCGCATGCAGGAAGGCATGCACTCGCTGGTGCAGATGGCCCGCGCCAGCGAGGGGGTCCGGCGGCTGCGCGAGGCCGGCGTTCCCGTGCTCGCGCACTTCACCCACCCGACGACCGGTGGGGTGCACGCCTCGTACGGGGCGCTCGCCGACGTCGTCGTCGCCGACGCGGGCGCGACGGTCGGCTTCGCCGGCCCGCGCGTGGTCGAGGCGTTCACGGGCGTCCCGGTCGGCGAGGACAGCCACACCGCCGAGGCCGCCCACGGTGCCGGTCTGGTCGACGAGGTGACCGACGAGGGCGACGCGCTCGACCGGCTCGCCGCCTGGGTCGACCTGCTGCACCCGGCCGTGCGCGACGGTGCGCTGCCGCGGGCGGACCACGTCGAGGAACCGGTCGTCGAGCACGACGCCTGGCAGGCCGTGCGCGCCGCCCGCCGCACCGACCGTCCCTCGGCCCGTGACCTGCTCGCGACCGTGTTCGACGCCTCCCGCGAACTGCACGGCGACCGGGCCGGTGAGGACGACCCCGCGGTCGTCACGGCCGTCGCGAGGCTCGGGCAGCGCCGGGTGGTGGTGGTCGGGTTCGACCGCCGTGGCGTCGCCGCCGTCGACGGGCGCCGGCCGGGGCAACCGACCGCCGCCGGGTTCCGCAAGCTGCGCCGCGCCGCCGAGCTCGCCCGCCGCTTCGGGCTGCCGTTGGTGAGCCTGGTCGACACGCCGGGCGCCGACCCCTCCCCCGCCTCGGACACCGCCGGCCTCGCCGCGGCGATCGCGGAGACGTTCGTCGCCGTGCTGTCGGTCGACGCGCCGACCGTGGCGGTCGTCACCGGTGAGGGCGGCTCGGGTGGGGCGCTCGCCATCGCCGCGAGCGACCGGCTGCTGATGCAGGACGATGCGGTGTTCGAGGTGATCGCGCCCGAGGGGGCCGCCTCGATCCTGCACCGCGACCCGACCCGCGCCGAGGAGGTCGCACCGCTGCTGCGCCCGACCGCGTCCGCACTGCGCCGACACGGCATCTGCGACCGGGTCGTGCCCGGACCGACGACGTTCGATCCGCACACGGCAGCCACCGCCCTGCGCGCCGAGCTGGCCGCGACCCTCGACGAGCTCGACCGTGATCCCGACCGCCTCGCCGCCCGCCGCCGCCGCTACGGGGTCTGACGGACAGGCCGGACGGCGTGGCGCTGTCCGAACGACGGCCGCGGACGACAGCGCACGGCCCCTCGGGCCTCGAACGCTGGACGTACCCCGACCGCGCGACGTCAGCCGAGGCACCCGTGACCTTCTCCATCACCGTCCACGACCCCACCACCGGCCAGCTGGCGGTGGGCGCGGTCACCGCCGAGCCCGCCGTCGGCAAACTGGTGTCCCACGCCCGTCGGCGTGCCGGAGCGGTCGCGAGCCAGGCGGCCATGAACCCCTACCTGGGACTCGACGGCCTCGAACTGCTCGAGGCGGGTCGGGCGGCGAAGGAGGCCCTCGACCTGCTGCTGCGCGGTGACCCGGGCCGGGAGGCGCGCCAGGTCGGCGTGGTCGACGCCGAAGGGCGCAGCGCCGCCTGGACCGGCTCGGCCTGCCCGGACTGGTCCGGGCACCTGACGCTCGACCACGTCAGTGTCCAGGGCAATCGGCTGGTCGGTCCGCAGACGCTCGACGCGACCCTGCAGGGCTACCTCGACGCCGACGGTCCCGAGCTCGCCCGTCGCGTGTACGCCGCGTTGGTCGCCGGCGAGAAGACCGGTGCGGACACCGATGGTGCGCTGTCGGCGACGATCCTCGTCGTCGACCGTGAGGAGTACCCGTTGTGGGACGTGCGGGTCGACCACCACGATGCGCCGGTGCAGGAGCTCGACCGGTTGCTCGACGTGTTCGAGGAGCAGCTGCTGCCGACCGTGCGCCGGCTGTCGACCCGCAACGACCCGATGGGGTCGATGACCCGGACGCTGCTGGAGCCGGGCACCGCGTCCTGATCCTGGCCGGTCGGACACCGACGAGGGTTACCGTGGGGACATGACTTCCCTGCGCCGACTGCTCGCTCCCACGGCCGTGCTCGCCCTGCTGCTCGCCGGGTGCGACGACGGATCCGCCGACGACGTCTCGACGACCGACGCGCCGGTACCCGACGCCCCGACCGGCGAGCTCGACGCGCCGGCCGAGGACACCGGCGAGGCGATCGAGGACGACGCCGCCGGCGGTGACGAACCCGACGGCGACGACGACGCGTCCGCGGGGTCCGCCGGCACGATCGACTACGTCGCGCTGGGCGACTCGCTGGCGACCGGGGCGGGTGCCACGACCTCGTACGTCGAGGAGTACGCCGAGCTGGTCCGCGACGACACCGGCGCGGACGTCGAGGTGACCAACTTCGCCGTCGACGGCTGGACCAGCCAGGACCTGCTGTCGTCGCTGCAGGACGACGACGGTGTGCAGGCCGCGCTGGCCGACGCCGACCTGGTCACCCTCGACATCGGCGGCAACGACCTGCTGCGGGTGCTGCCGACCTACCTGTCGGGCAACTGCGGCGGGGAGGACGAGCTCGCCTGTCTGCGCGACGCGGCCGAGCGGTTCGCCGAGCGCTTCGACGACATCCTCGACGAGGTCGCGGCCCTGGTCGGCGACGACACCGACGTGCGAACCCTCGATCTGTACGTCCCCTTCGCCGGCGACCCGCGGGTCGGCGAGCACCTCGACCGGCTGCGTCCGACCCTCGACGAGGTCAACGAGACCATCCTGCGGGCGGCCGACGCCCGCGGCGTCACCGTGGCCGAGGTCCACGACGCCTTCCACGGCGAGGACGGTCTGACCGACCCGGTCGACGAGGGTCTGATCTCGGTCGACGGGTTGCACCCGAGCAACGACGGGCACCAGCTGATCGCCGAACAGCTCGTCGCGCTCGGACCGGTCACGGTCGCGGGCTGACGCGGCTCGCGTCGGATCAGCGCAGGGTCGCCAGGACGGCCACGAGGTCCTCGAGCGACCCGAGGTCGTGGCCGGGCAGGAACACGTCGAGGTGGGGCAGGGCCGCGGCCATCCCCCGCTGGGTCGGCGTGTAGCGCGGGTCCCCCGCCAGCGGGTTGACCCACACCAGCCGGTGCACGCTGCGGCGCAACCGCCCCACCGACGCGGCCAGCGCCTCGGGCGTGGCGCCACGCTCGAGCCCGTCGGAGCACACCACCGCCACGGCACCTCGCAACAACCCCCGGCGGCCGTGGTCGCGCACCAACCGGTCGAGGCTCGCGCCGATGCGGGTGCCACCGTCCCAGTCGACCACCCGGGCGGCCGCCTCCGCCAGCGCGGCATCGGGGTCGCGGGCGTCCAGCACGTCGGTCAACCGGGTGAGCCGCGTGCCGAACGCGAACACCTCGACCCGCGGTCGGGGACGACGTCGGCCGGCGCCGGCGGCCACGGCCAGCCGCAGCAGGGGCCGCGCGTAGGGCGCCATGGAGCCACTGACGTCGAGCAGCAGCACCAGCGGGCGCGCGCGCTGCCGGCGCACCAGCCGGGCGAACTCGAGCACCTCCCCCTCCAGCGACATCGCCCGGTCGAGCGTGCGGGCGAGGTCGAGGTCCTCGCCGCGGCCGGGACGGCGTCGACGGGTCCGCCGGGCCGGCAGCGCGACCGGCAGGGCCGCCACCAGCCGGTCGACCTCGGCCCGCTCGTCGGGCGCGAGCCGGTCGAACCGCCGATGGCGCAGCCGCTCGTGTGCCATGGCGACGCCACCGGCCCGCAGGTCGTCGTCGGGCGGGTCACCGCCCGCACCGCCCGGTCGGTCCGAGCCCGCCTGCTGCGCCTCCTCCGACGGGTCCACCGGCGTCTCGGCCGGCGAGGAGGACGGTGGCGGTGTCCCGCCGCCACGGAGCACGGCGGTGAACACCCGGTCGTAGACCGGCACGTCACCGGGTCGTGAGCACAGCGTGACCCGGCCGGCCCAGTAGCGGCCGTCGACGTCGTCGGGCGCCACCTCGACCAGCGCACGCGCGCAGGCGGTGACCTGGGCGCCGCCGACCTCGACACCGCCGGTGCGCAGCCCGGCGGCCAGTGCCGCGACGTGGTCCGCGCCGTCGGCGTCGCCCGCAGCGTCGACGCGGGCGGTCTCCCCCGCGTCCCGGGCGCCGGGATCGTCGTCGCCGGCGCGGTTCACCGCGACGCCTCGACCACCTCGGCGAGCACCCTGCGGACCGCGGTCAGGTCGTCGCGGTCCTTGATCACGACGCCGAGGGTGTCGGCGGCCGACGCGACGTCGAGCTCCCCACCGAGGTCGGCGGTGACGCGCGCCCAGTCGACGGTCTCGGCCACCCCGGGCGGCTTGTGCAGGTCCAGTGCCCGCAACCGGGCCACCACGCCGGCGATCCGGTGCGCGAGGGCGTCGGGGACCTCCGGGACCCGCACCCGCACGATCGCGGCCTCCCGTTCGACGTCCGGGTGGTCGATCCAGTGGTACAGGCAACGCCGCCGCAGCGCCTCGGACAGCTCCCGGGTGCGGTTGGAGGTCAGGATCACCGTCGGGGGCTGCGGCGCCCGGATCGTGCCGAGCTCGGGCACGGTGACCTGGAAGTCACTGAGGACCTCGAGCAGGAACGCCTCGAACTCGTCGTCGGCCCGGTCGACCTCGTCGACGAGCAGCACCGCGTCGCGGCCGAGCTCCAACGCGGTCAGCAGCGGCCGCGCCAGCAGGAACCGGCGGGTGTAGAGGGACTGCTCGTGCGCATCGGGCCGCTCACCGGACGCCTCGAGCGCCCGCAGGTGCAGCAACTGGCGCGGATGGTCCCACGCGTAGAGCGCCTGCGAGCGGTCGATCCCCTCGTGGCACTGCAGGCGCACCAGCGTGGCGCCGAACACGTCCGCGACGGCCTTGGCGGCCTCGGTCTTGCCGACCCCGGCGTCCCCCTCGAGCAGCAGCGGCCGGCCGAGCCGACCGGCGAGGTGCAGCGCGGTGGCCAGGCCCCGGTCGGCGAGGTAGGCGCGCTGCGCGAGCGCATCGGCGAGCGCGACCGGACCGTCGGGACGGGCTCGCATCGACACTCCACGGGTCGGGGTCAGGGGCACGCAGTATCGTCGGCCGGACGGTGACACGCGAGCGACCAGGAGGCGGGTGTCATGGCGGACGCGACCGATCGGGCCTGCGAGGTGGCCCACGGTACGGCAGCGGACACCGGCGACATGCCGGAAGCTGCCCGGCGGCTGGTGGCGGTGTACGCCGGCGCGGTCGCGTCCTACCTGCTGCACTGGGGGCGTGAGGTCGGATTCCAGACGGTGCTGCTCGAACCCGACCGGGCGCTGGTCACCCGCGGACACCGGGCGGGTGCGGACGCCGTGCACCACGACCCGTCACAGGTGTCGCTGCACGACGCGGACGTGGTCGTCACCGACCACCACCGCGGCGACCTCGGGGCGGTGATGGCGCCGCTGGTGCGGGCCCGGCCACGCTGGATCGGGATCCTCGGCTCGCCCCGCCACGACGGGCCGCACCACGCCGCGCTCGCCGCGGAAGGCGTCGACGAGGCCCTCATCGCGACGGTCCGGCGGCCCATCGGCCTCGACATCGGCTCGAAGACGCCCGCGGAGATCGCCCTGTCGACGCTCGCCGGGCTGCTCGCCGACCGCAACGGCCGCGCCGGCGGGGTCCACCCCGCCGGCGCGTGAGGCCGCTCAGGCCGTGGCGCGCTCGGCGTCGAGCACCAGGCCGTCGAGCGCGATGCGGACCATGTCGTCGAAGGTGGTCTGGCGCTCGTCGGACGTGGTCGCCTCGCCGCTGCGGATGTGGTCGCTGACGGTGAGCACCGTCAGGGCACGTGCCCCGTTCTCCGCGGCCACGCCGTAGATGCCGGCGGCCTCCATCTCCACGGCCAGCACGCCCATCGCGTTCATCCGGTCGAAGTAGCCGGTGGCGGCCCGCGGGTCGTAGAACAGGTCGCTCGAGTGCACGTTGCCGGCGCGGTAGGGCAACCCGGCGGCCTCCGCGGCCTCGGCGGCCGTGCGCAGCAGGCCGAAGTCGGCCGTCGCGGCGAAGTCGAGGCCGCCGTAGCGGGCGCGGTTGACCTGCGAGTCGGTGCAGGCGCCGACGGCGAGGATCACGTCGCGCAGCTGCACGTGGTCCTGCACGGCCCCGCAGGAGCCGACGCGCACCAGTCGCTTGACCCCGTACTCGGTGATCAGCTCGGAGCTGTAGATCGACGCGGACGGGATCCCCATGCCCGTGCCCATCACCGACACCGGCATGTCCCGGTACGAGCCGGTGTAGCCGAGGACGTTGCGCACCGCGGTGACCTCGCGGGCGTCGTCGAGGTGGTGCTCGGCGATGTGCTTGGCGCGCAACGGGTCTCCCGGGAGCAGGATCGCCTCGGCGAAGTCCCCTGGGGCGGCGCTGATGTGGGGCGTGGGGGTGGGCACGACGGTTCTCGCTTGGTCGGAAGACGCTTCGGCACGGCCCCTCACGCTACTCGCCGGCACCGCAGCGGGCACGGCCCTCGTCGCGGCGTGCGTCGACCCGCCGGTCGCCGCGCGCTCAACCTCCCGTTGCGGACACGTCACCGGGCCGACACCTCCTGGCCGTAGCGTCCGGCAGGTCCCGGGTGCCGGGCAGCGCGGTCTCAGGGGGCGCGCTGCCGGGTGCCCCCAGCGAGAGCCGGAGCGCGTCCGATGTCGCACGTCCATTCCCACGACCACCCGCACCGGGACGGTCACGCCGTCGACCGCCGCACCGTGCTCAAGGCCGGAGCGGCTGCCGCGGCGCTCGCGATGATGCCCGGCACCGCGCTCGCCCGGCCGCTGGACCCGATGGTGGGGACCGACGTCTGTCGCGCCTCGGCGGCCGTCAGCGGGTCGCGCACGCGGACCTGCACAACCACACGCAGCTTTCCGACGCCGCCGGTGACCCGCGCCGGGCGCACACCTCGATGCGCCACGCCGGCCTGGACGTCGCCGCGCTCACCGACCACACGGTCGCCGCCGTCGCGCTGAGCGCCCCGGGCGTGTGCGCGTTCGTCCCCGATCCTCCCTTCGGGCAGACCGACCCCTGCAGCTCCACGCTCGGGATGACCGGCGGGGAATTCGAGCGCACGGCCGAGTACGCCGACGCGGCCGACGACCCGCACCGGTTCACCGCCCTGCGCGGCTTCGAGTGGTCGAGCCCGTACCTCGGTCACATCAACGTCTGGTTCACCCGTGACGTCACCGACCCGCTCGAGACCGGCGGGCTGACCGCCGAGGGTCTCGCCCGTATCGGCATCACCCTCGACGGCCTGCGCGCCCTGCTCGGACCGCTGGCCGACCTGCCGGGCGGCGCGGAACTGCTCGACGCGGTGCGCGACGCCGGACCGGACGGCATGGCCGGCTTCTACGAGTGGCTGCGCCGCTCGCCCTCGTCGGCGCTCGGCGGTGGGGCCGACGGCATCGCCGGCTTCAACCACCCCAACCGTGAACCCGAGGTCTTCGACGCGTTCGCCTACGACGAGCGGGTCCGCGACCGGATGGTCTCCATGGAGATCCTCAACCGCAACGAGGACTACCTGTTCAAGAACTTCGCCCAGGGACTGCCCTCGCCGCTGGTGGCCTGCCTCGACGCCGGCTGGCACGTCGGGCTCACCGGTGTGACCGACGAGCACGGCACCAACTGGGGTGAACCCGACGACAAGGGTCGGACGGGGCTGTGGCTCGACCGGCTGACGCGCGACGGCGTGTTCGCCGCCATGAAGTCGCGCCGCATGTTCGCCACCCGCGAGCGGGGCCTGCGCCTCGACGTCGGCGCGTCCGGCAACACCCGCATGGGCGGCACCGTGCCGGGCAACGCACCGCGCCTCGACCTCGAGATCGACCTCGACTGGGGCGCCGAGCGGGCCGGGATGCCACTCGAGGTCCAGGTGCTGACCTCCGGTGACGAGGTCCCGACGGTGGTGCACACGCAGCGCATCGAGGTGCCCGCGCCGCGCGAGCGCCGACCGATCCGCGTCAGCGCGCCCGTCGACCGTCGCACGACCTCGTGGGCCGTCGTGCGCATCGCCGACCCCAGCCGTCCCAACGCGACACCAGGACCCGCCGGGCACCCGTGCAACGACTACGCGGTGGCCTACGCGAGCCCGTTCTATCTCGCCGGAGCCACACCGCGACGCTCGTCGGGGCCACGTCCCGGCCGGGCGGGCCGTCACCCGTGGGTCGATGGCGAGGCCTTGCTCCGCGGGGTCCACGCCTGAGGTCGAGGTGTCGTAGCGAACGGGGCGAGCGGTCAG
The DNA here is from genome assembly GCF_004300825.1 of Egicoccus halophilus. NCBI lineage: Bacteria > Bacillati > Actinomycetota > Nitriliruptoria > Egicoccales > Egicoccaceae > Egicoccus > Egicoccus halophilus. The sequence goes on from NZ_CP036250.1 coordinate 3,378,630, forward strand.
ACCGCCGCGCGGACCCGGGCGTGCGTCGCAGCGTCCCCGCCGGTCACGCGGCCAGGGCCGGACGCGCTGCGTCGGAAGCGGCTCGGTCGAGCGTGGCGACGTCCGCGTCGGCGACGTAGGCGGCCGCGACGTCGGCGGGCTCGGCGGTCGCGGCACCTTCGCGGCGTGGCGGCCCGGCCAACCGCGCACGCAGGCGGGACAGGCCGCGGGCGGCGCTGGACTTCACCGCACCCCGGCTGGTGCCCATCAGCGCGGCGATCTCGGCCTCGGAGCGGTCCTCGAAGTAGCGCAGGACCAGCACCGTGCGCTGCTGGACCGGCAGCCCGGCCAGGGCGTCCACCAGTGCGTCACGCTGCGCGAGCTGTTCGTCGTGGGCGGTGACGCCCTCGGGCTCGAACAGTCGGGGCAGCAGGTCCCGTTCCCGACCACGCTGCCGGAACCGGTCGGTGGCCGTGTTGACCACGGCCCGGTGCACGTAGGCCCGCGGGTGGTCGATGCCGTCACGCCAGCAGCGGTGGATCCGGGCGAACGCCTCGGCCGTGACGTCCTCGGCGAGGTCGACGTCCCCACCGGTCAGCCGCGTCGCCAGCCGCAACGCGCTGTGGTGGTGGGCGGCGAACACCTCGGCGAACGTCTGCGACACGGGCAGCGGCTCCTGATCTCGGTCGGCGCATCCTGCGCCGCCCGAGCTCCGGGCACATCGGTCCGCGGGTGGGTTCACGCCTCCCCCGACGGGTGGAGTGGCACCCACCTACGGGCGGAGCAGGCGTCCCGCGCAGTGCCTTGCAGGTCCGCATCTCGACGCGTGGGAGCCCGCCCCTCTCGCCTTCGGCGCCGCTAACCGCGCAGGATCTTCGCCATCGCCCTGCCGCGCGCCAGCTCGTCGAGGTAGCGGATCTCGCCCATGATGACGGACGCGCCGGCCGGCGGCACGTCAGCGGCCCTCGTCGCGGTCACCGAGGAGCTCGTCGTCGTGCTGGCCCAGCAGCGGCGGTGGCTCGGGCGGACGGCGGCCGGAACGCGACCAGGCGACCGGCGCACCGGGCAGCGCGAGCTCGCCGGCGCTGGGGTGCGACACACGGTCGATCAGTTGCAGGTGTTCGAGCTGGTCCCAGTCATAGACCTGGTCCATGGAACGGATCCGGCCCGCCGGGACGCCGGCGTCGTTGAACCGGGCCATCCACGTCCCGACCGGGTCGTCGACCAGCACCGCGTTGATCTCGGCCTCGAGCTCGTCCCAGTTGGCCACGCGCTGCCGGTTGGTGGCGTAGCGCTCGTCGTCGACGTCGATCCCGACCAGCGGCGCGAAGCGCTGCCACAGGCCCTCCGAGCCGACCGCGACGTTGACCCACCCGTCGGCGCAGGTGAACGCCCCGTACGGCGCGATCGTCGGGTGCCGGTTGCCGCCCGGCTCCGCGACCTCCCCCGCCAGCGTCCAGCGGGTCCCCTGGAAGGTGTGCACGGCCACCGCGGCGGCGAGCAGCGAGGTGGTGACGCGCTGGCCCTTGCCGGTGCGCTCGCGCTCGTGCAGCGCCGCGACCACGCCGTAGGCCCCGAACATCCCCGACAGGATGTCGGTGATGGGCACGCCCATCTTCGTCGGCTCGCCACCCTTCGGGCCGGTGATGCCCATCAGACCGGCTTCGCCCTGGATGATCTGGTCGAAGCCGGAGCGCTGCCCGTCCGGGCCGCCCTCGCCGAAGCCGGTGATCGAGAGCACGACGAGGCGGTCGTTGAGCTCCTCGAGCGCGTCGCTCCCCAGCCCCAGCCGGTCCATCACGCCGGGCCGGAAGTTCTCGACCAGCACGTCGGCGTCCGCGATCAGCGTGCGCAGTCGGGCCAGGTCGTCCGCGTCCTTGAGGTCGAGCGTGACCGACTGCTTCGACCGGTTGATGGACAGGAAGTAGGCCGACTCGGACTCGTCCTCGCCGACGAACGGCGGCCCCCACCCGCGGGTGTCGTCGCCCGCGCCCGGCCGCTCGACCTTGACGACCTCGGCGCCGGCGTCGGCCAGCATCAGCGTCGCGTACGGGCCCGACAGGGCACGGGAGAGGTCGACGACCCGGATGCCCGCGAGCGGTCCCGCTCCGGTTGCCTGCGCGCTCATGGTCTTCCCGTCCGCCGGTGATGGACGACCGAGCCTAGTGGTCGTCGGCGGGGGGCGGCCCGACGTCAGGTGCCCCACTCCGGCGGCGGGTCGACCCGGCCCTCGGCGACGTTGACGTTCTCGCGCAGCGAACGGCAACGTCCGTCGTCCGCCATCAGCAGCAGCAGGGTGCCCGAGACGGTGACGTCCTCGGCGTCGACGGCCATCCTGGTCCAGAACTCGACCGCGAACCGTCCGTCGACGCCGAACGGTCGTCCCATCCGCACCTCGACGTCCGACTGCCGCGAGGTGACCCGCGTCCAGTACTCGGCCACACCGGCACGACCGACGTTGGGTGCGGCGAACACGTCGTTGCGGTAGGTCGCGTCGTCGGTGAACAGCGAGGACGCGAGCTCGACGTCCGCGCGCTCCCACGCGACCCGATAGTTCTCGACCCAGGTCGCGACGTCCATACCGGCGTCTCCCCCAGCCACACGGCCATGGTGATGGGCGACCGGACACCTGCGGTCCGCGTGCCCGAGGACGCTAGTCGTCCCTGTCCTCGCCGGCTCGGGAAAGCTCGGACGACCTGCGGACGCGGCACGACGCGGCCGGCCGTTCTGCGCCGTCCCCCGACCGCGTACGCGGCGCGGATCAGCGCAGGTCCACCTCGGGGTACGCGGCGCCGTCGGGGTCGAGGGTCGCGTAGCCGGGGCCGCGGTCGAAGAACGTCGCGATCTCGCCGCGTTCCTCGCGCAGCCGGGCACGCAGCGCCACGGTCGCGTCGTGGTCCACCTCGGGGTCGTCGTCGGTGCCGGTCACGACCACGCCGTAGTCGTCGTGTGCACCCTCGCGGCTGACCTTGCCCCACTGCACGTCGCGGCGGACGTGGTCGACGTCGCGTTCGAGCGGGTCGCCCCAGCCACCACCGCCGGTGGTGCGGACGCGGATCACCTCGCCGGCGGCGATCGGCTCGTCGTCGACCAGCCCTTCGAGCTCGCGTTCGTTCGGACCGCCGGGGTCGACGGTGACCTGGAACGGTGCGCCGGCGCGACCGCCGTTGACGCCCCAGCAGGCCAGGATCGAGCGGTCGGCGATCGACATGAACGACGCCGGCTCGAGCATCCGGATCCACTTCTCGTAGCCGAGCCCGCCGCGGTAGGTGCCCGGACCGCCCGAGTCGACCGCGAGGCCGAGCTTCTCGACCCGGAACGGGAAGCGCGACTCGGTGAACTCGGTCGGCAGGTTGCGCGAGTCGGGGACGACGTGGATCGTGTCCTCGCCGTCGGCGTAGTAGCGCCCACCGGACCCGCCGCCGAGCACCTCGCGCATCAGGTACGAGGTGCCGTCGGGCCGCTCGCCGTAGACGCCGGTGTAGCGGATCGTCTCCTGGTCGGCAGGCATGCGCCCGTCGGTGGCCTTGGCGAGGACACCCGCGAGCACGCCCAGCAGGCGCAGGATCACGAACGTGCGGGCGTTGGTCGGCGCCGGGAAGATCGGCGTGAGCAGGGTGCCCGGTTCGGGAAAGCGCATCTCGATCAGGTCGACGATGCCCTCGTTGACGTCGAGCTCGGCCATGCGCTCGGGGGTGTCGGCGAGGTTGCGCAGGATCGGTGCCAGCCACTTCTTGAGGAAGTTGCCGTCCGCGGCGTCGCCGACGTGGTTGATCGGGCCCTTGGCCTGCGGCGAGGTGCCGGTGAAGTCGATGATCAGCCGGGCCTCGTCGGTGTCGCCACCCTCCTTGGTCAGCGTGATCCGCTGCCGGTGCAGCTTGGGCTCGTCGACCCCGTCGTGCTCGGCGTAGTCCTCCCAGACGTAGGTCCCGTCGGGGATCTTCGGCAGGATCTCGCGCCGGTAGGTCTGGGTGTTGTTGGCCACGATCGCGTCGAAGCAGGCCTCGACGACGTCGACGCCGTAGCGCTCGAACAGTTCGCTCAGCCGCCGCGAGCCCATCAGGCACGCCGAGCACTCGGCGTCGAGGTCACCGGCCAGCGACTCGGGCATGCGCGAGTTGCGGGTCATGATCGTCAGCGCCGCCTGGTTGGGCACGCCCTGGTCCCACAGCTTGATCGGCGGGACCATCAGCCCTTCCTCGTAGACGCTGCGGGCACCCGAGGGCATCGAGCCGGGCACGCACCCGCCGATGTCGTCGTGGTGCCCGAAGGCCTGCACGAACGCGACCACCCGCGGCTCGGCGTCGGGGCCGCCGGCGGCGAACACCGGGACGGTGACGCACAGGTCGGGCAGGTGGCCGATGCCACCCTCGGACAGGTAGACGTCGTTGTGGAAGAACACGTCGCCGGGCCGCATGGTGTCCAGCGGGAAGTCGCGGGCGACCGGGTGCACCAGCGCCGAGTACGACCGGCCCGTGAGCTTGCGCAGCTTCGCGTCGTGGATGCCGGCCCGGTAGTCGTGGGCGTCGCGGATCATCGGCGAACGCGAGGTGCGGCCGATCGCGTCCTCGACCTCCTTCTCGATGGAGGCGAGGGTGCCCTGCACGATCTCGAGGACGATCGGGTCCACCGCGGCGGTGGTGTCGGTGGCGCTCATCGGTCGGTGCCCTCCGCTTCCAGCACGAGGTTGGCGAGTTCGTCGACGCGGGCGGTGAAGCCCGGGTGGACCGGCACGGTGGAGCCGAACTCCTCCACGATCGCCGGGCCGACGACGACGTCGCCGGCCAGCAGGTGCTCGCGGGCGTAGACGGGGGTGTCCACGGCGTCCCCGCCGAACACCACCGGGCGCTCGCCGGTGCGTGCCCGTCCCGGGTCGCCGTCGCCGGCTTCGAGCCGTGGCAGCACGGGCCGCTCGATCGGGCCGATCCCGGTGACGCGCAGGTTGACCCACTCGACCGCGTGGCGGTGCCGGTGGGCGCTGCCCTCGTCGCCCGGCGTGGGCCGGTAGGCGTAGCCGTAGAGGCGTTCGTGCTCGTCGTGGAAGGCGTCGACGACGGCGCGCTGGAAGGCGGCGTCGACCGGGCCGTCGGGCGCGGGCACCCGCACCTCGAAGGCCTGGCCGTCGTAGCGCAGGTCGGCGGTGCGCTGGAACCGGTGTGCGTCGGTCGGGAAGCCCTCGCGGTCGAGCGCGTCGGCGGCCCGCGCCTGCAGCGCGCCGTACACCGCCGACAGCTCGTCGCGGTCGAGCGCGTCGTCGCGGACGACGTGGGTCTGCACGTAGTCGTTCTTGACGTCGACGGTGAGCAGCCCGAACGCCGACAGGTTGCCCGGGTCGCGCGGCACGAGAACGGCCGGCAGGCCGAGGATGTCGATCAGTCGGCACACCAGCAGTGGCCCGGACCCACCGAAGGCGGCCATCGGGAAGTCGCGCACGTCCAGGCCGCGCTTGACGGTGACCTGGCGGATTGCGTTGGCCTGGTTCCAGGCCGAGATCTCGAGGATGCCGCGGGCGGCGTCCTGCGGCGACAGCCCGAGCTTGCCGGCCAGCGCCTCGATGCCGGCCTGTGCGGCGTCGCGGTCGAGCGCGATCTCGCCGCCGAGCAGGTGCGGCGGGATGCGACCGAGGTACACGTGTGCGTCGGTGACGGTCGGTTCGGTCCCGCCACGGCCGTAGCACAGCGGTCCCGGGTCGGCGCCCGCCGAGCGTGGCCCGACCTTGAGGGTCCCCTCCGGACCGATCCAGGCGATCGAGCCCCCGCCGGCACCGACGGTGACGATGTCGATCATCGGGATCTTGGACGGGAAGCGGCCGACCGAGCCCTCGGTGGTGAGCGTCGGCTCGCCGCCGAGGACCACGGACACGTCGGTGGAGGTGCCGCCGCCGTCACAGGTCAGCAGGCGGTCGTAGCCGGCCTCGCTGGCGACCAGGGCCGCGCCGAGCGCCCCGGCGGCCGGGCCCGACAGCACCGTCGTGATCGGCTGGTGCACGACCTCGTCGGCGCTGATGACCCCGCCGTTGGACTTCATGACGTAGAACGGCACGTCGCGCCCGTCACCGGTGGCCTCGTCGAGGCGGGCGGCGATGTTGCGCACGTAGCGGGTCACCTTCGGCTTCACGGACGCGTCGACCAGCGTCGTGACGGTGCGCTCGTACTCGCGGTACTCGCGCAGCACCTCGCTGGAGAGCGACACGACCGCGTCGGGGTGCTCCTCGACGAGGATCTCGAGCAGTCGGCGTTCGTGGACGTCGTTGGCGTAGGCGTGCAGCAGGCACACCCCGATGGTGTCGATGCCACGCTTCCGGAACCAGCGGGCCACCGTCCGGGCACCGTCCTCGTCGAACGGGCGGACCTCGCGGCCGGTGTGGTCGAGGCGTCCGCCGACCTCGCGGACCAGGTCGACCGGCACGATCCGGTCCGGCTTGACCCAGAAGTAGCTGTTGCCGTAGCCGTCGGGGACGGACTGGCGGGCGATCTCGAGGATGTGGCGGTACCCCTCGGTGGTGATCAGCCCGACGGTCTCGACCGCGTCCTCGAGCAGCGCGTTGGTCGCCACCGTCGTGCCGTGCGACACGCCGGTGACGTCCTCGCCGCCGGCCTCGAGCAGGCCCAGGACCTTGCGCACGCCGTCGAGGAACCCGACCGAGGGGTCGGCCGGCGTCGACGGCGTCTTGGTGGTGACGATGCGCCCGGTGGCGGACTCGACGGCGACGACGTCGGTGAACGTGCCACCGGTGTCGATGCCGATCCGGATGCCCCGGCGGTGTTCGGCTGCTGTCTCGGCCACGGCTCCCTCACGGTTCGACCCCGCCGGATGCTAACGAGCCCGGGCGGCCCGTCTTCCGGCGAAGTTCGCCGAAGGAACTCCCTTCCTTGGTCAGTTCTACCGAAGAAATCAGGCCGTGACGTTGCCACGACCGGCGGCTGTCGGCTCCCGGTGGCCGCGCACGACCGCGCCCAGCGCGACGGCGAGCAGCGCCAGCAGCAGTGTCCGGCCGACCGCACCCGGCTCGCCCGGAGCGAGCGCGTTCTGCATCACCAGCAGGGCCACGGCGGCCACCGCGCCGACCAGCGCGGCCACCCGCGAGCCGCGCAGCACGGCCGCACCGAGCAGCACGAGCACGGGCCCGAGCAGCACGAGCCCGACGCCGCTCTGCAGCGGGGTCTGCAGCAGCGACCCGACCCCGGGCACGATCATCAACCCGAGCAGCAGGTTGGTCGTCCCGATGGCGACCAACAGCCCACCGCCGACCCACCGCCCCATGCGCTCGTGGGACGCCTCCCCCCGCGTCTGCATGTCCGCTCCCTCCCCGTGCCCGGACCCGCGAAACCGTCGCGCCGCAGGCATCCACCCGCTGACGACTAGTTCCAACGGACGATACGGTCACTGGGCGGCCGGCGCCCGTAGGTGCGTGCGACGGGCGCGCCGGGCGCCACGCGGAGGTCTTGCGCCTGGCCTACGGCCTCGTCTCCGTCTCGCCGGTGGCGATGTCGATCACGACGCGGGTCGGGTCCTCGAACAGCTGCACGCGGTACGGCCGCTGCCCGTCGACACCGATCCAGAAGTCGTGGTGCGCCTCGAAGATGAGGTCGTCGAGCACCTCGACCACGGCAGCGGTCGCCGACGGCTCGACCCGCTCGGGCCCCTCCCGTGGCTCCACCGGCGCGTCCATCGGGTACGCGACGTTGGTCAGCGACACGAACAGGGCCGCGTCACCCGCGAGCTCGACCGGCTGGCCCGAGGCGGACTGCTGCGGTTCGTCGTCGTAGGTGATCCGCCAGCCGGGCGCTCCGTCGCCCTCGATCTCGAAGGTCACCCGGTCGAAGCCGTCGTGCACCCCGACGCGGAGGTCGGTGACGACCAGCCGCGTCCCTTCGCGCTGCTCCGTCGAGGTCTCGGTCGTCCAGGCGTCACCGTCCGGATCGGCGTCGTCCTCGTGGCGGTCGCGGTCTGCGGTCGCCTCTGGCGGAACGCGCTGGAGCCACCCATAGAACTCCTCGACGTCACCCTCGAGGCTGTAGACCGCATCATCGACCGTCGAGAACTGCGTGGACGTGGCGTCCAGGGAATCGAGCAGCAGCGTCGACCCGGTCGAGGAGGACGCGCCGGGGATCACGTCGCGCAGCTCCGCATCGAACGAGACGTGCGCCGATCCATCCTCGAGCGTGACCTCGTGCAGCATTCCGGCGGTCTCGTCGGAGAACAGACTGCGGTAGCCCTCCGACACCTCGTCCTCGGTCGGCCCGGCGAGGAGTTCCTCGATCGCGCCCGTCAACACGTCCGGTCCCTCGACCTCACGAGGCACCGAGAAGACGGCCGGTTCCACGTCCCGGTCGTGGTTTGCGAAGTACACCTCGACGCTCGCCAGGTCCGCATCGTCGCCGTCCGCTGGCGGGTCCTCCGACGTGGCCCGGCTGGTGCCCTCCTCCGACGGGTCGCCATCGCCCGGCTCGTCGTCCACATCGTCGGCCTGCGGGCTTCCTTCGTCGGAGGGCTCGGGATCGGCGCTCTCGAGGCTCCCGTCGTCGTCGGTGGATCGACCGTCGTCGGCATCGGCGTCGGTGGCCGGCTGATCGCTCGATTCGTCGCCGCTCGATCCGTCGCCGTCGGCCGACCCGTTCGACTCGCTGGTGCCCGTCGAGGATCCCGCACCGTCCGGCTGGCCGTCCCCGGTCTCGCATCCGCCCAGAACGAGCGCGGCCGCGGCCAGCACAGCGGTGGCCCGGCGGACATTGCGGGCAGCAGCGATGTCGGTTCCTTCCGACCCAGGCACGACGGCGGAGACGACGCTATGGGGCCGCATCGGTACGGGAGGCGCAGCCCGTAGGCAGTCGACCACCGTGCCGGGGACCACGGCCGTGCGCCCGTCGTCGCCAAGGCCGTGATGGTGTTCGGTGACGGCGACGCCAGAGCCGCACCCCACCACGACCTCGCCTGTCGCCGATCCGGTGTCAGTCCTCGATCACGTCGAGTCCCTGGGCGCGGAGCCGGGCGATGTGCTCGAGCATGCCCTGCACCGCGTCCGGCGGGTGGCGCTCCCAGTCGTGCACCTCGCCGAGGACGAGCATCGGGTGCCGCGTCCGGTAGGAACGCGTGACGTTGCCGGGGAACCGCTTGTTGGTGACGTTGGGGTCGTCCTCGAAGGGGCCGGTGGGTTCGACGACGTAGATGCGGCCCCGCCCACCGTCCCCGGAGAGCGCCGTGGCCAGTTCGGCTCCCCAGATGGCCGCTTCGAGCAGCCCCGCGAAGTAGACGTGGTTCGAGACCCGACCCTCGTGGTAGTTCGAGGGATGGCCCGGGACGAGTTCGTCACCGACCTCGAAGATCCCCCTGGTCCCGTGGAAGAACGGCCCTTCGACGTGATCGCAGCGGTCGACCGTCACCGGGACGTAGGCCGCGCCGGTCGAGCTCTCGACGGACTCGGTGACGGACGTCGTGGGGCGCTGCCGTTCGCTCATGTTGCCCTTCCCGGGCGACCCCCCATAGGTGGAGGAATATACTCCGTTTCATTCGTGACGGCGACGGAGGAGATGCGCCGATGCGGGCCGACGCACGAAGGAACCGGCGACGACTCCTCGACGGTGCCGTCGAGCTCATACTCGAGCTCGGTGGCGAGCCGTCCAGAGATGCGATCGCCCAGCGGGCCGAGGTCGGCATCGGCACGCTCTACCGGCACTTCCCGGATCAGCAGGCGCTGCTGCGTGCCGTGGTCCTCGACGTGCTCGACCGCACGGTCCACCTCGGCGAGACCGCACTCGCCGAGTCGAAGGACGGTCGCGAAGCCCTCCGCCGCTACCTGCACGGCGCCATCGACACCGGCCTCGGCGTCGTGAACGTCATCTATCCGATGCTCGACGGCACGGACTGGCCCGAACAGCGCTCAGCCGCTGCCGAGGCGCTCGAGCGACTGACCGAAGCGGCCCGGCGCGACGGAGCGATCGGACGGGAGGTCGGCGCCGGCGACATCGCCATCGCCTCCATCCGGTTCTGCCGGCCGTTGGCACTCGGTCTCGACCCTGCCGAGGAACGAGCGATCGCCCACCGGCACCTCGACACCTACCTCGACGGGCTCGCCGTCGACGCTGCCTGACCGGGAACGGCAACGGGGCTCGAGGTGGCCGCACCACAGCCGCGACTTCGAGCGCTGGCGCGCTGACCCGAGCCCGCGCACCGCCGGCGAGGTCACACCGAGGCCCCGTGTCAGGCTCCCGCACCGAAGTCGGGGATCGTGATGGAACCGTCGTCGTCGAGAGCGAACCCGGGGTTGTACGCGATCTCCCAGACGTGGCCGTCGAGGTCGGCGAAGCAGCCCGCGTACCCACCGTAGAACGTCTCGGCCGGATGCCGGGTGATCGTGGCTCCCGCGTCCGCGGCGGCGGTGACGACGGCATCGACCTCCGCTGGTGAACGAACGTTGTGCGCGAGCGCGATGCCGCCGAAGCCATCGGCTCCGGTGTCCTCGACACCCGAGTCCGCGGCGAGCTTGTCGCGACCCCACAGGACGAGGCCGATGGCGCCCGCCTGGAAGAAGACGGTCTCCTCGACCTCCTGGCCGCGCCATCCCAGCTGCTCGTAGAAGTGGCGTGCGCGGCCGAGGTCAGCGACACCGAGCGTCACGAGGCTCAACCGTTGTTCCATCGCGGGGCTCCTGGTGGGTGCCGGACCGAACCTAGGGTTCCGCATCGACTGCGGAGCGGCCCACTGCACTGGCTGCACTGGCTGCACTGGCTGCACTGGCTGCACTGGCTGCACTGGCTGCACTGGCTGCACTGGCTGCACTGGCTGCACTGGCTGCACTGGCTGCACTGGCTGCACTGGCTGCACTGGCTGCACTGGCTGCACTGGCTGCACTGGCTGCACTGGCTGCACTGGCTGCACTGGGAGACCTTCTACAACTGTTGCAGAATCCACGAACCAAGCTTCGTGCGTCTGGTGCTCGCGCGCGCAACCCACCTGAAATTTCGCTGTTTGGCAGCTGAGAGGTAACTGAAGGCGGCCAGTGGCCATTTGGGCAGTGACCGTGGCCGGCTCGTGGTGCGGGGTGGCGCGTGAGGACCTTCGCAGGTGTGTGAGCATTCGCTTCGGTATGTGGCCGGGGTGGCCGCGTCGGGGGTTGAGGGGTTTCAGGTGCTGGTCGTGCGCGTTCGTGGTCCGCTGGTGGTGCTGCTGATCTGGGCGTTGGTGGCGGCGGTGGCGCCGGTGGCGGCGGTGGCGCAGCCGGTGGATGCCGAGATGGAGGTCTCGGAGTCGGTGGCGGCGGAGCCGGAGTCGCCGGTGGCCTCGGGCGCGGTGGTGCCGGTGCGTGAAGATGCATTGGCGGCGTCGCTGTCGGCGGTGGGTTCGGGGCAGCGGGTGCTGGTGGAGTCGGCGACGTCGGAGACTTCGCAGACGTTTGCGAATCCTGATGGCACGTTCACCGATGAGGTGCATTTCGGTCCGCAGCGGGTGTTCGATGTGGAGGCCGGCGATGCGGGGGCCTGGCGGGAGATCGACACGCGCTTGCAGCGCTCCGAGGGGGCGGTGGTTCCTCGGGTGACTGCGGCGGAGGTGTCGTTCTCGGCCGGGGGTGTTGGCCCGATGGTGGAGTTGGGTGACGGCGAGGGGCAGGGGGTGACGTTCGACTGGTCCGGTCTGTCGTTGCCCTCACCGGAGTTGGACGGCAACGTGGCTCGTTACCGTCAGGTCCAGCCGGGGCTCGATCTAGAACTCGAGGCGTTGCCGGCGGGGTACGCCAAGCGGCTCGTGCTGCACGAGCGTCCCGCAGCACCGGTGACGTGGAGGTTCGAGGTTTCGGCTGAGCGCCTGGAGGTTGTCGAGCCGGCTGAGGGCGGGCTGGAGCTGGTCGATGCCGATGACGAGGCGGTCATCGTGGTCGATGGGCTGTACATGTGGGGAGCTGAGCGCAACGAACAGGCAGACGAGCCGGCTCGGGTAGCGGAGGTCGAGCATCGGTTGGTACGGCGGGGTGGCCGCACGGTGTTGGAAATCACGCCCGACTTCGGGTTCCTGTCGGATCCGCAGGTGCAGTTGCCGATCACGATCGATCCGACTGCGTCGTTGGCGATCGCGCAAGACACCTTCGTGCAGTCGAACCTGGCGAGCACGCCGCAGGCCTCGGCGACCGAGCTGCGGGTGGGGACCTATGACGGCGGGACGTCGCGAGCGCGTACGTTGATCCAGTTCGATCCTGCGCCGCTGGCCGGCAAGGACGTCGAGTCGGCTTCGCTTCAGCTGTACAACTTCCACTCGTGGTCGTGCACGGCACGGCAGGTCAACGTCCGGCGGTTGTCGGCGCCGTTCAATAGTTCGACGACCTGGTCGAATCAGCCGGCCTCGCCCTCGACGGTGTATGCGTCGGCGTCGTTCGCTCGCGGCCACTCGAGTGCGTGTGCGGCCGGGTGGGCGTCGTTCGACGTGACCGATCGTGTCCGCCAGTGGGTGAACGGCGAGACGAACAACGGGCTGATGCTGCTCGCCGCGGACGAGACGGACAACGCGGGCTGGAAGAAGTTCTATTCGTCTGAGCACGCGACCGGTTCGCAGCGGCCGAAGTTGACGGTCACCTACAACACGTACCCGAATCTGGTCGCGGGCCGGGCGTCGGACGACAGCCAGTTCTCGACCGGCACGGTCGCCTATGTCCCGACGTTGACGCCGATGCTGCGCGGGACGTTCTGTGATGGTGACGCCGGCACGTCGGGCCGGGTGGTGTTCGAGGTGTTCGACGCCACGAAGTCGACGCGTGTGGCCACGGTCAACGGCAACAGCGGCGTGAGTTGCCATTCATCGACCGGCCGGGTGCCTGCCGGTGTGCTGTCCGACGGGCAGAGCTACTACTGGCGTGCCCGAGGGTTCGACGGCAAGCTGTACTCGCGGGAGTACTCGTCGTGGATCCATCTGGTTCCGGACGTGACCCGTCCGATAACACCGAGGATCTCCTCGACGACCCATGAGGTGGCAACGGAGTCGGACGTGACCTCGGTGGCGTTCGACTGGACGGTCTCGACCGATGGGAACAACGGTTCGGGGGTAGCTGGCTACGCGGTCGAGTTCGATCAGGATCGTTGGACCACGCCGAGCGGCCCGCTGCAGACAGCCACGAGCTTCGCCAAGGCGAACGTCGAGGGCGGGATCTGGTGGTTGCATGTGCGGGCGCGTGACCGGGTCGGCAACTGGAGCACGATCCGCCGGTTCCAGGTCAACATCTCGGCTGGCAGCCTGGTCGCCCCCGAGACGGGCGACCGGACCCAGCGGCGCATGGTGTTGCAGGCGATGGGGCCGGTGCGGTTGAGCACGGCCACGTTCCAGTGGCGACGTAGCGACAGCGACGCGTGGACGACGGTCCCCGCCGCCAGGTTGGCGTTGGCCAGCTCGCCCTCGGTGCCGCTGACCTCGTCGGTTCAGCCGTTGAGCGAACAGATGGCGGGCGAGGCAGCAGGCCGGTATCGAACGTCGCGCGAGCTGGTGTGGGATCTGGCCGCCACGGTGGGGAGCGTGGACGGGCCGGTGCAGGTCCGGGCGCTGTTTGACGACGGGTCGGCCTCGAAGGTCGCCAAGGTCACGTTGGACCAGCTGGGTGCGGGCAAGGACTATGGCACGGTGCCGCTCGGGCCGGGCCAGGCGAACCTGCTGACCGGGAACTTCTCGATGACCGACGCGGACGTGTCGGTCACCGGGACCACGACCGATCTGACCGTGACCCGCAGCTACAACAGCCGTGCAGACCTGACGCAGATCGATCCGCTGTTCGGTGCGGGTTGGACCTCCGGCGTGCCGGTACTCGACGCCGGAGCCGGCTTCCGGCTGCTCGAGACGCCGGAGCATGCCTCGGCGAGCACGCCGGCGCCGTTCGTGGTCGTCGAGGACGTCGAAGGGGCGGAGTTCTGGTTCGACACGCCCGAAGCCCACGATGGTGGGCACCGCTACCAGGCGGTCGAAGCCGGGTTCGAGGACCTGACGTTGACCCATCGGGGATCGCAGTATGTGTTGAGCGATCTGGACGGCATGCAGGTCACGTTCCGGTCCCACGAGGCCGAATCGTTCGTGCCGGAGGTGGTCAAGCACACCCCGGACGCGGCCGCGACCAGCATCACCTACAGCAGGATCGGGGGCATGCTGCGCCCCACGACGTTGCGTGCTCCCGGCCCTGCCGGAGCAGCCTGTGGACAGCCCGGACCGGGCTGTCGGGCGCTGCATCTGGTGTATGACCCGCCCAACGCTTCGACATCGCGGTTGCAGTCCGTGCAGCTCGAAACGTGGGATGCGGCCAACACCCGGGCGGTGCGTGACGTGCTGGTGTCCTACGAGTATGACGCGGCCCGTCGGCTGGTCGGTGTGGTCGATCCGCGGACGGGTACGACCCGGTCGACTCAGCTTGCGACCACGTTCGGTTATGCCGGGAGCACGGCACGGCTGACCACGCTCACCCCGCCTGGGGTCGAGCCGTGGACGTTGGTGTATGCCGCGTCCTCGGGCCCTGAGGCGGGCCGGTTGCAGGCGGTCGAGCGTGCCGAGCCGGGATCCGGGGTCAACCGGTGGACGTTGGTGTACGACGTGCCCCGTACCGGGTCGGGTGCGCCGCATCCGATGGGTGACACCGAGCTGGACCGGTGGGGACAGGCTGGCCGGAACCTGCCCACGGACGTCACGGCCGTGTTCCCGCCCGAACAGGTTCCGTCCTCGACCTCGGCCGCGTCGTTGACCGCGGCCGGCTATGCCCGGGCCGAGGTGCACTATCTCGACCGCAACGGCCGTAGCGTGAACGTCGCCTCGCCTGGCGGGCGGATCTCGGTCACCGAACATGACGTGTACGGCAACGTGGTCCGTGAGCTCACCCCGGCGAACCGGGCGCAGGCGTTGACCGAGCCGGACACGCAGGCAGCAGCCGGGCTGTTGGCCACGGTCCGGCTGTTCGATGCTTCGGGTCTGCGGCTGGAGCGCGAGCTCGGACCGCAACATCAGGTGCAACTGTCCAATGGTGAACTGCAGCTGGCCCGTCGCCACACCCGCCACCACTATCCGCAGATCCCGACGGCGGATGGCTCGGACACCGAGACCGCGACGTTGCCGACCTCGAGCTGGGTCGGTGCGCTCCTGACCAGCGGCCAGGTGGTCGACGAACAGTTGACCCAGACCGAGTACGACTGGAAGTTGCGGCTGGCGACCCGCCAGACCCTCGATCCGGACGGGCTGGGGCTGGTCACGGTGACCCGCTACGACGATGAGGGACGCGAGATCGAGCGGCGGCAGCCGTCCGAGGCCGATGGTGGTGGTCCTGGCACGCTGCGTACGGTGCGCTACACCGCGCCGGCGAACCCGACCTATCCGCAGTGTGGCGGCCGGCCGGACTGGCACGGGCAGGTGTGTCTGATCACCCCGGCAGCGCAGCCGGCCATGGCGTCCGGACTGCCAGGGCTGGCGACCATCCACACGGCCGGCTACAACCGGCTGTTGCAGCCCACCCAGGTCGCGGAGAGTGTTCCTCGCGCGGGTGGCGGCACGACCGTGCGGACCACGACGACCAGCTACGACACGGCCGGCCGGGTCACCCGCGTTGCGGTGACGGCCGGTGCTGGCAGCACGATCGGTACCGCGGTCGCCGAAACCACCACCGTCTACGACCCCGCGACCGGGGCGGTCTCCGAGACCCGTTCGGATGGCCGCACGCTCGTGCGCAGCTACGACCGGCTCGGACGGCTCACCAGCTACACCGACAGTGTCGGCACACACGGCCAGACCCGCTACGACCGGTTCGGACGTGTCGCCTCGGTCGGTGATGGTCTTGGCACCCGCAGCTTCACCTACGACGACACGACCGGCTACACCACCGCAGTCACCGATTCGCAGGTGGGCAGCTTCACCGCGTCGGTCTCCGACTACGACGGTGACGGGACGTTGCGTCGCTGGACCACCCCGGCAGGCTGGCGGCACCAGACCACCCTCGACCCGGCCGGGAACCCGGTCGGACAGCAGATCACCCAGACCCGTAACTGCGGTCCGGGCGGCTGTCTGTCGTTCGACGAGCACGTCACGGTCGACATCCACGGCCGGTGGGTAGCCCACGTGCGTGCCGGAATGGCCCGCAGCTACCGCTACGACGGCGCCGGACGTCTGATCACCGCGACCGATGCCGGCGCGGCCTGCCAGATCCGCGAGTACGCCTTCGACGGCGCGGCCGGTGCCAACGCCAACCGCTCGTCGAAAGCCGTGACCCGTGCCGGCGCCGACGGCAACTGTGATCTCGACACCCGGACCACCACCGACTACGCCTACGACCAGGCCGACCGGCTGCTGTCAGGCACCGTCTACGACGGGCTCGGCCGCACCACCCGGGTTCCTGCCGGACTGCTCGAGGGCCACGGACAACTCGACGCGACCTACTACGCCAACGATCTGGTGCACTCCCTGACCCAAAACGGCCAGCGTCGGACCTACACGCTCGACCCCGCGATGCGGTTCGCGTCCGAAACCCGCCAGGACGGCACCACCGACCGGTGGCGCTACGCCGACGACACCGACGCACCCGCCTGGATCGACCACCCCGGCCTCGGCTGGACCCGACACGTCACCGGTATCACCGGCGACCTGGCCGCGACCATCACCTCCCCCGATGGCGCGACCACGACCATCACCGAACAGCTCACCGACCTGTTCGGCTCCGTCATCGCCAACGTGGGCAACGACCCACAAGCAGCAATCCCCGGCACCACCGTGCTCGCCACCAGCATCACCGACGAATACGGCGCACCACTCGACACCACCACCATCACCGGCCGCTACCACTGGCTCGGCGGTAAGCAACGCGCCGCCGTACTCGCCTCCGGCGCGATCCTCATGGGCGTACGCGCCTACCTCCCCCAACTCGGCCGATTCCTCCAGATCGACCCCGTCATCGGCGGCTCCGCCTCCGCCTACGACTACTGCTACGCCGACCCCATCAACTGCACCGACCTCGACGGAAAACGCGCACGCTGGAGCCGACTGGTCGGACGCTGGTACCGCGGTATCCGCCGGACGGGCCATGTGGTCCGCGCCGCTCGGAACACACCGTTCACTGCCGGCGCATACCTCTGGGGGCGCGCGTGGGGAGGCACCTGCACCCGCCAGCGAGGACTCATGATCACATGCACGGGCATGCGTGGAGGTCACGCTCGAGGCGGAACCCAAGTAGGAAACGTCTTTCTGACGAGAGACCGGAGTGTTAGTCCATCGCTACTGCGGCATGAATCGAGGCACGCCACACAATGGGCAGTCATGGGCTTTGCGTTCCCGCTTGCCTACCTGGCGGGGGGCACCAACCCGTGCCGGAATTGGGCAGAACGGCAAGCCGGCCTCAAAGCCGGGAATTATGACTGGTGCTGACGGTGAAAATGTGGTTTCTAATCGTCGTTTCCATCATCCTGGCGGGTTGTCTTCCTAGCGAACCTGTTCCGTCAATTGGCATTTCTATCACCACGTCTGAACGGAATCCTCGCGATCTCGTTATACGTTACGCCCTGTGCCAAGGGGATGCGGTAACTGACATAATAATGGAAACATGGACTGGCAATGTAGATGATTACGGAACCGACGTCCATCTTCATGCGACGGGCATATACCCCGACAGACCGGCGGACGATTTGCCGGATCAAACCGTGGCTATCTCATTGAGTGATCCGCCGAACAGTATCGATGTTCACGTCGATGATAAGTTCACCGTTCGCGACGACGCGGACTATTCGCTGACCGTCCGAACTACGAGAATAGAAACTGGCATCCTATTCAACTGGGATGACTTGCGTACAGATGAGATCTATACATTTGATGGCTACTTCTCACCCGAAGAGTTCGAAGACCACTTCGATTGCCGACGTCGAAGGAATCTAAGTAGCGGGACATAACAGGCAGAACGGCAGCCGTTCACAACACCTCGCCAACGACCTCGTGCACCCCCTGCCAAAAACGGCCAGCGTCGGACCTACACGCTCGACCCCCTATGCGGTTCACGTCCGAAACCGGGTCTTCCCCACTGAGGTGGGTCACGCCGCGGTGGTGAAGCTGTAGGACCTGATCCTCGTGGTCGTCGGGACCCTACGCGGCTGGCCGGCGTGGAGCCGGATCCGGGCCGCGTAGTTGCCGCAGTTGCGGAACCTCGGGCGGCCCGCCGGATGGACTTGATCTTGACGTTGGCGGACTCGGTCGGGGCGTTGGAGGCGCGGGTGTCGAAGAACGCGAGGACCTCCTTCTGCCAGGTGTCGATGGTCTTGGCGAGCCGGATCACCTCGTCGATTTCGACCAAGACTCGTAGAACGTGACGAGCCGGCGGTGGGCGGTGTCACGATCGGGCGCCTGGTACATCCGCCGCAGTAGGTCGACCGCGATCCAGGCGGCCGCGACTTCATCGTCGGTGTCTTCGGCACGCAGCCGGTCGAAGATCTTCGCGAGCACCTGCCCGTCGAGCCGTTCTTGGCCGACCCGCAGGACGCGGCGGAGTTTGAACAGCGGATCATCTTTGTGACCGCGGTGGCCGTGGATCTGCTGCTGACGGCGTCGTCAGACCTCATCGAGCGCGTGCAGCGCGAGCCTGACGAGGTGGAACACGTCGGCGACCACGGTCACGTCTTCGAGGGTGTCGGCGGCCGCCTTGAACCCGGAGAACAGATCACACGCGACAACCTTGGCGTCGGGGGCGTGTTCGGCCAGCAGCGCGGTCGCAGAGCCCTTGTCACGCCCTTGGGAGACCGCGACGACCAGGGAGGTGTCCAGACAGACCAGTGCGGTGAGAAACTGCCGGCGACGTTCAAGCAGCCGGCCGGTGGTCATCACCGTCTCATCGATCCCCACCCGTGTCGGTGAGACCTTCGCCACCTGGTCAGCCGCAGCCAGGACGGCGCGCATCACGGTGTTCCACCCGACGCCGAAGCGACAGGGATCGTGTCGATCGGTGTGTTCGCTTCCGCCATCGCCACCGCCGCCCGGGCGGCGGCACGACTCCAGACCGCACCAGGCGCGACCGAAGGGGTCCGCTCGACGAAGGTGCCGCAGCCCTCGACACAGGCCAGCAGCCGCTTGCGCCACACCACCCTCGTCGCGCGTCCAGCAACCGGCAGGTGACGGACGGTGTGGCGGCGCCAGTCGTGCAGCGGGTGCCGTTCGAGCGTCCCGCAGCGGCTGCAGGGCTGGACGCCGCGGGGCAGTTCGACGACGGCTACGAGCTCGTCGTGCTCGTCGATGCGGGCGTCGGTCAGGATGAACTCGGGCAGGGCGAGCAACAGCTCGCTCCTCCCCTGGACAGGGGTAGGTTGGGACACGCGTACGGCCTCGGTCGCTCGGTTGGCTTAGACACCTCGAGCATCGAGGCCGTACGTGTCTTCACCAAGCATCCGAGACCGGGTCACCCACTACCAAGAGGAAGACCCCCGAAACCCGCCAAGACGGCACCACCGACCAGTGGCGCTACGCCGACGACACCGACGCACCCGTCTGGATCGACCACCCCGGCTGAGATCTGCCAGTTCGGCCGGGCCATGCACCACCGGTTCCCCACTCAAATACGAACGTTTGTGAGACACGACGCCCGCCCCCGACGTCAAGCCTCCAGGGCTGTGTCACAACTCATGTCCATAATTCGTCTCACGTCACGACTGCCGTGACGGCTTGTGAGACGCGAGGACAACGGGATGGCCATCGTCGGGTACGCCCGAGTCTCCACCACCGAGCAAGACCCGCAGCTGCAGCTCGACGCGTTGACCGCCGCGGGTGCCGAGCGGATCTTCACCGACCACACCCGGGCACCACCGCAGTCCGCCCCCAGCTGACCGCCGCGATCGACTACCTCCGCGCCGGCGACACCCTGGTCGTCTGGCGCCTCGACCGGCTCGGCCGATCACTCCGCGACCTCATCGACCAGGTACAGACCCTCGAGCAGCACCAGGTCGGACTTCGATCACTGCACGAAGCGATCGACACCACCACCCCAACCGGCCGGCTCACCTTCCACCTCTTCGGCGCCCTCGCCGAGTGTCAACGGACATCGGGATCTCCCCGGTGGCGGACGTGAGACCTCCCCGGTGGTGGACAGCAGTTCTCCCCAGCCGCGGACATGAGATCTCCCCACGGGGTCAGGCCAGGGGCGTCACCCCCTTGCCGTCGCGGGCTTGGGCGAACCGGTAGGAGTCGCCGTCGGTGACCACGACGTGGGCGTGGTGCATGAACCGGTCGACCGCGGCGGTGGCGATGGTGGTGGGCAGCAGCTGGTCGAACCCGCCGGGGTGGATGTTGCTCGAGATGGCGACCGAGCGGCGTTCGTAGGCAGCATCGATCACGCGGAACAGCGCTTCGGCGGCTTCGGCGGGGACGGGGAGCAGGCCGATGTCATCGATGACGACCAGGTCGGCCTTCAACACCCGGTTGACGGCTTTGGCGACCGAGTCGTCCGCACGATGTCGGGTGACGAGCCGGCCGAGGGACTCGATGGTGAACCACGCGACCATCAGCCCGTCATCGATTGCGGCCTGACCGAGGGCTTCGAGCAGGTGTGACTTCCCGGTCCCGGACGGTCCGACCACGGCCAGGTTCTCGGCCCGCCGGACCCATTCGAGGGTGCGTAGCGCCTGTTGGGTCGCCGCCGGGATCGTCGAGGCGGTCTCGCGCCAGGTGTCGAAGGTCTTGCCGGTCGGAAACCCGGCCCGGCGTCGGCGGTTGCGGATGGTGGCGGCGTCCCGGCCTTGCGCTTCCTCGGCGAGCAGGACCCGGACGAGCTCGGCAGGTTCCCAACGTTGCGCTTTGGCGGTGGGCAGCACGTCGACGGCGGCCTTGCGCAGGTAGGGCAGCCGCAGCCGTCGGGCGAGCGCTTCGACCTCGGCGTCGAGGGCTTGGGACTTCGAGACGGTCATCGGCCGACCTCCGCCCAACGCGACGTGCCGGTCTGCAGCGAGTGCCCCTCGACGAGCGGGACCACGACCCCGTCACCGTTGCTGCGACGCCGATGCCGCAGAATCGAGGCGAGATCGCCTTCGGCGAACCGGCCGGCCTGCGCGGCGGCAGCCAGCGCGGCGTCGACCTCGGCCTGGTCGTAGACCGCGGCGAACTCGACCGCCTGGTTCATCTTCATCCGAACCCGCGCGGTCCCGGCCGCAGCGGCGGCGGTCAACCAGGCCGCCGCTCCCGGCCCGAGCGCGAGGAACGCGGCCTCGCCCGGCGTGCGAGGCGCCGGGCGGTGCTCGAGAATCTTCGACGCCGACCGGGGCGGGTAGTGCGATAGATCCAGCCGCGGCGTGCCGGGGGTGGAGACCAGGTGGCGGGCGACCTCGGTCACGCCGTCACGGCCCTGGTGGGCGATGACGACCTCGTCGCCGTCGACGCGGACGAACACGGTCTGGTCGATCAGCTGGTGTGGGACCGAGTAGCGCACCCCACCCA
The DNA here is from genome assembly GCF_004300825.1 of Egicoccus halophilus. Taxonomy (NCBI): domain Bacteria; kingdom Bacillati; phylum Actinomycetota; class Nitriliruptoria; order Egicoccales; family Egicoccaceae; genus Egicoccus; species Egicoccus halophilus. The sequence goes on from NZ_CP036250.1 coordinate 3,400,008, forward strand.
GCGAGATCACCGAACTGCGCGACACCACCCGGGTTTCGCCCAACGCGGCCACGTAGGGGTCACGGGGCACCGGGTGGAGCCGTGCCTGTTCCTCGGCGAGCATGTCGACCGGGGGCCGGCCGGTCTCACGATGCGGGCGGGCGTTGATGTGCTCACACCACATGGCGGCCTCAGCCCGCAGCTCGGCGAAGCTGTGGTAGGCGTCGCGCAGGTTCGCCGTGGTCGGGACCAGATCCGCCTTCGCGATCCGCACAGTCGCTTCCGAGCCGCCCTTGGACTCCGGATCGGCCGGCACGCAGGTGGTGATCTGGGTGCCGTAGTGGCGGCCCGCGGCGGCCATGTCGGGATGGCGGACCGGGATCCCGGCGACATGCTCGGCCGTGACGGTCTTCTCGTTGTCGGTCAACGTGTAGGTCGCGATGCCCTCCACCCGACGGAACGTCTCGTCCAGGCACGACAGCACGGTCGGCAGGGTGCGGTCCCACACCGGGATCACCACCCGGAAACGGCTCCACGCCAGCCAGGCACAAAACAGCAGCGTCGCCCGCCCGGCGATCCTCGGTCCGGTGCCCCAGTCGAACTGCAACCAGCCGCCCGGTTCAGTGATCCAGGGCCGATACACCCGACGTCGTCCCGCCGCGTAGTGGTACTTGGCCTCGGCAACCGCCCGGCGCGTCGTGCGGTCGGTGCCGTCAAACCCCATCGCGGTCAGCCGCTCGTGCACGACATCGGCCCGGATGTCGCCCTCGGAACGTTCGACGAGCTCTTCGATCTTGGCCCGGTAGCCGTCGATCATCGACGGCCGCGGCACGCTGGCCGACGGGTCGGCAGCCGCGGCACGGCGCTCGACGTAATGCTTGACGGTGTGGTGGTCGCAGCCAGCCAACCTGGACGCGCCGCGGTAGGTGCCCACGAGGTCGTAGGCCTCCAAAATCTCCATGATCTCTCCGGCAGACTTGATCCCGATCCCTCCTGGTCGGCGACGCTTCAGCACCGCCGTCGTACCGGGAGGGATCACTCGTTCACGACAACCGTGACGAGCACGATGGACAACACCGGGGAGATCTGATGTCCGCGGGGAGCTTTCGTGTCCGCCACCGGGGAGGTCCGCTGTCCGCCTACGGGGAGAATCTCATGTCCGCCGACACCGAGTTCGAACGAGAACTCATCCGCGAACGCACCCACGCCGGCCTCCAAGCCGCACGCCAACAAGGCCGACGCGGAGGCCGACCCACCGTCATAACCCCACACAAACAACGGCTCGGCCGCCAGCTCTACGCCGACGGCCTCCCCGTCGAACGCATCGCCGCACACCTCGGCGTCAGCCGAGCCACCATTTACCGCCAGATCGTCACCCGACCACATCCGGCCACCGAGTGACTGGCGGAATGGAGCCGACCTGGAGCTGAGCCGGTTCGTCAGTCACTGGAGCGCCGAGCTCAATCTCCCCAACTCTGAGGTGATCGCGCAAAGCAGCGCCTCCGCAGCAGCCCGGCACCGACCCCTTCTAGAACCAAGGAGCTTTCGGGTACTTGATCAGCCAGAACACGGAAAGACCGAACGACACCACGGCCAGCAGCGCGGGAATGGCGCGCAAGACGAGTTCGTCATCCATGGTGATCGCCGTGTACGTGAACGCCAATCCGGCCACGATCAGGCCAACCGACCGCCACTTCGGGTGTGATGCAGCGACGTCTTCCTCAGTCGGCTCAACTGCCACCAGACTCCCTATCGTCTGCTTGTTGCGCTTCCCGCTCACGCTTGATCGCCCGAATTTTCCACTGCTTGGTCGTCCCGTACTCACGCTTGTTTCTGATGTCGATGCCTATCCCGACGGCGATCCCGACGGTGCAGATGATGGCAATCAGAATCCAGTGGAGGGTGGACCCATGGCGCTGCGCTCCTTACGTGGCGATTTGGAACCCCGGTAAGCACCGGGAATACCCCACGTGAGAATTCCAAGTCCGGCGCTCGATCAGCCTAAACCGAGGAGCCAGTACTCGACACCTGCGCTCACTCGCTACGACGACCGTGCAACATCTGATGTCCCTCAATCCGAAAGGCTAGCACAGGGACAACCCCGCCTATTATGACCGCCGATACCAGACTTATTCCGAAGTACGGCGAAGAAACATCGCCGTCTGATATCAGGAGCCCTACCGACATTACACCTGCACCAATGGCAACTAGTACCCAAACAGCGATCCTCTGCGTCCGTTCACTTCGGTCACGCTCAACACGCTTCCCGAACAGAACACGGATCGCAGCAGCCAAAGAGACTAGAGACGCGACACCGAAACTAACCGCGATGACGATGGCCATCAGCACGCCTCATTGGTGGACATGATCCCATACACCATCCCTACGACTCCGAGGGCGAGGCCAAACGCTGCCGCAGCCGCTGCCATAGACGCTCCGCCTGCGAGAGCAAAAACTAGGGCGGTATAATCGAACGACAATAGGAAGCTGCTTGCCAAGAGATTCCCGACCTGGGCTGCGCAGAGCGCGCCTTGGGCGCTGAGCCCGGTGGTGTCGGTGTAATTGACGGGGTTGCAGCCGGCGTAGGCGTAGGGGTTGGTTTCGGACGGCTGGATCGGGTTGATGCGGTTGGCGGCGGGGTCGGCTTGGGTCCACCGTCCGAGCTCGGGTGCGAGGTAGCGGTGCCCGATCTTGTACAGCCCGGTCTGGGTGTCCTGGTATTCGCCGGCGAACCGCCACGGGTTGTCGACACAGGCGCTGGTGGGGCACCGTTCGTCGGTTTCGCCGTAGGGGGGCGTAGTCGTAGCGGTTGGTGACCGTGCCGGTCTGGTTGACGACCGCGATGACCGATCCGAGCCCGTCGGTCAGGTAGTACGAGCGGGTGGTGACCCCGCCGATGGTGCGGCGCTGGCCGAGCAGGGTCCCGTCCGGGCCGCGGGTCCAGGCGGTGCGTGCACCGGTCTCGACCATGCCGGTGACGCCGAGCAGTGACGAGACAAACGTCGCCGGACCGGCCGTGAGCCGCTCGGCCTGTCCTGCCCCGGCATACGAGGCCGGCAGCGCACCACCGGTGGGGGTGGTCATCGTCGTGGTGCGGTTGGCCCGGTCGTAGCCGAGCTGGTAGCCCCCACCCGAGATCAGGTTCCCGGCCGCGTCGTGGACGTAGCGGGTCGACCCGAACGGGTTGGAGGTGCAGTAGTTCGCCGTCGACACGGTCCCGGCAGGAATCGGGCCGGACCAGCACAGCTCCGACGCGGCGTCGTAGCCGAAGTACGTGGTGCTCTGCTGCACACCATCGACCGTGACACGATGGCGGGTCCGGTTGCCGGCACGGTCGTACTCGTAGAAGTGGCTGGACTGTCCAGACTGCCCGGTCGTGGCCCGCTCGAGCCGGCCCGCGTCGTCATAGCCGTAGGTGGTCGTCTCGTTGCCGGTGCCGTTGCCGTTGTCCAGCACGCGGGTCCTGCGCAACGATCCGGTGGTGTCGGCACCCTTGGGCGTGGGCGTGTAGGTATAGGCCACCTCGGCCAGCGTCGACGTGCCCCGCTCCGCGATGATCTCTTCGATCTCGCCGTCGCCGAAGTACTCCATCTTCTGGGTGACGCGGGTGGTCCCGGTCGGAAACGACACCTCGTCGATCTCGTCGCTGTTGGACTTGTAGACGTAGCGGATGACGTGCCCGCCCGGTTCGGTGATCGTGGTGGGCAGGTTCACCGCGTTGTAGGCGTAGCCGACCGTGCCGGCCGCATCCGTCATCGACGTGAGGTTGCCGACCGCGTCGTAGACGTAGTCGATCGTGCCACGACTGTCCGGGAACGTCTCACGGGTGATGTTGCCGTCCGCGTCGTACACCGTCCCGCTCGCATCGCTGCGGCTGGTCCGGTTGCCGTTGGCGTCGTAGCCGAACACGATCTGCTGCCCGTCGGGATAGGTCACCGACGTGGTCCGCCCCAACAGGTCGTAAGTGTAGACCGAGGTCCCCGACCCGTCGGTGATCCGGATCGGACGGTGCAGCGCGTCGTAGGCGTCGATCGTGACCCGACGACGCCCACCCGGCGGAGCGATCCTGATCAACCGGTGATCCTGGTCGTAGCTGTAGACCGTACGGTAGGTCGTCTGCGACCGGCTGGTCGCCCGCCCATCGGTCACCCACAACACGTTGCCGACCGAGTTGTGCTCGATGAACACCTCACCGCCCACCGGATCGGTGACCCGCTCGACATTGCCCGACGCGGTGTACCCGTACCCGGTCAGCTTGCCCTCCGGATTGTCATACCCGCCCGGCTGGAACGGCTCAGCCGCGTTGTCGAGATCGAACTCGTGCAACCGGCCCCCGGCCGTCAACGACGACACCAACCCCAGCCCGTCATCGGTGTAGCTGTTGGTCGTCTCCCCACCCTTGCTGTCGGTGAACGAAGCGACATTGCCGAACGCATCGAACCCCGACGAGCGGCGGTTCCCACGCGCGTCCGTCACCCGGGTCACCCAACCACGCCTATCCGACAGGTAGCGGGTCACGTTGCTCCGCGCATCGGTCACGTCCGTCTGCGTCGGACCCTGCTCGAAGTCCGACCAGTCCAACGGTGTCGTGTAGCTGTAGGTGGTGGTCCCACCTCGCGGCCGCGTGACCGTCGCCACCCCACCACCGTTGATGACGGCGTTGGTCGGCTTGTAGGTGATGTCGTGGTGGGCACCCTTGGGATCGGTGATCCGCGACATCTGCCCGGACGTGCCGTACATGTAGCGGTGCACCCCACCCACGCTCGCCCCGCTGCTGTTCTGCAACGTCTGCGAGGTCAGGTTCGCACCGCTGTAGGAGTACACCGAACGGCGGCCGGTGTGATCGGTGATCCGGCTGACCAGCCCGGCAGCGTTGTAGGTCACCGTGAGAAACGACCCGCGGACCTGGTCGGTGATGCTCGAGACCCGACCGGCCGCGTCCGCACCCAACACGATCTCGTTGCCGTTGCGGTCGATGATGCGCCGCAGCCGGCCCGCACTGGTGAACACCTCGGTCGTCTTGGTCGCCCGGTCCTCGACCGTGAACATCTCGGCCGGGTTGCTCGCATCGAGCGTGATCCGCAGCTTGGACGAGTTCCGCGTCGAGACGTAGCTGCCGTTGCCGGTCCGGTCGATGAACGCCTGGGTCCACCCCGACGGGTGGGTGTAGGTGATCCGGTTGTTCGCCTGGTAGGTCCGGATGCGTGCCTGCGGATCGATCATCGAGGTCCAACCCGCCCCGAACGCCCCGACATACTCCGACGACGAGTCCACGTGCTCGCTGGTGGAAATCCGGCGGGAGGAGTTGTAGGCCCGGTCCACCGTCAGATCGTGACCGGCCACCCCGGCGATCGTCAGGTCCGTGGCGGTGACATACAGGTTGCCCGTGGCCGCGTTGACCGCATACGACGAACGGTCCGACACCGAGGTCTCGCCCACGAACGTGGTCTGGTCGGTCGCGCCGATCCCCCGCGACCACTGCACCTTCAAACGCGGGTAGTCCTGCCAGCGGGCCGCCTCCGAGGAGTGAAACCGCATCTCCCCCACCGCGGTCTCGTCACGGGCCGCCAGACGGAACCCGAACTCCCGCTCGCCGACCAGCTCACCGTTGGAGTAGCCATAGTCGAACCACTGCTGCACCTGTCGGGTCGGATACCAAAACACCCGGCCCGGCTCCGAACCCCAAAACGGATCGGATCCTGACGCAAGCGCACCACGACCCGACCCAGGAATCTCCGGACCGACCGCGCCGCCACCTGCACCAGGGGTCGACCACCCCGCGCTCGCGGTCCGCTGGTTCCACGTCGCGCCGTTGTTGAACTCCTCGGTCAACGGCCGCAAGCTCGTGTCGAACCGTGGACCCGAATCGGCCGTCAACGCCATCGACAGCTCGGCACCCATCACGTGCACCGGCTCACGGCTCGCGATAGCCCAGGCGATCGCGATGTCGAAGTTGACGATGGTGCGCCGGATCGCACCCGACGCCATCCTCCCGACCCGCAGCCCATCCGCACCACAGTAGGGCTTGTCCGCCAAGGTCGACGACGTCAACACGCAGTCGTAGCGTGGCGAATTGGTGAACGTCGGATCGATCGTGACCGGCCACTGCCGCTCCGGCGCGTCCAGCCAGTCATCGTCGGCGACCAGCCCGTACACCCACTCGTCACCGTCACGCTCCAACGACACCTCAAAATCGCTCGAGCGCACGTCGAAGTCGTCCGACGCGTCGATCATGAACGGCGCCGGCACCCAGAACTGGATCTCGCCTTCCGCATCGACGAACTCGACCTCGTTCCCCTCGGTCAACGTCGCCGTCAGCTCCGGCGCAGCAGCCAACCGCCAGCTATACGCCCGCGGTGCGGACGCATCCGCCAACACCACCTCTTCTTTCACCCCGGACGGCGTGGCGGTCAACCGCAGGTCGACCTCACCCATCGGACAGGTCACCGCCGCGCCATCCACCACCGGCACGACATCCTCGACGTCCTCGACGAGGCTGGCCACCCCCACGGCCTCCCCCGCCGCCTCGAACGCGAACTCGACCCAGCCCTGCTCGGTCTCGAACCGGGCCGGCTCGTCCACCGCCCCCGGCAGCACGAGCTCGTGATCCACCGCCTTGGGCGTAAACCCGTCGGCCGTACGCTCCAGGTCGGTGTCGATCTCGACCCAGCCGCCCGACCCGTCACGGGCATGTACCGGACCGGCCGCGATCTCGGTCACAAACGAGCCGTCCGACAGCTCAAAGGTCGCCGAGGTCGCCGTGCGTGCCTCGAGAAGCTCGCCCACCCGCACCACCGGCGTCGGCTCACCCGCCGGCATGCCGGTGTCCGCAGGAAGCTCGCTCTCCCCTACCGCTTCGAACACCTCAGGAGCAGCAAGCCTCGGCGCCACCTGTGCGGACACCGGGGTCACCCCCACCGCCACAACGCCACCGACAACACGCCAACAAGCGCACGCGACATCAAGACCCCCCCTACCCCGTTTCCCGTCTTCGCAGCCGACACCGATGCCGACCTGGACCTCCCCCCTGCAGCCGGACACCCTGGATGACAGGATGTCCGCATGGGACACGACAACGAACGACGACAACCAAGACCGCGCCGCAAGTTCTCCGACGAGTTCAAGCGCGACGCGGTCGACCTGGTGCTCACGACCGGCCGCCCGGTCGCGGAGGTCGCCGCGGAGCTGGGGATCTACGACTCCACGCTGGGCAACTGGGTGCGTCGCCACCAGGACGAACAGGCCGCCGGCAGCGGCATCGCACCTGACGAGCGCGCCAGATTGAAGGAGCTCGAGGCGGAGAACGCCAAGCTTCGGATGGAGCGTGATCTGCTCAAACGAACCGTGGCCTTCTGGGTGAAGGAGTCACCGCAGTGACGCGCTATCGCTGCGTGGCCGCCCGGAAGGCCGAAGGGTTCAACGTCAACGCTGCCTGCGCCGCCGCCGGTGTGTCACGCTCGGCGTTCTACGCCTGGCTCGAGCGCGGCGAGGGGCCGACCGAGGCGGAGTGGGACGAAGCGCGGCTGATCAACGAGATCCGTGATCTGCACGCCGCCTCGGACGGCACCTACGGCGAGCCGCGCATGACCGCTGAGCTGGTGGACAAGGGGTGGGTGCTCAACCGCAAGCGCACCGCCCGGCTGATGCGCCAGGAACGGCTGCAGGGCCATCGTCCCCGGCGTCGTCGGTCGTTGACCAAAGCGGATGAGGCCGCGCCGGCGATCGAGGATCTGGTCGGCCGTAGGTTCCAGCCGCAACTGCTCGACACCGTCTGGGCCGGTGACATCACCTACGTCCGCACCGGTCAGGGATGGCTGTACCTGGCCACCGTGATCGACCTGGCATCCCGGCGGCTGATCGGCTGGTCCATGGGTGACCGCCACGACGCGACGCTGGTCGTCGATGCGCTCGAGATGGCGGTCGCCGCCCGTGGGCGACGCAAGATGGACGGCACGATCTTTCATCACGACCGCGGCTCGGAGTACACCTCCGAGACGTTTCGAACCGCGTGCCGCGACCTGGGTGTCACCCAGTCGTGCGGGCGGACCGGCTCGTGCCTCGATAACGCGGTTGCTGAGAGCTTCTTCGCGACGTTGAAGGTTGAGCTCATCCACCGGCTGCACCTACCGACCCGAGCCGCCGCCCGCCGGGCGATCTTTGTCTGGGTCCATCGCTACAACCATCGACGGCGGCACTCCACGATCGGGATGATCCCGCCAGCCCTCTACGAACAGCACCAACGGCAGACCCAGTCGCTACCGTCGACGGTGGCCGCATAAGCCGGTGTCCGGCCCGCGGGGGGAAGTCCAACCGGTACCCGGCGGACACTAGCCCGCAAGAATCACCCCTATTGCGCCAATTCGGGAAAGTTCATCTTCAGTTGCCAGCGCGCCGCGACGGGGGGTCACCGTCGAGTCCTGCAATCGTGCGCGGAAAGCCGAGGTTGTTTCTCCCCACCCGCCAGGTTCCTGACCTCAGTGACTACTGATGTCAGTAGCCCCAGCGGGCTGCGACTATCCCCCAAGCGCTTCGAACACCAGCGCCTGTGCGCGCTCGTCACCATTGGCGTATGCCGTGGCGAGCGCAGCCAAGACGGCTTGATTGCTGAGTCCTTCACCGCGGGCTCGAACGACGAAGGCGGTGTGGACGTCACCGGGCAAGTCAACGGTGGCGCGCTTGGGCTTTCGGGTGGCGGCGTTCTGGCCGGCGCGGTCGTGGGACCGGTAGGCGGTGGGCTGCTTGGTCGAGGCGGCCGCGGCGAGGTCGAGCTTCTTGGCAGGCATCTCAGCTCCTGGCACTGGTCGGGATGGCGGTGAGGCCGATCTCGGCAGCCACATCGGCGAAGGCCGGATGTGCAACGTCGTCGCCGGCGGACTGGGTGATCGCCTCGCGCAGCGGCACCTCGGTCTCGAGGACCTCCCACCCGGTCTGCTCGAGGGCACCGCGGGCGTCGGCGGCCGAGCGTGTCGCGGCGCGTACGCCGCCGATGCGCACATAGCGCCATAGCGTGACCGCGCCGTGCCCTGTGGCCACTTGCGGTGTGGTGACGGCTGTGGATTCCACGCTCAGCCGGTTGCGGGTCGAGGGTACGCTCACCTCATGACCGAACACGCCCAGTCACTGCTTCGCGAGGCTCTCTCGCTGCCCGAGGCGGAGCGGGCCGACCTTGTTGCTGAGCTCTTGGTCAGCCTCGAGGGACCTCCTGAGGGTGACGACGTTGCAGTTGAGCAAGCGTGGGCGGAGGAACTCGAGCGGCGCGCACGACGGATCTCGGCGGGCGAGTCGCAGGGCCAGGCGTGGACCGACGTGCGTGACCGCGTTCGCCGGGCGCTGACGGACGGGTGAGTCGGCCGGTCACCTTCGAGCCGGAAGCGTCATACGAACTCGAAGCAGCGGCGCTGTGGTACGAGGCTCAGCGCTCCGGTCTGGGGCAGACGTTCCTTGCAACCGTCGACCACCTCGCCACCTGGCCGGAAGCTGGAGCATCGGTTCCCGGTGTGCCCGCGCACCTTGAGGTGCGCCAGATGCCTGTAGTCCGCTTCCCCTACCGCGTCGTGTACCTGGCCGCATCCAGGGAGCTGCGGGTCCTCGCGGTGGCTCACACGCGACGAAGACCTGGGTACTGGCGATCGCGCACCGAACCGTGACGATGTGCGGGCGGCTCTCGATGCAGTACCGCGCACAACCGCGGGATCGACCATTGCCGTACGTAACGTGTCGCGTTATTATTCGAGCGATGATCCGCAGCTTCCGCGACCGCGACACCGAACGCCTCGCTGCGCGGCAGCGGGTCAAGAGGTGGCCTCCTGAACTGAGCAAGGCTGCCCTGCGCAAGCTGCGGATGCTCGATGCCGCCGAGGAACTCATCGACCTGCGCGCCCCTCCCGGCAACCGACTCGAACGGCTGAAGGGCGACCGGCAAGGACAGCACTCCATCCGCATCAACGACCAGTGGCGCATCTGCTTCCGATGGGAGGCCGGCAACGCCTACGACGTCGAGATCGTGGACTACCACTAGGAGGTGGCCATGGAGACGAAGCTCCCACCCGTCCACCCCGGCGAAGTGCTCCTCGAGGAGTTTCTCGCACCGACCGGGCTGTCGCAGTACCGGCTCGCCAAGGACATCAGCGTCCCACCCCGTCGCATCAACGAAATCGTGCACGGCAAGCGCGCCGTCACCGCTGACACCGCCCTACGGCTAGCCCGCCGCCTCGGCACCACCCCGCGGTTCTGGCTCAACCTTCAGGCCCAGTACGACCTCGACGTCGAAACCGACCGCCTCGGCGACCGACTCGACCGCGAGGTCGCCGCGCACGCCAACTGACCCGAGCGCACATCGCCGTGACTACGTGCGCGTCGACTTCGGCGTCCGCCCGCACATAGTCATACCGGCGGTTGTGCACAGGTAAGTTCATCGCCTGCACTTGACTTCGTTCAGCTTCTACACTTACGCTCATGAAGCGACGTGACCTCATCAGACAGCTCCGCGACGCGGCCAACGACGCGGGTCTGGAGTTCGCGTCGTTGCGCAACGCCGGCGGTCACGAGGTCTTCTCACTCGACGGCCTACGCATCCCGATCCCGAACCACCGCGAGATCGCCGAAGGCACCGCCCGATCGATCATGCGGCAGGCGGCAGCCAAGCTCGGAGAGGAGTGGTGGAGGTGAGCACCTACCGCGTCACCGCAACCCGTGACGGCGACTGGTGGTCGCTCGTGGCGTACGACGTCGAGGGCCGCGAGGTCGCCTCGCAGTCACGCCGGCTCGACCAGGCGGATGCCGCGATCCGCGAGGCCATCGCGCTGGTCCTCGACATCGACGGTGATGCGTTCGAGGTCGACATCTCCCCGGACCTCCGTCGCGTCGACGTGTCCGACGACACGCTCGAGGCGCTTGAGTTGCGTCGTGCCCTGGCCGAGCTGAGCGACCGAGCGCGCCGCCGGACCCCTGCCGCGGTCGCCGAACTCCGGGCGGCGGGGCTGACCGTGCGCGATGTCGCGCAACTCCTCGGCGTGACGCCGTCGCGGGTCTCCCAGATCGAGAAGCAAGATCACCTGGCGAACTCCGCCTAACGCCCGTACTAACCATCTGCGTGTCAGTCGGAGAGCAGGTCGGCGTTCGAGGCGATGGCATCGTCGATCCGGCTGCGTGTGAGTGCTGCGGCGATCACGTAGGCCGCTGCGGCGACCGCGGCGGCGGCCATGAAGAACGGCGCTCGCAGTCCGGCGGAGCGTGCGAGAAGGCCGCCGGCGAGGGCACCCAGGGGTGCGGCCCCAAGCCCGACGACCCGCACGCCGGTGATGACGCGGCCGAGAATCCGTGCGGGCGGGATGGCCTGACGCAGCAACCGGGAGACGACGTTGTTGACGGCGATGGCGGCCGCGGTCAGAAACAGCATCGTTCCCACAAGGATCGGCCCACGTGCCAGGCCGACCGCCGCACTGGTCGCGGCGTTGACGTCGATGGCGGTGAGCATGACCTGCCGCCGGTGGAACCGAGCCACCAGCCGGCTGGCGGTGAGCGCGCCGAGCAGTCCGCCGGCGGCAGCGACAGCGAGCAGGATGCCGAAGCCGAACTCGGAGATGTCGAGCAGTTCGGTGGCGAACAGCACCATGATCGACCACATCGCCGCGGCGCCGAAGTTCGCCAGCGCCGTCGCTATCGCGATGGCCCGAAGGGGAAGACCCCCCATGGGCAGGTGGTGTTTGAACGACACGGTTGCCAGCAGCGGCGTTCCTCTGAACCACGCAGAGAGGCCTGCTACTCGGGTTGACCGGAGCGGTTCCGCCGAGGTGAGACCGGCAACTGTGCGCGGGTGCGGCACCGGCTGCGCTTCTGCGGCGGCGCGCAGAACGGGGACTGCTGCGCGGGTGCGGGCCGGTGGCCGAGGCGAGCGCCGCAGCCGCCAACTATGCGCGGACCGGCGACGCCGGCGCTTCCGCGGAAGCGCTCACAGCGGGGATTTTGGTGCGGACCGCGTGGGCTGTCGGCGCTTCCGCGGGAGCGTTCACGCGCGAGGCGTTCGGCGATGAGCGGGCCGCGCCGAGGGCGTGGCCGTCGTCGCCCGAGCGGGCGATGATCTCCTGCCGCAGCGGTAGGCCGTCGCCGCCGCGCAGACCCGGCACCTCCGCGGAACGATCCGGTGCCGGCTCACGTGCCGCGCAGCAGCGCCTCCAGGGTGCGGGTTCCCACGGGCAGCCCATGTGCGTCGTAGTAGGCGAACATCGCCGTCAGCCACGGGTGGTCGCCCGGGTCGGCGATCCTGGTGGCCTCGAGCCCTGCTTCGGCGGCCAGCTCGGCCACGGACGCACGACGGGTCGCGAGTTCGTAGGTCGCACCCTCGTGCCCGGGCCGGGTGAGCACGAGGGACGCCGCGGCGCCGAGATCGTCGAGGTCCAGGAACCCGAACGGGGCGTCGACGTCGTAGGGCACCTCGACCGGACCGCGGGACAGATCGAGGTTCTGCAGGTACGCACCGGGCTGCAGGATCGTCCATGCCAGACCGGAGCGACGGACCAGGTCCTCGCCCTCCGCCTTCCCGAGGTGATGCGGCATGGCCGGGGCGTAGGGGGCGGCCACCGAGTGGTAGACGACTCGCCGGACCCCGGCGCTGGTCATCGCACCGAGGGCGCGATCGACGTAGCCGGGCTCGTCCGGATGCAGGTTCGGGGCGATCACGTACGCGGCGTCGCAGCCGTCCATCGCGCCGGCGAGGTCCGGCCAATCGGCGCGGCCCAGCGCCACCGCGTCGTCGAGACGGGCGCACACGGCTCGCCCCGTCTTCCCGTGCCCACCGATCACGGCCACGCGCGTCACGTCTGGTCCTTCCTCCGTACCCCGGGCGGAGCCCACGGCCGTGTGCATTGCGGGACGTCCGTGCGGACCGCGTGGGCGGTCAGCGCCCTTGCGAGCGCTCTCCGGCGGCGAGGCGTTCCGAGACCAGGCGTGCGGCGCCGAGGGCGCGGCCGTCGTCGCCCGGGCGGGCGATGGTCTGCAGCCCCAGCGGGAGGCCGTCCCCGCCGCGCAGACCCGGGACCGCCACCGTCGGCGTGCCGAGCAGCGTCCACGGCCGGCACAGCAGCGGGTCACCGGTGGTCGCCGCATCGGGCGCCTCGCCCAGCACGCTCGGGGCGAGCCACACGTCCAGCTCACCGAACGCCGCATCCAACTGACGGCGACACGACTCGCGCAGAGCGACCGCCTGGTCGAACTCGTCACGCATCCGACGGGCGTCGTCGAGGTAGGCCCGTAGCCGCGCACTCAGGCGCGAGCCGTGATGCTCGATCTCGAACGCCAGCGCGTCGAGCACCTCGACACCCATGACCACCTGTTGCGCGTCGACCAGCCCGGCGAATTCGGCCGGCAGTTCGACCTCGACCACGTCGAGGTCGCCGGCCAGCGCCTCGACCGCCGTCTCGATGCGGCCGCGTTCGCCCCGCTCGACCTCGTGCCACCACGGTGTGCGGACGAACCCGATCCGCGGCCGCTCGCCGAGGTCGACCGGCCGGAACCGTTCCGGGTCGTCGGCCATCACGCCGAGCCCGACGGCGATCCCGTCCACGTCGCTGCCGAGCAGGCCGACCGTGTCCAGGCTCGGCGAACACAGCTTCACGCCGTCGAGCGGCACCGCCCCGAAGGTCGGCTTGGCGCCGAAGACGCCGCAGAACGACGCCGGCCGCACGATCGACCCGGCGGTCTGGGTGCCGATCGCCAGCGGCACCTGCCCGGCCGCGACCGCGGCCGCCGACCCGCTCGATGACCCGCCCGGCGTCCGGGAGATCCCGTGGGGGTTGCGGGTCGGACCCGGCTGGAACAGGGCGAACTCGGTGGTGACGGTCTTGCCGACCACGACCGCCCCGGCCGCCCGCAGGCGGGCGACCGCGACCGCGTCGGCGTCCGGTTCGTTGCCGGTGTAGATCGGCGATCCGTGCCCGGTCGGCTGGTCGGCGGTGTCGACGATGTCCTTCACGCCGACCGGCACACCGTGCAGGGGGCCGCGCCGTTCGGGTGGCAGCGCGTCGAGGACCCGGGCCCGCTCGAGCACCAGTTCGGCGTCGAGGTGGACCCACGCCTGCAGCTGCTCCTCGCGGTCGGCGATGGCGTCGAGGCAGCCGCGCACGACCTCGACGACGGTGATCTCGCCGGCGTCGAGGCGGCGGCGCAGCTCGGCGACCGATGGCACGGTGGCGGTCACGGGCGCAGACGGCGGCCGACGAGCACGCCGGCCAGCGCGATCAGCGCGCCGAGGCCCACCGCAGCGAGCAGTTCACCGAAGCGGCCGGGCGCGGCCGTCGCCGCCGGTGGCCCGCCGAAGACCTGCCCCACCGCAGGCGACCCGGACGCCGGCGACCCGGCAGCCGGCGACGCGGGCGCCGTCGACGCGGGCGCCGTCGACGCCGGGGCGGTGGCGGTGGCGGCCGTGGTCTCACCGGCGACCGGCTCCGGCGCGGCCGCGGCGGGCCCACCCTGCAGGTCGCGCTCGACCGCGGCGAAGAACTCCCCGGCGGTCTTCTTGGCGACCCCGACGATCATGCGCTGGCCGACGCCGCCGATCATCCCGCCGACCACCGCATCGGCGTCGTAGGTGATGCGGGTCGCGCCGTCGTCGGTCTCGTCGAGGGCGATCTGCGCCTCGGCGCGGATCGTGCCCGGCGCACCGGCACCCTGCGCGTGCAGGCGGTAGCTGGAGGGCGTCTGCTTGTCGCGCAGCTGCACCTGGCCCTGGTAGGTGCCCTTGACGCTGGCGACCCCGGCGGTGATGGTCGCGGCGTACTCGTCGTCGCCGGTGACCTCCAGCGCCTCGCAGCCGGGGATGGTGCGGGCGAGCACGGCGGGGTCCTGCAGTGCGTCCCACACCTGCTGGCGGGGGGCGGCGAGGGTGTACGAACCGGTGACCTTCACGCGGCACCTCCTGCGGTCTGGCGCAGCTCGTGCAGCTGCGAGGGCGAGATCGGCATGGCCCGCACCGGCACCCCGGTGGCGTCCTCGATCGCGGCGGCGATCGCGGCCGAGCCGGGGATGACGCCGGCCTCGCCGGCGCCCTTGATGCCGAGCGGGTTGAGGGGCGAGGGCGTCTCGAGGTGGTCGATCTCGACCGTCGGGACCTCGGTGGCGTACGGCATCAGGAAGTCCATGAACGAGGCGTTGAGCAGCTGCCCGTGCTCGTCGTAGGCCATGCGCTCGTACAGCGCGCCGCCGACCCCCTGTGCGACCCCGCCGAGCACCTGTCCCTGGACGATCTTGGGATTGATCAGGTTGCCGCAGTCGTGCACGACCGCGTAGCGCAGGATCGAGATGTCGGAGGTGGCCGGGTCGACCTCGACCTCGACGGCGTGCATGCCGTTGGCGAAGGTCGAACGGACCGGCGAGTAGTAGTCGGTCCCCTCGAGGCCGGGTTGCTGCCCCTCGGCGACCGGCGGACGGTCCGGGTCGCTCGGACCGGCGAACTGCGTCGCGGCCTTGGCGTGCTCGTCGAAGGCGTAGCGCAGCGGGTTCGACAGCGTCGAGAGCATCGACAGGGGCAGGCCGGTGCCGGGACTGCCGACGACCTGCACCCGCCCGTCGGCGAGCTCGAGGTCCTCGACGTCGACCTCGAGCGCGTCGGAGGCCAGCTGCAACGCCTTCTCGCGGACCTTGGTCGCGGCGAGGTGCACGGCGTTGCCCGACATCACCGCGGCCCGGGAGGCGAAGGTGCCGACGGCGTAGCCGAACCGGCGGGTGTCGCCGGTGACGACCCGGACGTGCTCGAGCGGCACGCCGAGCTCGTCGGCGACGATCTGCCCGAACACGGTCTGGTGGCCCTGCCCCTGGGTGCCCAGGCCGGTGGCGACCTGCACCGTGCCGTTGGGCTCGATCAGCACGTGGCCGCCCTCGTAGGGGCCGACCCCGGTGCCCTCGACGTAGCAGGCGAGCCCGATGCCGAGCAGGCGGCCCTCGGCGGCGGCCGCCGCCTTGCGCTGCGCGAACCCGTCCCAGTCGACCAGCGTCCTGAGCTTGTCGAGCGAAGCCGGGAAGTCGCCGGAGTCGTAGGTGTAGTCGCGCCCGTCCTGGAAGGTCAGTCCGAACGCGTAGGGCATCTCGTCGGGCTGGATGAAGTTGCGCTCCCGGACGAGCGCGCGGTCGAGCCCGAGCTCGGCCGCGATCGCGTCGACGGTGCGCTCCATCAGGAAGCAGCCCTGCGGACGACCGGCGCCGCGGTAGGGCGAGACCGGCGTCTTGTTGGTGTAGACGCTGCGGAACCGGACGCGGTAGTGCTCGATGCGGTAGGGCCCGAGCAGCTGCGTGGAGGTGATGATCGGAACGATCAGGCCGTAGGGGATGTAGGCCCCGTGGTCGTGCAGGAAATCGACGTCGAGGCCGAGGATGCGGCCCTCGTCGTCGAAGCCGACCTCGACGTGCTGGACCTGGCCGCGTTCGTGGTTGGCCGAGACGAAGTGCTCGTGCCGGTCCTCGGTGAACTTCACCTCGCGTCCGAGCAGCCGGGCCGCCCACGGCACCAGCAGCTCCTCGGGCCACGGGTGCATGATCTTCACGCCGAAGCCGCCGCCGACGTCGGGGACGACCACCTCGACCTGGGCGAAGTCGAGTTCGAGGAAGGTCGCGATGGCGGCGCGGACGCTGGTCGGCGCCTGCGTCGAGGTGTGCACCCGCAGCGAGGCGTCGTCGGCGTCCCAGCGGGCGTGCACCCCGCGGCCCTCGAGCGGCGTGGAGGCGGAGCGTTCGATGTCGAGGCGCAGCCGCAGCCGGTGCGGCGCCGACGACAGGGCCTGTTCGGCGTCCCCGATGGTCTGGGTCAGCTCGGCGGCGACGTTGCCCGACACCGCGTCGTGCACGTCGGGTCCGCCGGTGACGGCCGACTCGATGTCGACGACGGCGTCGCGGACCTCGTAGTCGACCCGGATGCGGCCGACGACGTCCTCGGCGACGTAGCGGTCGGTGGCGACCACCATGACGATCGCCTCGCCGACGTGGTTCACCTCGCCGTTGGCCAGCGCGTACTGGGTCACCGGGGCGGTCAGCGACGGGTGCGGGATCAGCAGCGGCAGCGGCTGCTGGAGCCGTTCGGGCAGGTCCTCGAAGGTGTAGATCGCGACCAGCCCGTCGACCTCGATGGCGTCGGTCACGTCGACGTCGAGGATCCGGGCGTGGGCGTGGGGGCTGCGGACCATCGCGACGGCCAGGGCGTCGTGCCCGAGGTCGTCGAGGTAGCGCCCCTCGCCGCGCAGCAGGCGCGGGTCCTCGACACGCGCGACGGAGGCACCGAACTGGCGCGTGGTCACGGTCGCTCCCCCGTCGTGTCGGCGTGCCCGGGCCCGGACGGGACGACGTGCCGGGCCCGCGGGTCGGCCCCCGAGTCGCGCAGCGCGCCGGCCGCCTGGCCGACCGCGTCGACGATGCCGGCGTAGCCGGTGCAACGGCACAGGTTGCCGGCCATGCCCTCGCGGACCTCGTCGGGATCGGGATCCGGGTCGTCGGCGAGGAAGCCGCAGGCGCTCATCACCATGCCGGGCGTGCAGAACCCGCACTGCAGCCCGTGGCAGTCCCGGAACGCCTGCTGCACCGGGTGCAGCGTGCCGTCCTCGGCCGCCAGTCCCTCGACGGTGGTGAGCGTCGCGCCGTCGACGGCGACCGCCAGCGTCAGGCACGAGCGCACCGGCTGGCCGTCGAGCAGCACCGTGCACGCGCCACAGACCCCGTGCTCGCAGCCGACGTGGGTGCCGGTCAGGCGCAGGTCGTGGCGCAGGAAGTCCGACAGCAGCCGTCGGGCGGGGACGGGCACGCTGCGGTGGACGCCGTTGACGGTCACGGCGACCTCGTGCAGTTGGTCGGTCATGCCGGCACCTCCAGGTCGGTTCGCGCGTGCACGGCGGCGCGCCCGAGCGCCCGCTCCAGCAGCACCCCGGCGAGGTGGCGGCGGTAGGCGGCCGTCGCGTGGATGTCGTCGTCCGGGTCGAGGGCGTCGCGGGCGGCCGCGACCGCGTCGTCGGTCGCCAACGCGTCGGCGGGCTGGCCGACGAGCGCGTCGAGGGCGACCACCGCCGGCAGCGGCCCGACACCGAAGAACGCGGCGCGGGCGGACGCCACTCGGGCGTCGTCGTCGAGGGTGACGCGTGCGATCACGCCGGCCAGCGCGTAGTCGCCGTGCCGGCGGGCCAGTTCCTCGACGGCGTCGCCGGTGCGGGGGGGTCGGACCGGGAAGCGCACGGCGGTGGCGAGCTCCCCCGGCCGCAGCGCCGACTCGAGCGGCCCCTCGAACA
This sequence comes from Egicoccus halophilus, assembly GCF_004300825.1. NCBI lineage: Bacteria > Bacillati > Actinomycetota > Nitriliruptoria > Egicoccales > Egicoccaceae > Egicoccus > Egicoccus halophilus. Next base: position 3,418,244 of record NZ_CP036250.1, read on the forward strand.
CGTCGGTACCCGCGACGGTGCGGGTGCCGGCGGTCGAGCGGATCTCCAGCTCGGCGTCGAGCAGGGCGACCACGGCGGGCAGCTCAGCGGCCGGGTCGGCGTGGACGACCGAGCCGACGCTGGTGCCCCGGTTGCGGATCACCGGGTGGGCGACCAGCCGGAGCGTGTCGCCCAGCAGCGGCAGGGCGGCGGCCGCGTCGGCGTCCTGCTCGAGCCGACGATGGGTCACACGGGCGCCGACCTGCACGGCGCCGTCCGTGACGGTCAGCTCGTCGAGTGCGGCGAGGTGGCGGATGTCGACCAGCGCGGCCGGCGCGACCAGGCGCATGTTGAGCAGCGGGACGAGGCTCTGCCCACCGGCGAGCACCTTCGCGTCGCCGCCGAGCTGGTCGAGCAGGTCGAGCGCCTCGTCCATCGAGCGCGGGGCGTGGTAGGCGAAGGCGGGCGGCTTCACGTGGCGTGACTCGTTCGCATCCGCGGGCTCCCTGCTCCGACGAGCGTCCGACGCTAGCGAACGGCCATCCCGACCGTGGTCGTCAACCTCTGCCGAATCAGCCGGGGGCGCGCTGTGCGACCGTGCCGAGACCTCGGGTCGACGTGCTGGCCGGCGTCGCGTCGCTGCTTACGGACCACCCGGCCGGGGTCGGCGGGATCGCGGTGCACCCGCTGCCTCTAGCGTCGCCGGACGACGCCGTGCCGAGGGGGACGTTCGTGCTCGTCGACGAGGTGGCCACGTGGCTGCGAGATGCGGACCGGGTGGTCGTGTTGACCGGCGCCGGCATGTCGACCGCGTCGGGCATCCCCGACTACCGCGGCCCGCAGGGCGTGTGGACCCGGGACCCGGCCGCGGAGCGACGATCGTCGATCGACGTGTGGCTGACCGAGCCCGACACCCGCCGCGACATCTGGCGCGAACGCCTGGCCGGCGCCGGTCTGCGGCCGCGGCCGAACGCGGCCCACGTCGCGCTGGCGGAGCTCGAACGGCTCGGTCGGCTCGACACGCTGGTCACGCAGAACACCGACGGCCTGCACCAGGACGCCGGCAACGATCCCGACCGGGTCGTCGAGATCCACGGGACCAACCGGTTCGTGCACTGCCTCGACTGCGGCGACCGCCACCCGATGCCCGCCGTCCTCGAACGGGTCGCGGACGGCGACGACGACCCGCACTGCACGCGGTGCGGTGGGCTGCTGAAGGCGGCCACGGTCTCGTTCGGGCAGCCGCTCGACCCCGCCCGGTTGCAGCGGGCCCACGACGCCGCCGTCGGCTGCGAGGTGTTCCTGGCGCTGGGCACCTCGCTGGCGGTGCATCCGGTCGCACTGCTGCCGCGCACGGCGCTGGAGGCCGGCGCCCGGCTGGTGGTCGCCAACGCCGAACCGACGCCCTACGACCGGGTCGCCGACGCCGTACTGGCCGACGACCTGGTCGAGGTCGTGCCGGCGCTGGTCGAGCGGGTCCGCGCGACCAGCGCCGGCTGAGGGCTCACCGGGCGCCGGCGCCGACCGGGACACGCGCCGGCGGGACCGGCCGGTCCGCCGGCGGGCCGGTGACGGTCAGCTCGACGCTGGCCAGCTGACCGTCGGCCTCGACGACGAGCTCGACCCGACCCGGACGCACGGCCGTGAGTTCCAGGGTCTCGGGGTCGAGCACGGCCGCGACGGGCCGGCCGGGCTGGATCGGCGTGGTCGGGTCACCGGCGAGCGCGAGGCCGCGACCGCGCCAGGTCACCGTCGCCGGCGCCCGCAGCGGGAACGACCGTCCCTGGGTGAGCGCCCCACGGGCGTGCAGCTCCACCGTCTGGCCGGCACGCAGGGTGGTCGGTGCCTCGAGCTCGAGCCCCTCGACCAGCGGGTGCAGCGCGACCTCGAGCCACGGGTCGTCGGTGATCGAGGCGTTGCCGCCGGTCGCGGTCGGGTCGACGCCGTAGAGCGCCCATCCGGAGAACCCGCCGGCGTCGGTCGGCCCGTAGATCTTCGCCCCGGCCGGCGGCACGACGTGGTACGGGACCCCGTCGACGCGCCGCAGGTCGGCGACGTGGGCGTGCCCGGCGATGTAGGCCGCGCCCTTGCCGCCCGAAGCGGTGCGGAACTCGGTCAACCAACGCTCGAGCAGCGCCACCTCGCGGCGGTCGGTCAGCTGGCTGGCGGCCTGGGGGTTGGGGTCCACGGTCGGGTGGTGGCCGATGACCACGACGTGCTCGACGGCCGGGTCGGTCGCCGCCGCCTCGAGCTCTTCGCGCAGCTCGACCAGACCGGCGAAGTCCGACCCGCGGAAGGTGCCGAACGCGGTGTTGGCCAGCACGAAGCGCACGCCACGGTGGTCGACGACGTGGCGGCCGGGACCGAACTCGGCGGAGAAGGCGTCGAGGTTGCCGGTGCCGTAGTGCTCGTGGTTGCCGGGGAGGTAGTACCAGGGCACGTCGTCGCCGAGTTCCTCGTCGAGGACCTGACGGGCGAGGCGCATGTCGGCGGGGTGGCCGAGCTCGGTCAGGTCACCGGCGATGACGATCAGGTCGGGGTCGGCGGTCCTCGCGGCGCGCAGCGTACGGCGCGCGAGCTCCACGTTGATCCCCTGCGGGTGGGCGGCCTCGAACTGCGAGTCGGCGACGACGGCGAACGTCCAGCGCTCGCCGGCGACGTCGCGTCCCTGCACGAGCAGCGGGTCCGCGGCGCGGGCGACGCTGGGCACCTCGACCGTCGTCGGCACCCGGGCGACGAGGCCGGACACGCCGATCTCGCCCTGGTACTGGGCGGCCGGACGGGTCTCGACCGGGTACAGGTCCCGGAACGAGATCGGGTACGCGACCCCGTCGGGGATGGTGGCCTCGACGTAGCGCCAGCCGGTCCAGTCGATCTGGGCGGCGTAGTTGATGGTGTGCAGCGTCCCGGCGGCGTCGACGATCCGGCCACGCAGCCAGGCGCCGTTCCCGTCACCGTCGATCCAGACCCCGAGACGTTGCGGCTGCCCCTCGATCTCGACGTACGGGGACCGGCCGAGGTAGGCGGCGCGGGTGGCGGTGTCGCGGGTGAAGTCGTAACCGAGTCGCAGCACGTCCTGCCCGGTGGGTCCGCCGCCGCCGACGCGCAGGGTCACCGCGGCCCGGGCGTGCGTGGTGGTCCAACCGGCGGTGCTGGTGGTGTCCGCGATCGTGGCGTCGGCGAGCCCGACGGTGACCGGGACGTAGGCGAGCGTGTCGGCGGCCGCAACGGTCGCCAGCGTCCCGCCGGCGTCGACCTTCGCGGTGATGCGGAAGCCGTCGACCGTCGGGGTGACCTCGGCCACGTCCGGGTCGGCGAGGGTGACGGTCACGTCGGCGGGTTCGATGCGGGCGCGGGTGCCGTCGGCGTCGAAGCCGTCGACGACGACCACGGTCGACGCGTCCGCCTCGGCCAGCGACGCGCGCCCCGGCACGACCTCGATCCGCTCGAGCGGGTCGAGGACGTCGAGGTCGAGGGTGGTGGTGACCGGACCGTCGGTGGCACGCAGGGTCGCCGGACCGGACGTGCGACCGGTCACGACACCGTCGGTGGTGACGGTGGCGTGGTCGCCGTCGACCGCGAACACCGGGGTGGTGGTCGCCGGCGAGAAGGTCTCGTCGTGGCCGACGGCACCGAACGTGCGCGACAGGCCGGGAAAGACCCGGGTCGGGTGCTCGACGTCGACCGCCGGCTCGATGCGCAGGCCGGTGAGCTCGCCGCTGCCCGGGGCCACGAAGACGCCCAGGCCGTTGGGGGTCGACCGCTCGACGCCGTCCGAGGGCGCGTTGAACAGTCGCGGCTCGCCACCGGGGTGACGGGCCAGCATGGTGCTCGACCCACCGCCGTCGAGGTTCAGGCCGCTGTGCGCGCCGAACTCCTGCAGCAGCCGGCCGGTCTCCTCGATGGTGGTGCCGCGGCTGGCCTCCTGGCGGCCGTCCACGGTGAGCAGGAACAGGGTGCGACCGTCCTCGCTGACGCCGACGGCCGTGCGGGGGTGCACGGCCGTGTCGGTGGAGCGGACGACCGCACCGTCACGAAGCAGTACCTGGTTGCCACCGACGGCGGCGGTCAGGCGGCCGTCGGGCTCGACCCGCGGGCCGTACTCGACCGCCACCGGGTCCCCGACGACGAGGCCGGCGAGCGCGTCGGCGCCGGCGTCACGCCCGATGAGCACGAAGCCGTCGACCGGCACGGCCGCGTCGGTCACGGCGGCCCCGGTCGCCACGACACGCCCGTCGGCGACCACGACCTCGTGGACCCGCGCGGCACCGGAGGCGACCCCGGCGCGGGTGGCGGTGCCCCAGGCCCCGGTGAACAGCGCGATGCCGTTCGCGGCGAGCTGGTGCTGGTTGAAGCCCGTCAGCGTCCGGGACGTGCCGTCGGGGAGGGTGACGCGACCGTCGAGGAACACGTCCACGACGCGGCCGAGGCGGTCGTCGGTGATCCCGAACGCCCGCGATCGGTTCGGGACGCCGCCCTTGACGAGCTCCCCGTCCTGCACCGCCGGGCCGATGGCCGCACCCGTGTTGTTGATGTCGAAGAAGTCGCCGTTGACGCCGGCGACCGCGCCGGCACGCGCCGCCATGTCCGACAGGCGGGCGGTCCCGGCGACCGCCCCGCTGGTCAACAGGTCGACCGACACCCGCTCGTCAGCGAGGTCCACGCGCAGCAGGTCCCCGCGCAGCCAGCCGGCCGGGTCGAGGCGCTCGAACTCGGTGAGCTCGACCCCGGGGGCGACCTGGTGCCGCTCCTCGGCGACCGGGATGGTGGTGGGCGACGCGGCGAGCGACGACAGCTGGGCGGCGGGCGACCACCACGCGTCGGAGGTCGTGACCCGCTCCTCGAGCGGATCGGCGGCGGCAGCCCCGGCGAGCGGACCGCCGACGGTCGCGCCGGCCAGGGCCAGCAGGGCGAGCGGACGCGTCCACCGCGCCCGTCGGAGGTTCAAGGGAGGACGTTCGGCACGCACGCCGACACCTTTCGATCCAGATTTCCGGCGGGCAGCAGGCGTCGCCGGGAGCCGGCGCACGCCGGTGCGCTGCCGGAACGCCGGGGACGCTAGGCAGGACGGGTGACTCCCCCGTTGCCCCGAGGTGACGGTCAGCCGGACGTCGGGCAACGGCACGCCCGCCACCGGACGAAACCCGAGCATGTCCGACCTGCTGCCCCGGATCGCTTCGCGCACCGCCGGACTCCGGTGGCGGTCAGTTCGGCAGCGGGCGTTGTCGAGACCGGCCCGGCACACGTGGTGACAGCGGACGCATCTCGACGGTCCGGCCCGGCGGTCGCGATGCGTACCTCTCGACCCAACATCCACGCCGGTGCGACGCACGTGCGTCGGAAGCCGGTCCTGTGCAGATGAGCACGCACGGATCGGCGGTTGCGGCGGCGCTGAGCGTGATCCGTGCGTCCGCGCGTCGGGCGGTGCGGACCAGGACGCACGGACGGCTCCGGCGAGGCCCTGCCCGCGGCGCCCGGGCGACCCACCGCCGCAGGTGCACGATGCCGTGGTCGCGGAGAGGGCCGGGCCCGGCCGTGTTGTCGGACTTGTCCGCAGCGCTGACCGGCCGAAGTCAGGCGGCGGCGACCTCGGCGAGGCGGTCGAGGAGCGCAGCGAAGTCGGAGCCCTTCTGCAGGCAGGCGTGGGCGCCGAGGTCGAGCACCTGCTGGCACAGGCGCTCCTCGGCGAACCCGGTGAGCACCACCACCCGCGGGCGTGCCTGCCGGTCCAGACGGGTGAGCACCTCCAGCCCGTCCATGTGCGGCATCGCCAGGTCGAGCAGCAGCAGGTCCGCGTCGGTCGCCGCGACCTGGTCCAGCGCCTGCTGCCCGTCCCCGGCCTCCGCGGCGACCTCGAAGCGCCCGTCACGCTCCAGCAGCAGGCACAGCAACCGCCGCAGCGTGGCGTCGTCGTCGGCGACCACCAGGCGCCAGCTCACGTCGCCCCCGCCGGATCCGGACGCTCACCGGCGACCGACGCCGGATTGGCCGGTGCGACACGGGCCAGGTCACCGGGCGCGAACGGACCTCCGTCACTGGCGGCGCCGGTGAGCAGGCCGGTGACCAACTGCTGCGCGTCGCGGGTCGTGCGTCGCACCAGGGCGATGCCCTCCTCGACCCGGTCGAGCTCGAACGCGAGCCAGGCGGCGCACAGGCCCTGCACGACGTTGTCGTTGAGCTCGATGGCGCGACGCTGATCGGTCAGCGCCGCCTCGAGCCGCTGGCGGTCCGCCTCGGCCCGGCGTTCCTCGGTGACGTCCTGCGTGGTGCCGAACATGCGCAGTGGCCGACCGTCGTCCCCGGCCACCACCTCGCCACGTGCCTGGACGACCCGCTCCTCGCCGTCGGGACGCACGATCCGGTAGGTCAGACCGCGGGGCCGGTCGGCGCCACGGCTGACGAGGTCCACGCGCTCGGCGACCAGGCGGCGGTCGTCGGGGTGCACCAGCTCGAGGCTGCGGGCCATCGAGGCCGGCTCGCCCGGCGTCGCTCCGACGATGCGGCGGTACTGCGGCGACCAGGTCACGACGTCGTCGCGGATGTTCCACTGCCAGCTGCCGATCTCGGCCAGCTCCTCGAGTTCGGCCAGCCGCCGGTACGACTCGACCTGGTCGCTGATGTCCCGCCCGTGGACCACCACCCGCGAGGACGCGCCGACGGGGATCATCGTGGCCGCCGCCACACGACGTCCCTCCGCCAGTTCCCGCACGGCCTGGTAGGTGAGCGGCTCTCCGGTGGCGAGGACCTGCCGTGCCCGGCCGACCACGTCGGCGAGGTCGGAGTGGGTGTAGAGCTCGCTGCCCCGGCGACCAGGGAGCGACACCCCCTCACCGATGGCGTCGGTCGCGGCCTGATTGGCCGCGACCACCAGTACGTCGTCCTCGTCGCCGAGGACCTCGAGGAGCACCACGAGGTCGCTCATCGCCTCGAACAGCGCAAAGCCCGCCGCCGCCAGCTCGTCCACCTCGGCCCCGACCCCGGTGCGGCCGTCCGCTGGCCGCGATGCACGGCAGCGTAACGCGCGCGAGGCCGCGCAGGGCCGGCTTCGCCCGGTGGGCTCAGCTGGCCGCGAGCGCGGCGACCGCCTGCACGAACGCCTCCATCGGCGGCTCGACCAACCCGGCGCCGACCTGTCCGACGCCTGCCTCGCGACCGGCGATGCCGGTGTTGACCGCCGGCACGATCCCGGTGCGCACCACCCGCGTCGCGTCGATGCCGACCGGCGTGCCGCGGAACTCCAGGATCGGGATCTGGTAGTGCGGGTGCTCACCGAGCGCGAGGTCGTACATGGTCCGGGTCGCCGTCAGCGCGTCGCCGACCTCGCCACCGACGAACCGCACGATCGCGGGCGCGGCCGCCATCGCGAAGCCACCGACACCGGAGGTCTCGGTGATGGTCGAGTCACCGATGTCGGGGTTGGCGTCCTCGGGCCCGTAGTCCCCGAGGAACAGCCCGTCGGGCACCTGCGCGGGTCCGGTGAACCAGCGGTCCCCCGTGCCCGACACCTGGATGCCGAAGTCGGTGCCGTTGCGGGCCATCGCCACCACGACGGTGCAGCCGGGCAGGTCCCGGGCCGGGTCGACGGCGGCCTTGCCGGCGGGCATCCCGAGGTTGAGGAAGAAGTGTTCGTTGCCGTTGATGAACCGCACCACGTCGGCGAGCTCCGACGGGTCGATCCCGGCCTCGAGCAGCGGCGGCACGACCTCACGTACGAACAGCGCCGAGGCGGCGCGGTTGCGGTTGTGCAGCTCGTCGCCCATCTGCAACGCCTGCACGATCAGGGCGCGCAGGTCGAGCGACCCGAGCCGGCCGACGGCCGCGTCCATCGCAGGCGCCAGCACCTGCTGCATCCACTGCAGCCGCTCGATCACCTCGGGGCCGTAGGCGCCGTAGCGCAGGACCTTGCCGAGACCCTCGTTGAGGGTGCAGTAGGCCCGGTTGCCGAAGGCGCCGTTCTCGACCGCGAACATCGGCATCGACGGGCTCACGACGCCGGCCATCGGTCCGACCGCCGCACGCGAGTGGCACGGCGCGAGCTCGAGCTCACCGCGCTCGGCGATTGCGATCGCCTGCTCGGGTGTGTCGGCCATGCCCTCGTAGAGCATCGCGCCGATCAGCGCACCACGCAGCGGGCCGCTCGCCCGCTCCCAGGTGATCGGCGGACCGGCGTGCAGGAACTGCCCGGTCTCGATCCCGACGGCGTCCCGGGCGGTGGTGATGCCCACCCAGTGCGGCTCGGCGGCGGTGATGCGCTCCAGCGCCGTCGCGTTGGCGTCCGCGGTGCGCGGGTCGGCCGCGATGCGGGCGAGGTCGGCGGCCGCACCGGCCGGCGGACGCCAGTCGACGGGCACCGGGGCGACGCCCTGGTCGCGCAGGCTGGTCTCGAACAGCTCGACGCCGGCGGTCACGATCGTCGGCTCGGCCGACAGCAGCCGGGCCAGGGGTGAGGTCTCGGTGGTCATGCGCGTCCTCCTGCGAGCTGCACGGCCGTGCGGGCCGCGGCGGCGTTGCTCAGGTGCACCGACGCGCCGGCCTCGACCAGCGCGGCGGCCTGCCGGTCGCGGTCCTGCGGGTCCCCGACGGTCCCGCACAGCGAGACCACCACGGCGAGGTCCTCGCCGGAGGCGATGGCATCGGCGATCGCCGGGGCCAGCTCGGCCGCCGGATCCGGATGGGCGCCGTGGCCGAGCACGACGTCGAGCAGCACCACCCGTCCCCCGGGCCGGGCCGCCTCCGCCGCGAGCCGTTCGAGCCGCAGCCGCTGGTCGATCATCGGGTGCGGACGCCCGAGGGTGAACTCGTCCTCACCGAGGTCGACGAACACGTGCCCGGGCGTGTCGAGCCCGTCGGTCAACGCGAGGTCGTCGGCGAGCGGGATGTTGGAGCGCACGGGCGCCTCCAGGGCGGCGGCCGCGATGACCATCGCCTCGTCGCGCAGCGTCCCGCCGGCGAACAGCCCGCGCAGCTCCGTGTACGGACCGGGCCGGTCGGTCGGCGCGGGCCACTGCGCCGGCTCGCCCGCCTCCCGACCGAGCGCCGTCGCCACCTCGGCGGCCGCCGCCGTCAGGTCGGGGGCGTCGGGTCCGAGCAGCGCGAACACGACCGGGGTGTCGAGGTGCTCGGCGACCCGTCGGACCTCCGCGGCGACCGTCGGGTCGGCCGGCTTGGACAGCACCACCACCACCTCGGTGGCCGGGTCGGCGTCGAGCGCCGCCATGGCCTGCTGCGTCGAGCGACCTCCCACGGCGGCGGACAGGTCGCGCCCGCCCACCCCGAGCACGTGGCTGGTGCCGATGCCGGCGTCGTCGAGCAGGCAGGTCAACTGCTGCGCGCCCGTGCCCGAGGCGGCGACGATCCCGACCGGGCCGGGACGTACGACGTTGGCGAACCCGAGCCCGACCCCGGACACGATCGCGGTGCCGGCGTCGGGCCCCATCACGAGCACACCCTGCTCGGCGGCGGCGGTCTTGAGCGCGACCTCCTGCTCGACCGGCACGTTGTCACTGAAGACCATCACGGACACCCCGGCCCGCACCGCGTCCATCGCCTCGACGAACGCGTGCTCGCCGGGCACCGACACCAGGGCGAGGTCCACGTCGCCGGCGCGGACCGCGGCCGCCACGGTCCGTGGCGGCGGGGCGTCACCGAATCCGGCCGAGCCCGTGCCCTGGCTGGCGGCGAGGGCGGCGTCGACCTCGGCCCGGGCCGCCTCCAGGACGGCGTCGTCGTCGGTCCGGATGGCGACGAGCAGATCGTTGGGACCGGCGTCGGGGACGGCGAAGCCCATCGAGGCCAGGACGTCGAGGTTGAGCTCCGTGGCCATGGCGACCAACGCCTTGTCGACGCCGTCGACGTCGGCGACACGCCGGCTGACCTGCAGCAGGCTCACGGAGTCGTGGTAGACGCCCCGGCGGACGTCGAGGTGATCGGCCATCAGCGGGCCTCCTGGCGGGCGGCGAACGGAGCGGGCGTGGTGGGGGTGGTCGTGGTCGTGCCGGCGGCGGCGGCGAGGACCAGGCGGGTACCGGCGAGCAGGCCGACGCCCAGGTCCCGACCGGAGGTCGCGCCCACGGCGAGCAGCGCCCCGACGGCCTCGGGCAGCGGGCCCGTGCCGGTGAGGCCGTGCAGCACCGCGGCCGCCGGTGCACAGACCTCGCCACGGCGGGCGTGGTGGAGCAACCCGGCGGAGATGGCCGTGGTGGCGCTGGGGGCACGCCCGACGACCGTGTCGGCCGCCCGTCGTACCCGCGCGACCAGCGCTGCCGTGTCGGCACCGCTGGCGGTCAGCGCCGGCGCCAGGCGGTCGACGGCGGCGAACAGCCCGCACAGCAGGTCGTCACCGGTCGGCGTCAGGCCGGGACCGAGACCGAGCAGGGCGACGGCGTCCGCTGCGGCGGACGGCTCGTCGTGGGCCAGGGCGGCCGTCAGCCGGTCCGTCCGTGCTGCGGTGTCGGGCGGCAGCGCCGGTGCGGTGGCGGCGAGCAGCGCTGCGAGCTCCTCGGCCCGGGTGTGCAGGCGCGCGGCCGCGACCGGGGCCAGCGCCGGTCGTGGCGACCACCAGCGGCGGACGGTGACGGTCAGCCCGGGCAGCTCGAGGCGGCCGTGGCCGAGCCGGCCGACGTCGGCGGCGGCGAGCGTGGCGAACGGCCGGGCGGCGGTCGCGACCGCCAGCGCGAGCGCGTTGGGATGGTGCACGCCGTCGGCCGTGGCCACGGCGAGCACCCGACCGCCGACGTCGAGGTAGGTCGCGGCCGGGAAGCAGGCCAGGACCCGCACGTCGGTGGGCGGGCCGGTCACGAGGTCATGGACGGCCTCGCTCGCACCGGCGCCCAGCACGCTCGGAGCCGGTGCGGCCGACCCGCGTGCCGGGCCCGTCACGCCGGCACCACCTGCGTGCCCGCCCGTCCGTGCACGACCGCGACGATGTGTTCGAGGGCGCCGATCGCGGCCCGTTGCCCGGTGCGCTCGACGAACGCGCAGGCGGCGGCGACCTTGGGACCCATGGAGCCGGCACCGAACTGTCCGTCGTCGGCGTGGGCGCGCAGCTCGGTCACCGTCACCGTCTCGAGCCACCGCTGCCGCGGCGTGCCGAAGTCGACCGCGACGCCGGGGACGTCGGTGAGGATCACGAAGGTGTCGGCGTCGATCTCCTCGGCCAGCAGCGCCCCGGCGAGGTCCTTGTCGATCACCGCCTCGATGCCGTGCAGCGGCCCCTCGCCGTCGTCGACGACCGGGATGCCGCCGCCGCCGTTGGCGACCACGATGGCCCCGTCGTCGAGCAGCAGTTCCACCGCGGCCCGGTCCACCGACCGGCGGGGCTGCGGCGAGGGCACCAGCCGGCGCCAGCCGCGGTCCGGGTCGGCGAGGAACCGCAGCCCCTCGCCCTCGCGCCGGGCGACCTCGTCGCCGTCCTCGAGCCATGGGCCGATCGGCTTGCTGGGGGCCTGGAACCCGGGATCGTCGGCGTCGACCAGCACCCGACTGACGACCGGGACGACCGGCTGGGCGATCCCCCGCCGGTCGAGCTCGTGCGTCAGCGTGTCGGCGATGGTGAAGCCGATCGTGGCCTGGGTCTGGGCCACGCACCAGTCGAGCGGGACCGGCGGCACCACGTCACGGGCGAGTTCGTTCTTGATCAGCACGTTGCCGACCTGCGGCCCGTTGCCGTGCGTGAGCACCAGGGCGCTGCGCCCCTCGGTGACGAGTTCGGCGACCTGGCGCATCGTCGCCCAGAGCCGCTCGGTCTGCTCCGCAGCCGTGCCGGCGCCCTGGGGGGCGATGGCGTTGCCGCCGAACGCGAGCACGGTACGCGGTTGCAGGACGCCGACCTCCCCGGATGGTGGCGCGAGCCTACGAGGGGGCGGTCCGCAGCGGCTTCGGCGACTTCCACCGAGGCGTCCACCCCTCGCTCGTCACATCCCGACCACCGACGCTGGCGCGGATCGTCGCGACGGGTCCGGGCTCGCGGCCCCGGGAACGACCGGGGCCGCGCTCGTGGCGCGGCCCCGGTGACGATCCACGAACTCAGCGGCGACTGCGCGAACGCGCGCCGTCGCGACGGTGGGAACCCAGCGGATTGGTGACGATGCCACGTTCCTCGGGGGTGCCCGGGATCAGGTTGTCGAGCAGGATGCCGAGCACGGCCGCGACCGCGATCGCGTTCGACCCGATCGAGGCGACGAACGTGGTCGCCCAGCCGATGCCGAAGAAGCTGAAGTCCGCGGCCGCCTCGCTGCCGAAGTAGGCCGGGAACGCCAGGCCACCGAACAGCAGGAAGCCGACGATCATCAGGTTGCGCTGCGAGTCCATGTCGGCCCGTCGCAGGTTCGACAGCCCCACCGCGGTGATGAGGCCGAACAACGCCAGGTACACGCCACCGACCACGGGGATCGGGATCGTGGCGATGATGGCCCCGATCGGTCCGATCAGGCCGAGCACGACCAGCACGCCGGCGCCGATGAGCACCACCGAGCGGCTCGCGACCCGGGTGAGGCCGACCAGGCCGATGTTCTCCGAGTACGACGTCGAGGAGAACCCGCCGAACACGCCGGTGAGCGCGCAGCCGATGCCCTCGGCGCCGATGCCGCGGTTGATGGTGCGCGCGTCGGGGTCGCCGACGCCTGCGATGCGCGAGATCGCGTGGTAGTCGCCGAAGGACTCGATCGACGAGGCCAGGTAGGCGGCCAGGATGGCGACGATGAACGTGAAGTCGAAGATCGGCGTGCCCCACGGGAAGATCAGCCCGCCGCCACCGACCTCGAAGCCACGGAACGCCGGCGCGTCGGCGACGGCCGCGAAGCTCACGGCGGCGGCCGAGCCCTCCTCGAACACCCCGAGGGCGGTGGACACCAGCGCGATCAGGTACGCCGCGAGGACGGCGAGCAGGATCGGGAACAGCGAGAACAGCCGGACCCGCGGCGCCAGCGCCAGGGCGAACAGGAAGATCAGGCCCAGCGTGGTCAGTGCCAGCGGCCAGTGCTGGCCGGAGTTGTCGGCGGCGGCGCCGAACAGCGACAGGCCGACGAGCGCGATCACCGGACCGATGGTGATCGGGGTGATGAAGCGACGCAGCACCCCCATCAGTCCGCCGTAGCCGAGGATCAGCGGCATCAGGGCCCCGACGATGACCATGCCGGCGATGACCTGCATGCCCTCGGCACCCTGGTAGGTGGCGGCGATGGCGAAGAACGGTCCGAGGAAGGCGAACGACACCCCCTGCACGATCGGCAGGCGACTACCGATGGCGACCTGGACCGCGGTGGCCACCCCGGAGGCGATGAACACCGAACTGATCAGCACGGCGAGCTCGGCTCCCTGGAAGCCGAGTGCGCCACCGATGATGAACGGCACCGCGATCGTGGCGCCGAACATGGTCAGGACGTGTTGGATCCCGAGCCCCACCGCCTTGGGCAGTGGCTTGGGGGTCTCGTCGAGTCCGTAATTGAGCCCTTCCGGTCGGACGGGCGCTCCAGCACTCATGTGCTCCCTCTTCCTGCGGCCATGCCGCGTCGCTGGCGGGGGGCCCGCCAGGTCCCCTTCTCGGTGTCGCCCGCACCCCTCCCAGCGGCACGGCGACGGTGGAACCCTACGTCCTGCTCCGGACACTGTCCGGTCGAACGCGAAAGGAACCTAGGACCCGACACATGCGAAGAGCACTGGCACATCCTGCTGAGGACGCGCCAGTGCTCTCGGCGAGGTCGACGAGGATCAGTCCTCGACGCGGATGATCGCGGCGACCGGTCCCCCACCCTGCGGGCCCTGGTGCAGCGCACCGACGGAGACGAACACGGCCGAGTCGCCGACGGCGCTGGCGGTGACCCCACCGACGGCACCCTTGATCTGGCGGTGGTGGTGGACGTCGGAGTCGTCGAGCATCAGCTGGCGGCGCCCGCGCAGCTCGCCGCTGGCGTCGGCCTCGCACTTGAGGAAGACGTTGACGAGCCGGTCACCGAGGTCGGTGTGGTGCGGGCGCTCCGGGAGCTCGAGCCCGGCGTTGCGGATGGCCTCGAAGATGCCGTCCTGGTCCAGCGCGTCCTGCATGACGCTGTGGCCGACCCGGTAGCGGCTGCGCGCGCCGGCCGCGTTGCCGACCACGACGATCTGCGCACGGTCGAGTTCCACGCCGCTCGAGCACGACGCCACGCTCGAGTACAGGTCGGTGTTTCGGCAGATCTCCTCGGCGGGCGGGACCTCGTCGACCTCACCGAGCGCGTAGGCGATCCCCAGGCCGGTGGTGCCGTTGGAGATGTCCATCGAGTACAGCGTGTCCTCGGTGAACACCGTCTCGCCGCGGCGGTGCGCGTCCTGGATGGTCTCCTGCACCAGCAGCGGGGTCTTGGTCTGCACGTAGTGGACGTCGGCGACATCGGTGATGCCGGCCTCGGCCATGGCCCGCTTGACGCCCTCGGCGACCTTCTCGACCATCGCGGGCCGGCCGATGTCCTCGGGCAGCAGCACGTCGGACATCGCGAACCCGACCGACAGTCGCTTGTCGTCGGTGTCGACACCGCGCTCGTCGGGGAGCCGGGCGAAGACGGTGGCGTGCGGGGTGATGACGCCGTCGCAACCGCCGGACCACGCCATGGGGATCTGCTTGACCTCGTCCTCGGGGCGGCTGCCCTTGTCGAGCAGCACACCGCGGAACGCCTGGTCGGCGAGGATGCGGGTGTAGTCGTTGACGCCGCCGTTGCCCTCGGTCTTGCCGATGACCGCGATGACGTCGTCGGCGGCGAACACGCCCTCGTCGATCAGCTCGCCGAGCCCCGAGGCATCGGTCACGCTCTTGATCTCGATCTTGCGGACCTCGAACGGCATGGGAACTCCTTCACGGGTCGACAGCTGCCCGATGGCAGTGGCGACACGACGCTAGTCGCACGGCCGCCGCCCCCGACATGTGCACATCCGACGACCGGGGCCCGCAGGGGCTAGCGTGACCTGCCAACGTCGACGGGAGACGGCGCGCCGGGCGGGCCGTCGCCCGTCGGACCGGAAGCGTCGAGGAGGGCAGCCGCATGACGACGACGGACGCCCCGATCGACGTTCCCGGCGACGGGCCGGGCAACGGCAGCGGCGCCCGCTCGCCGCAGGACCCCGGTGCCCCGACGGCGACGGGCGGTGGCGCGCGTTCGGGGGCGACGCCGACGGCGTTGCCCCTCGAGCAGGTCCTGACCACCCCGATCCTGGCCGGCGCGCAGGTGCTGGCGGGTGCGGCGGGCCTCGGACGCACGGTGACCCGGCTCAACGTCATGGAGGTCCCCGACGTCCTCGCGTTCGTCAAGCCCGACGAGTTCCTGCTGACCACCGGCTACCCGCTGCGGGAGCGCCCGGACGAGCTGCCCCGGCTGGTCGCCGACCTCGACGCGCGCGGCCTGGCCGGGCTCGGTGTCAAGCTCGGCCGCTACCTCGACGAGCTGCCGGCGGCCGTCCTCGAGGCCGCCGACGCCCGCGGCTTCCCGATCGTGCAGCTGCCCGACGTGGCGTTCGACGACGTGCTCAACGACGTGCTCGGCGCCATGCTCGACCGCCAGGCGCAGCAGCTCGCGCGCGCCGAGCGGGTCCACCGCGCCTTCCTGCAGGTGGTCCTGCGCGGCGAGGGCGTCGACGCGATCGCCGCCGACCTCGCCGAGCTGCTCGACATGCCGGCGGCGGTGGTCGGCCTCGACGGCACCGTGCTGGCCTCGGCCCGATGCGACGAACTCGACCCGCCCCCCCGCGAGCGGCTGGTCGTCGCCCAGGACGCCCGGCACGTGCGGATCGACGGCCGGGAGCAGCGGCCGTGCGTCGCCGTCCCGATCGTGGCCGGACCGCGCCAGCACGGTCACGTGGTCGCCGTACCCCGCGACGGCCGGCGCACCGACGACCTGCTGGCCCTCGAGTCGGCGGCCACCGTCGCGGCGCTCGCCCTCACCCAGCGCATGGAACTGCAGGCGGTCGAGAGCAAGTACCAGTCCGACCTCGTGCACGACCTGCTGCGGCGGGTCGACGACCCCGACGACGTGCTGCGGCGGGCGGCCGGGTTCGGTTGGGACCTCGACCGCCGCCTGATCGCCCTGGTCGTGCGTCTCGACGACCGCCCCGGCGTCGAGCGCCCGGCGGCGGTGCGCGGACGGCCACCACTGGCGAGCACGATCCGGGGCGCGGTGCTCGCCCGCGACCCGGCCGCGGCGGTCGTTCGCTTCAGCGCGGAGGTCGTCGTCCTCACCGCCGCGTTCGAGGCCCCGGCCGAAGCGACCGCCGAGGACGGGCGCGCCGAGGCCCGGGCGTTCGTCGCCGACCTCGTGGCCCGCGCCGGCAAGGCCGCCGGCGGAACGGTCTCGGCCGGCCTGTCACGTCCGGTCGAGGACGTGCGCGACGTCGCCCGCGCGTACGAGCAGGCGTCGCAGGCGGTGGCGCTCGGGCGCGAGATCGCCGGCCGGGGCGCGGTCACCCACTTCGACGACCTCGGCGCCTACCGGCTGCTGGCCCTGGTGGAGGACCGCGAGGAGCTGTACGCCTTCGCGACCGAGGTACTGGGCGAGCTGGCCACGGAGACCGAGGCGGCGCTCGACCTGCGCACCACGCTGCAGGCGCTGCTCGACACCGGCGGCAACGTCGCCGAGGCGGCCAGGCGACTGCACTTCCACTACAACACGCTGCGCTACCGGATCGAGAAGCTCGAGTCGTTGCTCGGGCCGTTCATGACCGACGCCCGGCGCCGCCTGGACGTGCAACTCGCCCTGCTGGTCCTGCGCCTGCGCGACCAGCGCTGACGACGCACGTGCGTCGACGGGCCGGCCTTGTCGGATGACGACGCACGCACGGAGAACGGCCCCGACGCACGTGCGTCCGCGACCGGCCCGGCGCGGACCACGACGCACGTGCGTCCGCGACCGGGCGCGACCGGGCGCGGCGGGGGTGGCGGGGGTGGCGGGGGTGGCCGGTGACGGGGGTGGCGGGGGTGGCGGGAGGTGGATGGGCGCTCGGCGGCTCGCGGCGCGCGCCCTCCGCCGACGCCCGTTGTGGCCGTTTCGGCCGGCACCCGTAGGCTGCCGCGCGCCCGTGACCGCCCGCACGGCGCATCCGACGGCAGCTCGCGAGGAGCACACATTGGCCACGATCTTCTACGACCAGGACGCCGACCTCTCCCTGATCCAGGGGCGCAAGGTCGCCATCCTCGGTTACGGCAGTCAGGGACACGCCCACGCCCTCAACCTGCGGGACTCGGGCGTCGACGTCCGGGTGGGTCTGCGACCGGGCTCGTCCTCGCGCGCCCGCGCCGAGGAGCAGGGTCTGCGCGTGCTCGACACGAACGACGCCGCTGCCGAGGCCGACGTGATCGTGGTCCTCGCCCCCGACACCCACCAGAAGGGCATGTGGGAGGGCGGCCTCGCCGAACACCTCACCGGCGGCAAGGCGCTGGTCTTCGGCCACGGGTTCAACGTCCACTACGGACTGATCAGCCCGCCCGAGGACGTCGACGTGTTCCTCGTCGCCCCGAAGTCGCCCGGGCACATCGCGCGACGCACCTACGAGCAGGGCCAGGGGGTTCCCGGGCTGGTCGCCGTGCACCAGGACGCCTCCGGTGACGCCCTCGAGCTCGCCAAGTCCTACGCCGCCGGGCTCGGCCTGACGCGCGCCGGCACGCTGCAGACCACCTTCGCCGAGGAGACCGAGACCGACCTGTTCGGCGAGCAGGCCGTGCTGTGCGGCGGCGTCAGCCACCTCGTGCAGGCGGGCTTCGAGACCCTCGTCGAGGCCGGCTACCAGCCCGAGGCGGCCTACTTCGAGTGCCTGCACGAGCTCAAGCTGATCGTCGACATGATGTACGAGGGCGGCATCAGCTGGATGCGCCACTCGGTGTCCACCACCGCCGAGTACGGCGACTACGTCTCGGGACCGCGTGTGATCGGCGACGAGTCGAGGGCGGCGATGAAGCAGGTCCTCGCCGAGATCCAGGACGGCACGTTCGCACGCCAGTTCGTCGCGGAGATCGAGGGCGGCGGCGAGACCTTCGCCACGATGCGCAAGGCCGGCCGCGACCACGAGATCGAGCGGGTCGGGCGCGAGCTCCGCGGCATGATGCCGTTCATCGACACGCCCACCGAAGAGCTCGAGTAGGACCGGCACCCGAGCACGCCGACGGCCACCGCGATCGCGGTGGCCGTCGTGCGTCGCGGGGTCAGTACTCGGTGGGTGGGTCGGTCGGCTCGACCACCGAGTCGTCGAACTCACCGAGCTCGGGACCGGGCTGCTCGGCTTCGCCGCCCTCGCAGCCGGCCAGGACGAACGCGGCGGTGGCGGCCACGGCCACCAGACGTCGGGGGGTTCGCATGTGTGCCTCCTGCACGCTGGCCGTCGACGCTAACCGGCCGCCGGTCAGGCGGCCCGCGCCCACCGCGCCCGGGCGGACAGGGCGACGCCCCCGGCCACCTACGATGCCGCGGTCGTGCGCGGAGCGGGAGCCCGGGCACGCCGATCGTCGTTTCGTCGCCGCCCGGGAGGGGTGCGTTGGTGCGCAGGATCTTCACCGTCGGTGCGCTGACCGCCGGTGTGCTGCTCGCCGGCTGCGACAACGGGCCCCAGGTCGTCGACGCCACCGCGGCGGCGGCCGGCGGGACCGTCGCGGGCTGCGAGGAGCGGGTGTTCGACGACCTCGGGCCGCCGACCCACCTCGAGGCGGCCAGCGCGCCCCCGGCCACGGAGCTCTACGCCCAGCGGCCGGCCACCTCGGGCCCGCACCTCGATTCCTGGCTGGCCGTCGGCGTCTACGACGGACCGGTCGACGAGCGCGCCGTCGTCCACAACCTCGAGCACGGCGGGATCGTCGCCTGGTACGACCCTGCGGCCATCGCTGCCGAGGACCTCACCGCACTGCAGGACTGGGCCGAGCAGCGCAACCGTGCCGGCCTGGGCAACCGCGCCGGTGGCGGCGTGCTCGTCGCCCCGTTCGAGGACGCGCCACTCAGCGCACCGCTCGCGCTGCGCGCCTGGCACGTCGGCGCGGACTGCGAGCGCTTCGACGCGGCCTTCGCCGACGCCTTCCTGCTCGAACACTTCGGCGACCGCGGGAGCGCTCCGGAAGGCAACCTCGCCCCCGAGGTCGCCCGGGTGCTGCGCGCCGTCGAGCGCTGAGGCTCAGCCGCCGACCGGCGGCGGGGTGGGATGCAGTCCCGCGAACCCCCAGCCTTCGAGCACCGCCGGTGGCTCGCTGTGCCACGGGCCGTGCAGCAGTGCGTCGGCGAGCAGCCGCAGGCGGTCCGGGTCGGGCAGTCGACGTCCGACGAGCGAACCCCTGCCGGGCCGGCGGACCCCGAGGCGTTCGAGCCAGGCACCGACCGTCAACCGGCTCGGGCCGTCCGCGCCGACGACGAGGTGGCCCGTCGTCGCCCGCGAGCGGGCACGGTCGAACGCGACCACCAGCTCGGCCAGGTCGTCGACCGTCACCGGCGCGACCACCACGTCGCGGACCGCGGACGGCAACCCGCCGGTCGCCAACGCGTCGCGCATCGCGGGCGTGTCGAGCAGCGAGGTCCGGACGACGACGCTCGGGGGGGCGGCCTCGGCGATCACCTGCTCGATCCGGCCCCGCGCGCGCCGGTAGGCGTCGGCCGCGTCCGGGGACGCGCCCGCCACCGACAGCACGATCACCCGACGGACACCGGCGTTGCCGGCCGCCGTCGCCAGCACGCGCGCGGCGGCGACGTCGGCGGTCGGGTCGCTGCCGAGCAGTCCGCCGCCGACGTGCACGACCGTGTGCACGTCGGCCAGCGCCGCTTCGAGCCGTCCCTCGTCGTCCGCGGTGCCGGTGGCGACGAACGCGCCGGCCGCACGTAACGGCGAGGTGTCACCCGTGCCGTAGGCACGGACCTCGCCGCCCTCGGCGAGCAGCCGTGCCGCGAGTCGGCGCGCCAGGGGACGAGCGGCGCCGGTGACCAGCACGGGCACGGTGCTCCCCCCGGTCGTGTCGTCGAGGCCGCGGACAGCGGCCGGCCGCGAACGCTAGCGCCGGTCGCCGTCGTCGCGAGCCCCTAGCGTCGTGGCCACCCGACGAGGCGACCTGATCCTGTGATCCCGATACCGACCGCCCGGCACCTGCGGGACGCGGGGCTGTCCTGGACCCCGGCCGACGGTGACCGCTTCGTGCTCCCCGACCGGGGCATGGACGACGACGTGTTCACCATCTCGGAGATGGTGGTGGAGGTCCGCTCCTCCCCCGCCGGTCGTCTCATCGCCTTCAACGGCACCACCGAGTGGGCGCTCGACGCGGTCGAGCAGGCCGAGGCGATCTGGGTGCCGCGCGAGTCGCAGCTGCGCGAGGCGCTGGGCGAGGCGATGCTCTCGCTGGTGCGGGCCGAGGACGGCTGGCGGTGCACGGTGCGGGTCGGCCGCCAGCTGCTCGAGGTGGCCGCACCCACGGCCGAGGAGGCCTACGCCGACGCGTTGCTGCGGGTCCTGGACGGTTGAGGCGATCCAAGCCGGCCGGTGGCGGACGAGCGCGGTCGGCGATCAGCGGCACCGACGCTCGACGAGGGCGGCGAACGCGGGACGCAGCGTCTGCAGGGCGAGCCGTCGCTGCTGCTGGGTGAAACCCTTGTACAGACCGGCCGGCGTGGGGTTGACGTCGACGACGTAGATGCGGCCATCGGCGGTGTCACGCAGCACGTCCATCTCGGCGTAGTCGACCGACAGTGCCCGCGCGAGTTCACCGATGCGGGCGAGCTCCTGCGCGGAGAGCAGCGTCCGGGGGTCGAGGACCACCTCGGAGTGGGCGAACTCGGAGAACCGGGTCGCGGTGTCGGGATGGTGCTTGCGGTAGACCAACGGCACCTGTCCGTCGTAGACGGGGACGCGCAGGTCCTCGAAGCATCCGTCCGCGGCGCGGGTGTCGACATAACGCTGGTAGGTGACCTCGTCGGGATCCTCGTCCGGAGCGGGCCGGTACGGACAGGTCACGACCACGGCGTCGTGGCGGTAGTTCTCGTTGGACTTGCGGATCGCGGGTCCCTGGTGCGTGGTCGGGTCGACGTGCAGCGCGTAACCGAACACCTCGGCGAACCGGGCTGCCACCGTCCGCTTGGCGACGTCGGTGGCGTCCGCGTTCACGATGCGTGCCGCCCGGTTCCCGGCAACCCGCACCGGCGGGTGCGACGTGCGCGGGTCGTGGGCGAACACCACGTCGTGGCGCTCGTCGGACGACTCGACCATCCGGTAGCCGCACAGCAACAGCAGACGCCAGGCGATCTGGTGACGGCTGGGCGTGGCGGGCTGGAACAGGATCCGCCGGCGCGGCAGCAGCAGCACCCGGGCCGTGCGCAGTGCCGTGACCGCCGGCAGCGCACCCGTGGCGTCGTCGAGCGCCGCGTACACCCGCTGCCATCGCCACCGCCACGAACGCCACCGCCGCGTGAGCGGCCGCAACACCGGGCCGAGCAGTCGCCGGACACGGCGATGAACGACACGCACCGTTGCGCCTCCGCGGAGTCGGTGGAAGACCGAGCGGTTCAACCGGCACCACCGTTCCCGCGGACGGTGCCGCCCGCTGGCGAAGCCTACGGCGATCCAAGGGACCCCGCGCAACGCGGGCCGTCACCGCCGAACTGCTGACTGCAGCCGACCGTGTCCTGGGTCGCCGGTGGGGGGCGGTAGCGTCGCGGCCGCTCGAGGTGAAGGGACCGACGGCACGATGCAGGTACGACTCCGCGCGGTGGCGGACGCCCTCGGCCGGCGCGTGTCACGGCCGGGCGCGGTCGAACCGGTCATGCTCGGGCTCGGCGCGGCGACCGGCCTGGGCACGGGCGTGGTCGTCTGGCTGCTCATCAGCACCGTCGAACTGGTGCAACGGCTCGCCTGGTCGACGCAGGTGCCCGACTGGCAGCTGCTCGTGGTGCCGACGATCGGCGGTCTGCTCGTCGGCCTGCTGGTGTGGAAGGTCGTTCCCGAGAGCAGCGGTGGTGGTGTCGTCCCCACCATGGAGTCGCTCGCACTGCGCGGCGGACAGCTGCGCCGTCGGATCCCGCTGGCCGGCACGGCGGCGACCGGGATCTCGCTCGGCACCGGCCTCTCGGGTGGTCGCGAAGGCCCCATCGTGCTGATCGGCGGCGCGATCGGTTCGGCGGTCGGCCGTGGGGTGCGTCTCGACGAGGACGGGATGCGCTCGCTGGTGGCCGCCGGCGCGGCCGCCGGGATCGGC
The DNA here is from genome assembly GCF_004300825.1 of Egicoccus halophilus. Lineage (NCBI taxonomy): Bacteria > Bacillati > Actinomycetota > Nitriliruptoria > Egicoccales > Egicoccaceae > Egicoccus > Egicoccus halophilus. Next base: position 3,440,391 of record NZ_CP036250.1, read on the forward strand.
GCGACGTTCAACGCCCCGATCGGCGGGATGCTGTTCGCCATCGAACTGCTGCTCGGCGGGATCCGACGCGCCGGGTCCCTGCAGGTGGTCGTGGTCGCGTCCGTCGTCAGCGCCGTGACCGCCCGCCAGCTCGTCGGCGAGAGCCTGCCGCTGTTCCAGGCCAGCGCCGGCTTTTCGCTCGGGCCGGCCGCCGAGCTGCTGCTGTACGCCGCGCTCGGCCTCGCCGCCGTCGCGGTCGCCAGCGGCTTCCGGTTCGGCGAGGACCTCGCCCGTCGCAATTTCGCCGGGCTCCGCCCCCACCTGGGCGTCCCGGTGACCGTGGCCCTGGGGGGCCTCGGGGTCGGGATCGTCGCGCTGGCGTTCCCCGAGGTGCTCGGCGAGGGTTCGCACCTGCCCGGCGTCGACGGTGTCCGCGAACCGATCCAGGCCATGCTCGACGGCGGTTTCGGCGCGTCGTGGTCGACCGCCGGTCTGCTGCTCGTGCTGCTGCTCGCCAAGCTGGTCGCGACGCTGTTCGCGGTCGGCTCGGGGGCGGCGGTGGGAACCTTCGCACCCACGCTGTTCACCGGCGCCGCGCTCGGGGCGGCGTTCGGCATCGCGGCCTCGCAGCTGCTGGGTGCCGAGGTGGCCCCCGGGGCCTTCGCCCTGGTCGGCATGGCGGCCGTGTTCGCCGCGACGGCCCGGGCGCCGTTGACCGCCATCCTGATCGTGTTCGAGCTGACCGGCAGCTACGACCTGGTCCTGCCGCTGATGCTGGCGGTCGGCATCGCGATGTTCGTGACCGAGCTGCTCGGATGGGACTCGATCTACGCCCACCAGCTGCGCCAACGCGGCGTGGTGCTCGGGCAGGTCGACGACGTCGACGTCCTGCAGACCGTGACCGTGGGTGAGGTCATGTCCGCCGTCGACGGCAACGTCGTCGACGAGGGCGCCGACCTCGACACGGTCCGCCGCCGCCTCGTCGAGACCGGCGCCCACGGGCTCGTCGTCGTCGACGCGCACGCGCGGCTGGTCGGCGTGGTGGCGATCTCCGACCTGGTCCGGCCGGGAACGACGGCCGGACAGGTCGCCACCCGGCGGGTGCTCACGGTGACGCCCGACGACCCGGCCTTCCGTGCCGTGCGTCGGATGGCCAGCCTCGACGTGGGTCGGCTGCCGGTCGTCGACGGCCACACCCGACAGGTCGTCGGGGTCCTGCGACGGGCCGACGTCGTGCGTGCCTACCAGCGTGGGATCGCCCGCAGCGTCGGCGCCCAACAGCGGGCGGCGTCGGGCCGACTGCGGGACCTGGCCGGAGTCGGGTTCGTGGAGCTGGTGCTGCAACCGGGGTCGCCGATGGCCGGGTGCGCCGTGCGCGACGTCACCTGGCCCCAGCGCAGCGTCCTGACCAGTGTCCGGCGGGCGGGCACGGTCGTCGTCCCCAGCGGCGACACCGTGCTCGAAGCCGGTGACGAGCTGGTCGTGCTCACCGGTCAGCCCGATGCCCTGCGCGAGCTCGCCGCCCCGGAGCCGACGCCACCGCCGCGGACGCCGTCGGCATGACGCCCCCCGCTCGACCGTGACGCGGTGCGGCCGACACGGGATGGCGCCCCCTCGCCGATACGCTCCGGCGGAACCCCGTCCCGAAAGTAGCCACGCGTGCGTTATGGCGACCGCACCGACGCCGAGAACCTGGCGTCGGCCCAGGCCGGGTGGGCACCGGCCTTCGCGGTGCTGCTCCACCGGCACGGCCCCGCCGTCCGCAGTGCCGTGCGCGACGAGCCGGACCCGATCGCCGCGACCCGCGACGTGTTCGTCACCGCCCTGCAGGAGCTGCCCCACATGCCGGCGGACACCGTCGTGCGTGACTGGCTGCTCGACATCGCCGGGACCTCGCGCGTGCCGGACCCGATCGTGCCATTGTGCGAGGAGGAACGCGACGCGATCTGGGCCGAGCTGACGACGGCCTGGCCGACGCGACGCCGTCCCCGGCGGCGGGTGCTGCGCCGGATCGCCCTGGTCGCGGGCCTCGTCGCGCTCGCCGGTGCGGTGCCGACCCTGCTCCTGCTGGCCGAGGAGACCCCGGAGCGCGACACGATCGAACTGTTCGCGCACCCGGTCGTGGAGCCGACCGTGGTCGAGGATCCGGTGGCACCCGAGCCCGCGGCGCTGCCGACCTTCTCGTTCCCCACGGCATCGAGCACGCCGCCGCGGCTGGCGACGCCCCCGGGGCCGACGACTCCTCCGATGGCGGCCGACCCGGTCGACGACCCCCGCAGCGCCGACGCCCGGACCGACGACCCCCGCAGCGCCGACGCCCGGACCGACGACCTCCGGACCGACGAGATCCAGACCGACGCCGGGCCCGTGGAGGCCGACGCGGTCGAGAGCACCCCACCCGATGCCGTGGTCGCCGACGACGCTCCGGCCGACACCGACGCCGACGCCGAGTCCGTCACCGACGCGCCGCTCGGCGACCGGTCACCGGGCACGCGCGGCGCGGCGGAGCGCGCATGACCGCGTCCGCCGAGCCGGCGCGCGACGGCCTCGACCCGGCACAGTCCGGTCTCGGGGACATGGACGCCGACGCCTTCCGCCGCCACGGGCACGCCGTGGTCGATCTGATCGCGGACTACCTCGAGGGCGTCGGCGAGCGTCCGGTCCTCGCCCAGGTGCGCCCCGGCGAGGTCCGCGAGGCGCTGCCGGCGACGCCACCGCGCGCGCCCGAACCGTTCGACGCGGCCCTCGACGACCTCGAGCGGGTACTGCTGCCGGGCATCACCCACTGGAACCATCCGGCGTTCCACGCCTACTTCGCCATCACCGGTTCGGGTCCCGGCATCCTCGGCGAGGCGCTGTCGGCCGCGCTCAACGTCAACGGCATGCTGTGGCGGACCTCGCCGTCGGCGACGGAACTCGAGGAGTTGGTGCTCGACTGGCTGCGGCAGCTGCTCGGGCTGCCGGCCGGTCTGCGGGCGATCGTCACCGACAGCGCGTCGATGTCGACCATGCTGGCGCTGGCGGCCGCCCGCGAGCAGGCCGGCCTCGACGTGCGCCAGCGGGGGCTCGCCGGACGTGCGGACGTCCCGCTGCTGCGCATCTACACCTCCGAGCACGCCCACTCGTCGGTGGAGAAGGCTGCGATCACGCTCGGCCTGGGACGCGACGGCGTGCGCACCGTCCCGACCGACGCGCAGCACCGACTGGACGTGACCGCGCTCGGCGAGGCGGTGCGCGAGGACCTGCGCTTCGGCTACCGGCCGCTCGCGTTCGTGCCGACGGTGGGCACCACCTCGACCACCTCGATCGACCCGGTGGGGGCGGTCGCCGAGCTGCGCGACGAGCTGGTCGCCGAGCTCGGCCACCCGATCTGGCTCCACGTCGACGGCGCCTACGGGGGCATGGCGGCGATCTGCCCCGAACTGCGGTGGGTGCTCGACGGGGTCGAGCGTGCCGACTCGTTCGTGACCAACCCGCACAAGTGGCTGTTCACGCCGATCGACTGCTCGGCCCTGTTCGTCCGCGAACCGGCGTGGCTCACGCGCGCCTTCTCGCTGGTGCCCGAGTACCTCACCACCGACGACGAGGGCGTGACCGACTACATGGACTGGGGCGTCCAGCTCGGCCGCCGCTTCCGGGCACTCAAGCTGTGGCTCGTGATCCGCTACTTCGGCGCCGACGGGCTGGCGGCCCGCATCCGCGAGCACGTCGCGCAGGCCCAGCGGGTGGTCGCCTGGGTCGAGCAGCATCCCGACCTCGAGCTGATGGCGCCCGCCCCGCTGTCCACGGTGTGCTTCCGCGCGGCCCCGGAGGACCTCGGCGGTGACGAGGACGCCCGCCGTCGGCTCAACCGCGCCTGGCTCGCGCGGATCAACGCCACCGGCGAGGCCTACCTGTCGCACACCGAGCTGGACGGCCGCTACGTGCTGCGGCTGGCGCTGGGGAACCTGCGCACGACCGACGAGCGACTCTCCGCGACGCTCGCGGTCCTGGAGCGCGAGCTCACGACGGCGCGGGCGGCCGGGTCGGGGACGCCAGCAGCGGGGTGAGCTCGAGCAGGCCGTCGAGGGCCTCGTCGACGACCTCGAGGCGCGGTCGCGTTCGCCCCGAGGCCTCCCAGATGCGCAGCGCCGCGTCGGTCGTCGCCATCGCGGCCGCGGCCAGCGCGGTCGGTCGCGGGTCGAGCGACGGGTCGATCCCGAGCATGCGGCCGATGGCGGCGGCGGCGCGCTGCTGCAGGCGGGCCCGCGCCGCCAGGAACCGGCGTTGCAGCACCGGATCGGCGGCGACGACCCCGAACCAGCGGTCCCAGTGCTCCTGGCGGGCGAGGTAGTCGGCGGCGACCTGGTGGGTCCCGCGTCGGATGCAGTCGAGCACCGTCTCGCCGGGGACGTGCGCGGCGGTGACGATGGACCAGACGTCGAACTCGTCCTCGTAGTCGGCGAAGAGGACCTCGTCCTTGGTCGGGAAGTAGCGGAAGAACGTCCGCGGCGACACGCCGGCGGCGTCGGCGATCCGGTCCACCGAGACCGCCTCGAACCCGTCGCTGGCGCACAGTTCGAGGGCGGCGTCGACGAGCGCCCGACGGGTGCGGGTCCGGTTGCGCTCCCGGCGGGTGGCCGGCGGGGGGGAGGTCATGGACCCGACCCTAACAGCTCTGGCAATGACTGACAGTTGACAGTGACTGCCACTTCGAGCGAAGGTGGAGACCTTCCGACCCGGACCGCCGCCGTGCCCCCCCTCGACCTGCCCGCCGCACCGGCCGCGGCCGCGACCACCGCGGTGATCGTGGTCGAGCGCCTGCACTACCGCTACCCCGGTGCCGCCACGGCGGCCGTCGAGAACCTCAGCTTCCGCGTCGCCCCCGGGGAGGTGCTCGGCTTCCTCGGCCCGTCGGGTGCCGGCAAGTCGACGACCCAGCAGGTGCTCACCGGCCGGCTGCGAGGCGGCGACGGACACGTCCGCGTGCTCGGCGTCGCGCCGACGGCGCTGCGCCCCGCCGAGCGGGCCCGGATCGGCGTGTCGTTCGAACAGCCGGCGCTGTACCCGAAGCTGACCGCCCGGGAGCAGCTGACCTTCTTCGCCGCGCTCGGCGGCGGCACGCGCGCCCGCGACGTCGACGATCTGCTCGGGCGCCTCGGGCTGGCCGACCACGCCGACCAGCGGGTGGGCACCTACTCGAAGGGCATGCGGACCCGCCTCGACCTCGCCCGCGCGCTGCTGCACCGGCCCGAGGTGCTGCTCCTCGACGAGCCCACCGGCGGGCTGGATCCGGCCTCCTCGGCGCTGGTGCGCCAGGTGGTGGCCGACGAACGCGACCGGGGTGCCGCCGTGCTGCTCACCACGCACGACATGGAACTCGCCACCGCGCTGGCTGACCGGGTCGCGTTGCTCGCCCAGGGTCGGCTCGCCGCGAGCGGGACGCCCCGGGAACTGGTGCTCGCCGCCGGGGAGCGCGGCATCGTGCTGACCACCGACGACGGCCGCCGCCTGGCGCGGCCGCTCCACGCGGCCGGCAGCGACCCGGAGGTGCTGGCGTGGCTGCGCGACCCGGCGCTCGCCACCGTCCACACCACCGAGCCGACGCTGGGCGAGGTGTTCGTGCGCCTGACCGGCCAGTCGCTGCGGGCAGACGCGTGAGTGCCGACCTGGTCCCCCTGTTGCGCCTCGAGGCGCGGCTGCTGGTCCGCCACGGGATCGTCGCGGCGGTCGCCGTGGTCGCCGCGACCTGGTCGGGGCTCCTCGCCGCCGTCCCGGCCGGGCTGCGGACCGACCTGCTCGCGCCGGTGCTCTACCTCGACGCCGGCATCGTCGGGCTGCTGTTCGTCGGCGGGCTGGTCCTGCTCGAACGCAGCCACGGGAGCCTCGAGGCGCTCGCCGTGTCACCGGTGCGACCGGCCGCCTACGTGGCCGCACGGGTCGGCTGGCTGACGGTCCTCGCGCTGGCGGCGAGCCTGGTGATCGTCGCGGTCGCCCGCCCGCCGGCGATCGCCCCGGCCCCGCTGGTCACCGGCGTGGCCCTGCTCTGCGTGCCAGTGCTGCTGGTGGCCCTGGTCGTCGCGACCCGCACCACGACGGTCACGGACTACCTGTTCCGCCTCCAGGTGCCGCTGTTGCCGGCGGCCCTGCCGCTGGCCGCGCTGGCCGGGTGGGTGCCCGACGCGGTCGGCTGGCTGTCGCCCACCCACGGTCCGCTGCTGCTGTTGCAGGCCGGCGTCGGCGGTCCGCCACCCGGTCCGGTCGCGACGACCGCCGCGGTGGTGGTCCCGATCGTGACGGCGGTGGGTCTGGCCCGGATCGCGGTCCGGCGCACCGCCGAGGACCTGTGGCGCCGCGGAGGCCAGCCGTGACCGCCACCGGAGCAGGCGGCGACGTCCGATCTCGCCGCGGTGCCGGACGCCTGGCGGCGGCACGCAGCTTCGCGGTGGCCGACGGACGGGCACTCGGACGCGACCCGATGCTGCGGCTGCTGGCGGTCGCGCCGCTGGCGATGGTGGGCGTGGTCGCGCTCGGGCTGCCGCTGGTCGAACGCTGGCTCGACGGCAGCGTCGGCGTGGACGTCACCGCGGCCCGGCCGGCGTTGGCGGCGTTCCTGGCCGCGGTGACCGTGCCGCTGTTCTCCGGCACGATGGCGGGGCTGCTCGTCCTCGAGGACCGCGAGTGCGGCGTGCTGCCGGCGCTGGCGGTGTCCCCGGCGGGACTGTCGGCCTACCTGGCGGTCCGGCTCGGTTGGGCCGGCGGCGCCGGCGGCACGATCGCGGCACTCGCGCTCGCCCTGCACGGCGGGTACGGGGCCGGGGTGCTTATCGCGGTCGGCCTGCTCACCGGCGGGGCCGCCGCGGTCGTGGCGCTGCTCGTCGGTGGGCTCGCCGGCGACCGGCTCGAAGGGCTGGCGGTCACCAAGGCGGCGACCCTGCCGCTCGCCCTGCCCGTGCTGGTGTGGGCGCTCGGCGTCCCGCTGGGCTGGCTGGCCGCCCCGCTGCCGACGGCGTCCGCGGTGTACGTCCTGCACGCCGCGGACACCGGGGCCGCACCGCCCGTCCTGCTGGTGGCGGCCGGGGCCGCCCAGCTGGCGGTCCTCGGCCGGCTGGCGTGGCGACGACTGGTGCGCCGCACGACGTGATGGCGTGTGCGGTCAGCCGTCGGCGACCGGGACGTGGGCGTGCAGCAGCAGGCGCCACCGGCCGTCGCGACGCACGTAGGTGCTGGTGACGTAGGTCTCGTAGCGCCCGCCACCGCCGCCGGGCACCGCGGACGCCCGATAGACGAGCGCGGCGGCGTCCTCGGCGATCGGCGTGACGGTGAGCTCCGAGAGCTCGAGGTCCGTCCACGGCGCACCCTGCGCGACCCCGCGCAGGGTGGCGTCACGGTCGAGGATCCCGACGGAGAACACGCACCGGAGCTCGTCGGCGACGGCATCGCGGTAGAACTCGACGTCCCCGCCGGCGCTCCAGAACGCGCGTTCCGCCGCTTCGAGTTCCTGGGCGAGCTGCTCGTCGCTCACGCTTCTCCCCCGTCGAGTGCCTCCAGCAGATCGTCGGCGGCAGCGTAGGGATCGCGCTGGCGAGTCGCGACCCGGTCGGCGAGCTCCTCGAGCAGCGGGTCGTCGCCACCGTCGAGGCGGGCGAAGCGCAGCCGGACCTGTTCGAGCGCGATCTCGCGCACCAGGTGCAGCGCCCGCTCGCGACGCCGCTGCTCGCCCCGGCCGCTCGACGCCAGCCACGCGTCGTGGGTGCCGAAGGCGTCGAGGACGTCGTCGAGGCCCTCACCACGGACGGCGACGGTCCGCACGATCGGCGGCCACCAGCCGGCCGGGGTGTCGGCGTCGGCGAGCGCGTGCCCCATCTCGAGCATCCCGCGCAGCTCGGACTCGAGCTTGCCGGCGCCCGACGCGTCGGCCTTGTTGATCACGAACACGTCGGCGACCTCGAGGATGCCGGCCTTGGCGGCCTGGATCCCGTCGCCCATGCCGGGGGCGAGCGCGACGACGGTCGTGTCGGCGGTGGCGGCGATCTCGACCTCGGACTGCCCGACCCCGACCGTCTCGACGATGACGTCGTCGAACCCGGCGGCGTCGAGCACCAGCACCGCCTGCGGGGTGGCGAACGACAGTCCGCCGAGGTGGCCGCGCGACGCCATGGAGCGGATGAACACGTGCGGGTCGGCGGCGTGGGACTGCATGCGCACCCGGTCGCCGAGCAGCGCGCCGCCGGAGAACGGCGACGACGGGTCGACGGCGAGGATCGCGACCGAGCGGTCCTGTGCCCGCAGCGCGGCGGCGATCGCGTTGGTCAGGGTCGACTTGCCGACCCCGGGCGAGCCGGTGATCCCGATGACCCGCGCCCGGCCGGTGTGCGGGTGCAGCCGGGCGACGACCTCGCGCAGCCGCTCGGGTGCGCCGTCCTCGGCGAGGGTCAGCAGGCGGGCCAGCGCCCGACGCTCCCCCCGTTCGAGCCCGGCGACCAGTTCCTCGACCGTCTGCCCCACCGTCCGTCACCGCCAGCTCGCGTCGTCGAACCCGGCAGGCTAGCCAGCCGCCACGCGCCTCCCGCGCTTCAACGCTCGACCGGGACGGCGGGCGCGGGAGCGGGCCGCCAGCCCGGACCGTGCCAGACGCGCCCGAGGCGGGTCCGCCAGGAGGTGTCGGCGCGCGCCTCCCGCCAGATCGCCGCGTACTCGTGGGTGGCGATGCGCAGCGGGTTGTAGGTCTCGATGTTGGTGGTCAGCCCGTAGCGGACGGGTTCGACCTCCGGCTCGAAGGTGCCGAACCACCGGTCCCAGACGATCGGCATGCCGCCGTAGTTCTTGTCGAGGTACTGCGGGTTGGACCCGTGGTGCACCCGGTGGTGGCTCGGCGTGTTCCAGACGTACTCGACCCAACGTGGCAGCGTGCCGATCGCCTCGGTGTGGATCCAGAACTGGTAGAGCAGGTTGATGGCGCCGCTCATGACCAGGATCGCCGGGTTGACGCCGAGCAGCACCAGTGGCACGTAGAACACCCAGCTCGTCAGCGGCGTCCAGCTCTGGCGCAATGCGGTCGAGAGGTTGTAGCGCTGGCTCGAGTGGTGGACCACGTGAGCCGCCCACAGGAACCGGTTCTCGTGGCTGGCCCGGTGGAAGGCGTAGTAGCCGAGGTCCTTGCCGACCAGTGCGACCGCCCATGCGAGCCATCCCGAGCCGAGGTCGAGCGGCGTCAGGTTCCACACCAGCAGGTACCCGCCGAGGCCGAGCAGCGAGGTCACCAGGACCGGCACCACCAGGCTGCCGAGCCCCATCGTCAGGCTCGACAGCGTGTCGCGCAGCTCGTAGCCGGCCACGAGCCGCCCCTGCTCGGCGCGCTCCTCGAGGTCCTCGAGCTGCTGCTCGCGGTGCAGGACGTACATCTCGAGCACCATCAGCGCGACGAACACCGGGATGGCCGGCGTGATCAGGTCGAGCGCGACCACGTCCGCCAACGACCCACGCACCAGCTCACCCATCCACCCGCTCCCTGCCGTGCCGCATCCCGCCGTCCAGTGAAGAGCCGTTCGACGGTTCCCGCCACCCCGACATCGCTGCCGATGAGGTGGTCGGCCGGCGTGGCAGCAACCGTAGGGAGAGGGGTGCCTAGGTGCCGACGCCTCCGGCAGTGCTCAGGTCGCGGTTCGCGACGGCGCGGAAGCGCACCCTCTGGCCGGGGCGCAGCTGCCCGGCCACATCGAGGTCGCCGTCGAGCACGACGCCGATGACCGGATAGCCCCCGGTGACCGGGTGGTCGGCGAGGAACAGCGTCGGCCGTCCCGACGGGGGGACCTGCACCGCGCCGGCCATCAGCCCCTCGGTCGGCAGTTCGTCGTCGTGCGCACGTTCCAGCGGCGGTCCGTCCAGGCGCAGCCCGACCCGGTTGCTGTCCGGCGTGACCGTCCACGCGGTCGCCGTCAACGCCGAACGGGCGTCGGCGGGAAACCAGTCGGCGCGCGGCCCGAGCCGCAGCCGCAACGTCACCTCCCCGCCGTGCGGGTCCCGGCGCGGTGCCACGTCGACCGGCGGGACCGCCCCGTCCGCCGCACCGACCGGCAGCCGGTCCCCTGCGGCGAGCACGGCCGGTCCCAGCCCGGACAGCACGTCGGTGGCGCGCGAGCCCAGCACCGCCGGCACGTCGAGCCCGCCGCGGACGCCCAGGTAGCTCCGCAGGCCGGTCGGGGGCGTGCCGAGCGCCAACGTGGCGCCGGCCGGCAGCCGCACCGCGGCCCGATGGTCGACCGGCGCGCCGTCGACGGTCGCGGGGGCCCGCGCCCCGGTGACCGCGACCACGAGGCTGCCGGCCGCCCGGACCTGCAGGCCGCCGAGCGTCACCTCCAGGCCGGCGGCCCCCTCGGGGTTGCCGACCAGGCGGTTCGCGAGCCGCAGGGCCGCCCGGTCGGCCGCCCCGCCGCCCGGGACACCCCAGCCGCCGTGGCCGGGCCGGCCGAGGTCCTGCACCGTCGCCAACGGTCCACTCGCCAGGACCTCGAGGCCGCCGCTCACGACGCCACCACGAAACGGACCCGCATGCCGGGGGTCAGCAGCGCCGGCGGGGCCCGGTCGGGGTCCCACATCGACGTCTCGGTGCGGCCGATCAGCTGCCACCCACCCGGCGAGACGCGCGGGTAGACGCCGCTGAAGGCGTCCGCCAGGCCGACCGCCCCGGCCGGTACGCGCGTGCGGGGATCGTCGCGTCGCGGGACCCGCAACCGGTCGTCCTCGCCGACCAGGTAGGCGAAGCCGGGCGCGAACCCGGCGAAGGCGACCGTCCACGTCTGGCCGGTGTGGGCCGCGACCACCCCGTCGACGTCCAGGCCGGTGCGCCGGGCGACCTCGTCGAGGTCCTCGCCGTCGTAGGTGACGGGCACCTCGACCTGCCCGCCGTCGCGGTCGACGTCCGGCACGGGCCGGACGGCCCGCACCGCGGCGGCGACCGCGGCGACGCTCGCGACCGCCGGGTCGAGGCGGACCAGCAGGGTCCGGGCGGCCGGGACGAGGTCGACCACCCCGGCGGGCGGGTCGGCGGCGAGGGCGGCGTGCAGTCCCAGCACGGCGTCGAGGTCGGCGAGCTCGACCAGCACCCCCCGGTCGCCGTACGGCAGCAGCCTCATGCGACGAACGGCTCGATCGCGACGCCGGCGTCGCGCAGCGCCGCGTGGACACGGGCGGCCAGCTCGACGGCGCCGGGGGTGTCGCCGTGCACGCACAACGAGGCGACCTCCAGCTCGACACGGCCGCCGTCGACGGTGGTCACCTCGCCGTCCACGACCATCGCGACGGCACGCCGGGCGACCTCGTCGGGGTCCTCGACCACCGCGCCGGCCGCGCCACGCGGCACGAGTCGGCCGTCGGACGTGTAGGCCCGGTCGGCGAAGCCCTCGGCGACCGGACGCAGCCCGGCCTGTTCGGCATGGCGCAGCAGCGCCGAACCGGGCAGGCCGAGCACGGGCAGGTCGCGGTCGTAGGCGGCGACGGCGCGGACGACCGCCTGCGCCTGCTCCTCGTGGTCGACGACCGCGTGGTAGAGCGCCCCGTGCGGCTTGACGTAGCGGACCCGGTCGCCGGCGACCCGGGCGAATGCCTCCAGCGCGCCGAGCTGGTAGAGCACCGCGTCGGTCAGCTCGTCGGGACGCATGTCGAGGAAGCGACGGCCGAAGCCGACCAGGTCCGGATAGCCGACCTGGGCGCCGATCACCACCCCGGCCGAGACCGCGTCGGCGCACGTCCGACGCAGCGTGCTCGGGTCCCCGGCGTGGAAGCCGCACGCGACGTTGGCGCTGGTCACCGAGGCCAGCACCGCGGCGTCGTCGCCCAGCACCCAGGCCCCGAAGGACTCGCCGAGGTCGCTGTTGAGGTCGACGCGCGGTGCGGCCACCGGGGACTCAGTCGACCGACAGCAGCAGCGCGTCGCCCTGGCCACCGCCGCCGCACAGGGCGGCCGCACCGGTGCCGCCACCGCGCTGGCGCAGCGCGGTGATCAGCGAGACGACGATGCGGGCACCGGACGCGCCGATCGGATGGCCGAGCGCGATCCCGCCCCCGTTGACGTTGACCGTGTCCTCGTGGAGGCCGAGGTCGCGGGTCGAGGCGATCGCGACGCTGGCGAAGGCCTCGTTGATCTCGTAGCGGTCGAAGGCGGCCGGGTCGACGTCGATGCGGCGGGCGGCGTCGCGGATCGCCGCCGAGGGCTGGTGGTGCAGGGAGGTGTCGGGCCCGGCGACGGTGCCCCACGAACGGATGGTGGCGAGCACCGGCAGCCCGAGCGCATCGGCCCTGGCGCGGCTGGCAAGCACCAGGGCGGCGGCGCCGTCGGAGATCTGCGAGGCGTTGCCGGCGGTGATGGTGCCGTCCTTGGTGAACGCGGCCCGCAGCCCGGCGAGCGACTCGGCGGTGGTGCCCTCACGGATGCCCTCGTCCTGGGCCACGGTGACCGGGTCGCCCTTGCGCTGGGGCACCTCGACGGACACGACCTCGTCGTCGAACAGCCCGTCCTTCCAGGCCCGGGCGGCACGCTCGTGCGAGCGGGCCGACCACGCGTCCTGCTGCTCACGCGAGATGCCGAGATTCTTGTCGGTCTGGTGGTTGTCGGTCGCCAGGCCCATCGCGCAGCCGTCGAACGCGCAGGTCAACCCGTCGTGCATCATCACGTCGGTCAGCGTCGCGTCGCCCATCCGCAGCCCGAAGCGGGCCTTGTCGAGCACGTAGGGCGCCTGCGACATCGACTCCATGCCGCCGGCGACGACGAGGTCGAAGTCGCCGACGCGGATCAGGTCGCGGGCGCGGGCGATCGCGGTCATGCCCGACAGGCAGACCTTGTTGATCGTCTCCGCGGCGATGTTCATGCCGACGCCGCCCTCGACGGCGGCCTGCCGCGAGGTGATCTGGCCCTGTCCGGCCTGCAGCACGTGGCCCATCACGACGTAGCCGACCTGGTCGGCGTCCACGGCGCCGGCGGCGAGCGCGCCGGCGACGGCCCGGCCGCCCAGCTGCATGGCCGACAGCGACGACAGCCCGCCACCGAATTTGCCCACCGGGGTCCGTGCGTACCCGACGACGACGACCTCGTTCACAGCGGCCTCCCTGATGCGCGTGGTCGCCCGGCCGCCGACCGCGGCACGGGCCCGACCCGCATGGTAGGCCCGTCCGGCAGGCCGCGGAAACCGCCCGCGGTGCGCGGTGCGGCGATGCTCAGACGGTGGCGCGCGCCCGCGGCTCGCCGAACGCGAGCAACGACTCGAACGAGGGTGCCGTCCCGGCACGCAGCTGGGCGTGCACCCGACGCATGACCTCGGCGACCGGGCACGGCGCGGCGGCCGGCGGGGTCGACAGGGCGGTGGCGGTGGTCGTCGTCATGACGGCAAAGGTGCCGCGCGCACCGACGCCCGGCGAGCACGACACGGGGCAACGGTGCGAACCTCCGGGCGTCGCGCCGATTCGGTTGGCGTCGTGCCGCCGCGAGCGGGCACGATGCTCCTCCGGGCGTCGACGTCCGGGTTCTCGAGCCGTGCAGGAGCCCCCATGCAGGTCACCCGAGTCGACCAGATCGCGATCGCCGTCCCCGACCTCGACGAGGCGCTCGCCTTCTACGAGCGCGCCTTCGGCCTGGTCCCCGAGTACCGCGAGCGCGTCGACTCCGACGGGGTCGAGGAGGCGATGCTCGACGTCGGCGGGGTCTGGTTGCAGCTGCTCCAACCCACCCGCGACGACTCGCCGATCGCGAAGTACCTCGCGAAGAACGGGCCGGGTCTGCACCACCTCGGGTTCGGGGTCGCGTCGGTCGGTGACGCGCTCGACCATCTGCGCGACCAGGACGTCCGGCTGATCGACGAGGAGCCGCGTCCGGGCGGCGGCGGGCACACGGTCGCCTTCGTGCATCCCAAGGGCACCGGCGGGGTGCTGGTCGAACTGGTCGAGGACGACGCGCACTGACCCGCGTACCGCCCGGCACCGCCCGACGACCCGGCGCGCCGCCGGTAGCCTCGGCAGCGTTGCCGCCCCGCTCCCCTGACGATCCCGACGAGGTGCCCGATGGGCTTCTCCGACCGCCTGCGCGCCTGGTTCAAGGGCGAGTCCAAGCGTTCGGCCCCGAGTCCGAGCACGGACAAGGCCAGCCGCGCGACGCTGCGCGAACTGGAGGGCTTCGTCGAGAGCCGGGCCGGGGTCGAGGCGTACCTGGAGCCCAAGACGGCCATCTACTCGACCACCCTGCTGCTCATCGCCGACGACGGCGAGTACCTGCGCCGGCCGGTACGTGACCGCGGACAGGCGACCGAGTTCTGTGGGCGCGTCAACATCCCGCTCTACGACGCGGCCAAGGTCGGCTACCCGCGCCGGATGAAGGACTACGACCGCGGCGTGCGCCCGCAGCGGGTCAACCTCGACGACCTGCCTCCGTGGCCGGGTGACGACGTCGGCGACAACGGTCCGCCACCCCCACCCCCACCGCCGGCGGCACCGCGCGACTGACGCGACGGTGGTCGCGTCCTCTAGCGTGCGGGCCGCCCCGTCGCCCGGAGACGCCCGCATGAGCCTGCCCGACACGATGCGCGCCGCGCGCCTGCACCGCCCCCGGTCCCCCGAGGGCCCCGAGGACGTCCGCATCGACGAGGTGCCGGTCCCCGCACCCGCCGACGGCGAGGTGCTGGTGCAGGTACGCGCCTGTGGGATCTGCGCCAGCGACCTGCACGTCGTGGCCGGTGTCACCCCGCACGGTCCGCGACTGCCGCAGATCCTCGGCCACGAGCCGGCCGGAGTGATCGCCGCGGTCGGGGACGGGGTTGGCGACTGGCAGGTCGGCGACCGCGTGGCCTGGGTGATGTCCCGCCCCTGTGGTCGCTGCGAGTACTGCCGGGCCGGTCGCGAGAACCTGTGCGTGACCACCCGGGTCGCCGGCGTCGACGTCGACGGGGTGCAGGCCGAGTACGCCGTGGCCGACGCCCGCTTCCTCGTCCCGCTGCCGGCCGACCTGCCCTTCGACCAGGCCGCCATCGTGACCGACGCCGTCGCGACGCCGTACCACGCGCTCAAGCGCGGCGGTGTCGGCCCGGAGATGACCGTCGCCGTGATCGGGCTGGGTGGGCTCGGGATGCACGCGGTGCTGCTCGCCAAGCTGGCCGGCGCGACCGTGGTCGGCGTCGACGTCGCCGAGGCCAACCTCGAACGGGCGCTCGCGTGGGGCGCGGACGAGGTGGTCGACGCCCGCCAGGACGGCGTGGCACGACGCATCCGGGAGCTGACCGAGGGCGGGGTGGACCGCAGCTTCGAGTTCGTCGGCCACCGGGACACGGTCGACCAGGCCGTCAAGGCGCTGCGGCCCGGCGGTCGCGCGACGATCGTCGGACTGGGTCCCGAGGCGATCCGGACCGTGCCGGTCGCGCTGTTCGTGGCGCAGGAGACCGAGCTCGTCGGCTCGTTCGGCTACACCCAGCAGGACCTCGGGGAGCTGTACGACCTGGTCGAGGACGGCCGGCTCGACCTGTCCCGCTCGGTCACCGACCGGCTGCCGATCGAGGCCTTCCCCGACGCACTGCGCCGCCTCGAGACCCGGGAGGGCAACCCGGTCCGGATAGTGGTCACCTACCCGGCGTGACGCGCGCGACGTCCGGGGGCCGAACGGGGGCGACGTCGGGTGGCGTCGCGCTGCCCACCCCCCATGCTGGGGGTTCGCGAGAGGCGGAGAGGCATGCGAACCGACCTGTTCGAGGGCGTCTCGGACGCGACCCGGGCCGAGCTGCTCGACCGGGCGGCCGAACACGGTCACCTGCGACGCTCGGAACTGCTCGCGATCCAGGACCCCGACGTGCATGCCGCCGGGGCCGTCGACGACCTCGTCGAGGAGCTGCTCGACCTCGGGATCGCCATCGTCGAGGACGTCGAGGGCGAGCAGCCCACGCCGGACGGCGACGTCGGGAGGGACCCGCGCCCGGACGCCGAGGTCGACGCCGCAGCCTCGCACGCGGGCGGGCCGCACGATCTGTCCGGCGTCACGCTGCGTGACCCGCTGGGTGCCTACCTCGAACGTGCCGGCCGCCACGAGCTGCTCGATCCGGTCGACGAGGCCGACCTGGCCAAGCGCTTCCAGGCCGGGGAGGCCGCCCGCGGGCTGCTGGCCGGCACCGACGACCCGGGTCGTCGGCGGCGGCTGCGTCGGGTGGTGGCCGAGGGCGAACGCGCCTTCGACCGCCTGGTCGAGTCGAACCTGCGCCTGGTGGTTCCCACCGCCAAGAAGTACGCCGGCGCCGACCTCCCGTTGCTCGAGGCCATCCAGGAGGGCAATCTCGGCCTGATCCGGGCGGTGCAGAAGTTCGACCCCACCAAGGGCTACAAGTTCTCCACCTACGCGGTGTGGTGGATCCGTCAGGCGATCCAGCGGGGCCTGGCCAGTCGCGGTCGCACCATCCGCGCGCCCTCGCGGGTGTGGGAGCAGGCCGGCCGGGTGCGCAAGGCCGAGCAGACGCTGCGGGACCGGCTGCTGCGCGAGCCGGAGGACGAGGAGGTCGCCGCCGAGCTCGACCTGCCCGTCGAACGGGTCCGCGACGTCCGCACCGCGCTGCGGCCGGTCACCTCGCTGGACCTGCCGGTCGGCGAGGACGGCGACACGACGCTGGGCAGCCTGCTGGCGGACCCCGGCGCGGTCGACCCGCAGGTCGACACGGAGGTCGCCGACCTCCGGGCCCGGCTGGTCGAGGCGTTGGCGACGCTGCCCGAACGCGAACGCTGCATCCTGGAGCTGCGCTACGGCCTGCGCGACGGCGAGCCGCGGCAGCTGCGCGAGATCGGCGAACTGGTCCACCTCTCGCGCGAGCGGGTCCGCCAGCTCGAGCAGTCGGCCCTGGCACGGCTGCGCGAGGGCGACACGACGACGTTGCGCGACCTCGGCGAGACGCTGCAGGCGGCAGCCTGAGTCAGACGGTCGCCTCGGCACGCGCCGTGGCGCCGAGGTCGAGCCGGATGCGCCACCGCGAGGTGCCGTCGCTGGCGGTCAGCACCGGCGTGCGGTCGGCGTCGAGTTCCCAGGCCTCGAGCTGGGCACCCGCGGGGACCTCGGCGAGCGCGTAGGCCGCCGCGTCGTCGGAGGGGTTGGACGTGACCTCCTCGTCGTGCCAACCGACCGTGCGCAGCACCGTCCCGTCCGGACCCCACTCGAGCCAGGCCACCGTGTCACCGTCGGGTGCCCACACCGGTGTCGGCACCACGTCGACGACCTCGGTGAGCTCCTCGGTGACCTGCAGCCGCCACGGGAACCAGTACAGGTCCGTGGTCTCGTCCCCGTCGACGACGACGTAGCGCAACTCGTAGCGGGGCCGTTCGGCGTCCTGCGCCCGGGTCACCGCCAGCACCGTCTGCCGCGCACGCGTCCCGGGTCGGACGGCCGCGTGCACCAGGGGTTCGGGTGACTCGGCGACGACGCGCTCCTCGCCGTCGGGCGAGCGCAGCACCAGCCGGTCGTCGTCGATGCGGACCTCGGTCGCCACCTCGGCCCGCTGCGCGGTCGCGGTGGACACCGCCACCTGCGCACACCCCGTCGCCACGAGCGTGGCCCCGGCCAGCAGCACGCCTGCCAGCCACCTGCGTCGCCCCACGTACGTGTCACTTCTCCCGGACGTCCCGGGCGTACCAGTTCCTCACCGTGGCGAGCCCGCCACACACAGAGCGTGACGCACGAGCCGCCCGCATGGTTGCACGCGACCGCGCTGCGCACGCGACGGCGCCCGGAGCGATCGCTGCCGGGCGCCGTCGTCGTCTGCGGAGGGTCAGCCCTCGGTGATCTCGATGGTGCTGATCACCACGTCCTCGACCGGCTTGTCCCGGGCGTCGGTCTGCGTGGTCGCGATGGCGTCGACCACGTCGAGACCGTCGACCGCCTTGCCGAACACCGTGTACGACGGCGGCAGGCCGACGTCCTGGTGGCAGACGAAGAACTGCGAGCCGTTGGTGTCGGGACCGGCGTTCGCCATCGCGAGCGTGCCCATCCGGTAGCCGTGCTTGCGGGCCGAGTCGAGCTCGTCGGCGAACTTGTAGCCCGGTCCGCCGGTGCCGGTCCCGGTCGGGTCCCCACCCTGGATGACGAAGCCCTCGATGACGCGGTGGAAGATCACGCCGTCGTAGAAGCCCTCGCGGGCGAGGAAGACGAAGTTGTTGACGGTCGCCGGGGCGTCCTCGGCGTACAGCTTGGCGGTGATGTCACCCCGGCTGGTCCTGATGGTCGCCGTGTACGACGTCGACGGGTCGATCGTCATCTCGGGCGGGGAGCTCCACTGCTTGGCCACGGGGCCTCCTGTGAGTACGGACTGCGCGGTCGGTCGTGCGTGCGCACGGGCACGCGGGGCACCGAGCCTACTGGCCGGTCCGCGCCGTGCCGACGGCATCAGCCCCGCTCGACGGTGAACGACGTGATCCGGACCTCCTGGACCGGCCGGTCGCCGGGCTCGGTGGGCTGGCCGGCGATCCGGTCGACGACGTCCATGCCCTCGGTCACGGTGCCGACCACGATGTAGCTGGCATCGGGCAGGACGATCGGGTCGCCCTGGACCACGAAGAACTGCGAGCCGGTCGAGTCGGGGGCGTCGGTACGTGCCATCGCGACGGTGCCGCGCGGGTACTCGACCCCGCCGGTCGGGGCCTCGGGGAAGTCGTCCGCCGCCGAGGTCTCGTCCTCGATCGTGTAGCCGGGGTAGGTCGGCGCGTCCGGGTCGAAGCCGGTCGGGGTGCAGTCCTCCTGCCCGCAGCCGGTGCCGGCCGGGTCACCGGCCTGGATCACGAAGCCGTCGATCACGCGGTGGAACAGGACACCGTCGTAGTAGCCGTCCTCGGCCAGTCCGACCAGGTTCGCGACCGCGTTCGGGGCGCGGTCGACGTCGAGGTCGAGCACGACGTCGCCACAGGTCGTCGCCATCGTGGCGGCGAGGTCGACGTCCGCGTCGAGGTCGGCCAGCGGCGGCTCGTCGTAGATGGTCGCGTCGACCTCGGGGGCGTCGTCGGCCGGTGGGCAGGGCTCCACGGCCGGGGCCGCCGTCTCCGGCTCCTCGCCGACGGGCGTCTCGACGTCGTCGACCTGGGGGGTCGGCTCGTCACCGCCGAGCACCAGTCCGACGCCGACCAGGGAGACCACCAGCAGGGCCACGACGACGACCACGGTGATGCGCGTGCGCCGCTCGCGGCGTGCCAGGGCGTCGGCGCGCCGCTTGGCCCGGGCCTTGTCCAACTGCTTGGAGTGTTGCCGCTTGCTCACCACATGCCTCGCCAACGGGAGGCGGGGAGGCTACCGGCGTCACCGGGCCTCGGGGGCCGCGGCGCCCCACGACACGGGAGGTCGCCGCTCAGGCGTACCCGCGATTGGACGCCAGCCGCCAGCAGTGCAGGTGCCAGTGGCGGCGGTCGACGACCAGCCCCTCCGGCCAGGCGACCACGTGCCCCTCACCGCGCCGGATCGTGTTCCCGCAGTCCGGACAGACGTAGTCCTTCGTGGCGCGGAACGCCGGCACGCGCTGGACCTCGTACCCCGCCAGCACCGGCAGGAACGGGTCGGGACGGGGGGGAAGACCCATCTCCAACCTCCGGGGCGGGCGCGCGGACGACGGCCGGGCCGCCGCCCGACGCTCGCTCTGCCTGCGTGGACGCGTGCGGAGACCGGGGTACCGGCGATCAGTCGTAGACGTAGAAGCCGCGTCCGACCTTGCGGCCGAGGAATCCGGCGTCGACCATGTGCCGCAGCAGTGGCGCGGGGTCGTAGGACGGCTGGCGGTACTCGGCACGCAACCGTTCGATGATCGCCAGCGTGACGTCGAGTCCGACGACGTCCATGAGCTCGAACGGCCCCATCGGGTAGGCCGCACCGAGCTTCATGGCGGTGTCGATCTCCTCCGCGGTCGCGTAGTGCGACTCGAGCATCTTCACCGCGTCGTTGAGGTACGGGAACAACAGGGTGTTGACGATGAAGCCGGCCCGGTCACCGCACAGCACACCGACCTTGCCGATGCGGTCGACGAACGCGCGCGCCTGCTCCACGACGGTCGCCTCGGTGCGGACGGTGGTGACGATCTCGACCAGCTTCATGATCGCGGCCGGGTTGAAGAAGTGCAGGCCGACGACGCGGTCGGGACGGTCGGTCGACATCGCGCAGTCGATCACCGGCAGCGACGAGGTGGTCGTCGACAACACGGTGTCGGGCTTGAGCACCTGCGCCAACTCGGCGAACAGCTCCTTCTTGACCGCGAGGTCCTCCGCCACCGCCTCGATGACGAGGTCGGCGTCGGCGAGGTCGATGAGCTCGGAGGTGGGGCGGATGCGCTGCAGGGCCGTGACCATGTCCTCCTCGGACAGGCGCTGCTTGTCGACCATCTTCTGCATGGACTTGGCCACCGCGGCGGCCACCGCCTCGGCCTTCTCCCGGCTGCGTCCCCGCACGACCACGTCGAAGCCGGCCTTGGCACAGACCTCGACGATGCCGGCCGCCATCGTGCCGGTCCCCACGACACCGACGGTCTGCCACCCCTCGATGGCCGCGGGGACGGCGGCGTCACGGACGTCGGCGTCGGGAACGACCCGCGAGCTGCCGGCCTCCTCGTAGCTGTAGAAGCCCCGACCGGCCTTGCGGCCGGTGAAGCCGGCGGCGGCGAGCTGCGCGAGGATCGGCCGCGGCGCGAAACGGGTGTCGTCGAACTGCGAGTGGATCGCCTCCATGATGCCGACGAACGTGTCGACCCCCACCAGGTCGGTCAGCGCGATCGGCCCCATCGGCAGACCGGCGCCGAAGCGCATCGCGGCGTCGACGTCCTCCTTGGTGGCGTAGCCGCCCTCGACCATCCACACGGCCTGGTTGAGGTAGGGGAACAGCAGTGAGTTGGCGATGAAGCCGCGGCGGTCGCCGACGACGACCGGCGACTTGCCGATGGTCTCGGCGAATTGGCTGGCGACCTCCACCACGGCCTCGTCGGTGACCACCGTGCGCACCAGCTCGATCAGCTTCATGACCGGCGCCGGGTTGAAGAAGTGGAAGCCCAGCACCCGGTTGGGACGGCGGGTGTGCACGGCGATGTCCATCACCGGCAGCGACGAGGTGTTGGTGGCGATGATCGCGTCGGGACGGGCGACGGCATCGATGCGGGAGAAGGTCTCCTGCTTGATCGTCAGGACCTCCGGGACCGCCTCGATCACGAGGTCGCAGTTGCCCAGCGAGTCCCACTCGGTGTCGCCGTGGATGCGCGCGAGGGTCTCGTCGCGGGCCGACTCCTCGAGCCGGCCGCGTCCGACCTGACGGTCCAGCGAGGCGCGGATGCGTTCGAACCCGCGGTCGACCGCGGCACCGTCGATGTCGAGGAAGGCGACCTCGAAACCGTTGCGGGCCACGATCTCGGCGATGCCCGAACCCATGGTCCCGCAGCCGACGATCCCGACCTTGTTGATCTTCTCGACGATCTGGTCCGCCATGGCAACGCCTTCCTCGACAACACCGCTCCAGCGCGCCCGAGCCTAGGGAGTGCCGCAGCGCATTTCCGAACCGGACCGGGCTCGTCGGCCGGGATCACGCGTCCGCGGCACCCGAGCCCTCGGCGATCGCCCGCAGTGCGCCGAGGTGCCGGCCGTAGGCGTCCCGGCCGTCACGGGTCAGCGACAACCAGGTGCGTGGCCGCTTGCCGACATAGCCCTTGCGCAGCTTCACGTACCCGGCCTCCTCGAGGCGGGCGGCCTGCTTCGACAACACCGAGTCGGACACCTCGACAGCATCGCGGACGGCGGCGAACTCGGCCTCGTCCACATCCGCGAGAGCGGCCACGATGCTGAAGCGGACCGGGGCATGGATCACATCGTCGAGCTCGTGGCGGGCGTGGCGGCCGGCGGCCGCACTCATCGTCGCCCCGTCGCGATCGCGACGGCCGAGACCAGGGCCGGGACGGCGATGACGGCGGCGGCGCCGAGGGCCATCGCCCAGGTGTTCGGCTCCGTCTGGGCGCGCAGGTTCAGCCACGGCAGCGCCACCGTGAGGCCGAGGACGAAGGAGAGGCCGACGCCGACGCGCGAGAGCAGACGAACGCGTCGCGGCACCGTCGTGGCGGCACGCTCCATCCACACGATGGCGCCGAGGACCAGCACGAGCAGGGCCACGTTGCGCACGATGTCGCCGCGCGGGCCCACCACGTTCTGTGTCGCGAGCGTCGACGCGATCACCACGCCGATGACGGCGGTGCCGGTGGCGTGGATGCGACGGTCGCGCCGGTTGCGCAACGTTCCGCGGCTACTGACGTCGAGGCGCTCACGCGCCTCGTCGGGGGTGGGGTGGGGTCGGGACGCGTTCATGGGCAACTCCTGCCGTCGTCGGTGACGCCAGTAGAGCAACTACTTTCCGCTTTGGCAAGAGGTTTCCGTGCCGCTCAATCCGACGAGCGGTGCACCCGTCGGCCGGCGAGCCAGGTACCGGCCACCTCGACGTCACCGAGCTCGCGCGCCGGGACACGCAGGACGTCCTGCGAGGTGAGGGCGAGGTCGGCCCGTCGCCCGACCGCGATGGTGCCTGCCTGCGCTTCGTCGCCGGCCTGATGGGCCGTGCCGAGGGTGTAGGCGCGAAGCGCGGCGTCGAGGTCGATCCGCTGGTCGGGCAGGAACGCCGGCACGTCGGGACGGCCGGGCGCCCGGCGGGTCACGGCGACGGCGATGCCGTCGAGCGGCTCGTGCGACGACACGGGCCAGTCGCTGCCGAAGGAGACCGCCGCACCGTCGCGGATCAGCGACCCGATCGGGTACTGCCACCGGCTGCGCTCGGCGCCGAGACGTGGGACGGTCAGTTCCCGCATGATCTCGTTGTCCTGTGCCCACAGGGGCTCGAAGTTGGCGACGGCACCGAGGGCGCGGAAGCGCGGAAGATCGTCGGGATGGACCAGGTGGGTGTGGGCGATCACCGGTCGCCGGTCGCGTGGGCCGTTGCGGCGCGCCACCTGCTCGATCGCGTCGAGGGCCAGGCGGATGCCGGCGTCACCGATGGCATGCAGGTGGAGCTGGAACCCGGCGGCGTCCATGGCGGTGGCCGCGTCGGCGAGCTCGGCCAGGTCCCAGTTGGCGATGCCGTGGTCGTGTCCGGCCCCACAGCCCTGCCCACCGCCGTGGCCTGCCGTCCCGGGCAGCGGCAGGTAGGGGTCGAGCAGCGCCGCGGTCCCGCCCTCGATGACCCCGTCGACGAAGAACTTCACCGTCGTCGCCGTCAGGCGCCCGCCCGGCACGCCGTCGCGACGCCGGCGGGCCTGGTCGCGTCCGGCCTCGCGGCGCAGGTCGGCGAACACCGCCACCTGGGCCGACCAACCGTCCGCCTCGACCTTGCAGGCCAGGTCGAGGTCGGCGGTCAGCCGGCCGGCGCCGGCGACCTGGCGGAAGGCCGCGTACATCGCCGGCACGCACCAGGCGTCCTGGCCGAACACCAGGCCCGCCGAGGCCATGCGCTGCAGGCCGACCTCCAGACCGCGGGCCTCCTTGTCCACGCCGCGGAGCGGGACGTGGGCGTCGAGCAGGTGCTCGGCCGCCTCGAGCAGGGTCCCGACCGGGTGACCGTCGCGGTCACGCACGATCGTGCCGCGCGGCGGATCGGGGGTCGCGGCCGTGATGCCGGCGACCTCCAGGGCCCGGCGGTTGACCCACACCATGTGGTGGTCCGAGGACCACAACGCCGCGGGCCGGTCCCCCACCACCGCGTCGAGCACCTCGACCCGTCCGACGCCGCCCGGCAGGATCTCGGGCGGATAGCCCCAGCCGAGCACCCACGGTGTCGCCTCGCGGTCGGGGTGGGCGGCCACGAAGGCGGCGAGCCGACGCACCACCTCGTCGACGTCGACGCTGTCGACCAGGTCGCAGTCGAGCGTCTCGGCGCCACCGTTGAGCGGATGCAGGTGGCCGTCGCGGAACCCTGGCAGCAGGGTCGCGTCGTGCAGCTCGACGACCTCCGTGCGCGAGCCACGCCGCTGCCTCGCCTCGTTCCCGAGCGCCACGATCCGCCCGCCGGCGACCGCGACCGCGTCGGTGGTGATCCCCGTCCCGGTCCACACCGCCGCGCGCGTCGGATCGGGGACGACGAACAGCGTCTCCGCCACCGGACTGCCCATGCTGTCACCTCCTCGATGGCGCGGACGCTACTGCGCGCCCCTAGTCTCGCCACGCATCGACGTGGGAGCGATCGTGATGGCGGCCCGAGGACCGAAGGTGCTGGGCGTGGTCCTGGCCGGCGGGGAGGGCAAGCGGCTGTACCCGCTGACCCGTGACCGCGCCAAGCCGGCCGTGCCCTTCGGCGGCAACTACCGACTGGTCGACTTCGCCCTCTCGAACCTCGTCAACTCCGGCTATCGCCGGATCGTCGTGCTCACGCAGTACAAGAGCCACTCGCTGGACACCCACCTGGCCAAGACGTGGCGGATGTCGCCGCTGCTGGGCAACTACGTCACGCCGGTGCCGGCGCAGATGCGCACCGGCAAGAGCTGGTTCCAGGGCTCGGCGGACGCCATCTACCAGAACCTCAACATCATCCGCGACGAGGCGCCCGACTACATCTGCGTGTTCGGGGCCGACAACCTCTACCGCATGGACGCCGCCGAGATGGTGCAGCGCCACATCGACTCGGGCGCGGAGGCCACGGTCGCCGCCCTGCGCGTGCCGGTCGAGCAGGCGCATGCGTTCGGCGTCATCGAACCGGGGGAGGACGGCCGCATCGTCGCCTTCCACGAGAAGCCGACGAACGCCAAGGGCCTGCCCGACGACCCGCACAGCGTGTTCGCCTCGATGGGCAACTACGTGTTCACGACCGCGGCACTCATCGACGCCCTGCACGTCGATGCGGCCGACGAGGGCTCCACGCACGACATGGGTGGTGACATCATCACCACCATGGTCGAACGCGGACAGGCCGCCGTCCACGACTTCGTCCACGACAACGACGTCCCGGGCTCGACCCAGCGCGACCGGGGCTACTGGCGTGACGTCGGGACGATCGACGCCTACCACTCGGCACACATGGACCTCATCAGCGTCCACCCGATCTTCAACCTCTACAACCTCGACTGGCCGATCTTCACCTGGCACGACCCGCTGCCGCCGGCCAAGTTCGTGTTCGACGACGAGGACCGTCGCGGCGCGGCGACCGACTCGATGGTGTGCTCGGGGGTGGTCGTCTCCGGCGGAACGGTGCGGGCCTCGGTGCTCTCCCCCGGCGTCCGCGTGCACACCGGCGCGCTGGTCGAGCGCTCGGTCGTGCTGCACGGGGTCGACGTCGGCCGCGGCGCCGTGGTGCGCAACGCCATCCTCGACAAGAACGTCGTGGTGCCGCCGGGCTCCCGCATCGGGGTGGACCCACAGGCCGACCGCGAACGCTTCCACGTCTCCGACGGCGGGATCGTCGTGATCGGCAAGGGTGACGTCATCCCGCCGCCCGAGGAGTCGCCGTGAGCCCCGCCCCCCGTGTCGGTCTGCTGACCAAGGAGTACCCGCCGGAGATCTACGGCGGGGCGGGCGTGCACGTGGCCGAGCTGGCACGGGCGCTCGACGGCCTGGTCGACCTCGAGGTGCACGCGTTCGGCGCACCGCGCGAGGACCCGCTGGTCGCCGGCACCTACCGGGAGTGGGACGCGCTGGCCGGCGACGCGCCCGAGCTCGCCGCGCTGCGCACCGTGTCGGCCGACCTCGCGATGACCGCCGGCGTCGCCGGGGTCGAGGTGGTCCACAGCCACACGTGGTACGCCAATCTCGCCGGGCATTTGGCCAAGCTCGTGTACGGGATCCCGCACGTGGCGACGACTCACTCGCTCGAACCGCTGCGGCCGTGGAAGCGCGAGCAGCTCGGCGGCGGGTACGCGCTGTCGAGCTTCTGCGAACGGACCGCGCTGGAGGGCGCCGACGCGGTGATCGCCGTCTCGCACGGGATGCGCGACGACGTGGTGGCCTGCTACCCCGACGTCGATCCGGACCGGGTCGTGGTGATCCACAACGGCGTCGACCCGCAGCGCTGGCGGCGGGTGACGGGCACCGGGACGCTGCTCGCGCAGGGCATCGACCCGGACCGGCCGTACGCGGTGTTCGTGGGCCGCATCACCCGGCAGAAGGGCGTCACCCACCTGCTCGACGTCGCCGAGCGGCTCCCGGCCGGTAGCCAGATGGTGTTGTGCGCCGGCGCACCGGACACGCCCCAGATCGCCGAGGAGTTCCGCACCCGGGTCGCGGCATTGGCCGACGCACCGGTCGACGTGGTGTGGATCGAGCAGATGCTGCCACGTGACGAGCTGCTCGAGGTGCTCAGCGGCGCGGCGGTGTTCGTGTGCCCCTCGATCTACGAGCCGTTCGGGATCGTCAACCTCGAGGCGATGGCGTGTGGACTGCCGGTGGTCGCCTCCGCGGTGGGTGGGATCCCGGAGATCGTGGTGCGCGACGAGACCGGCTGGCTGGTGGACTTCGCGCCGGGCGACGACGCGATCGGCTCGCCGACCGACCCGTCCGCGTTCGCCGACGCGCTGGCGGCGCCGGTCGCGCGCTGCCTGGCCGACCCGGAGCTCGCCACGCGGATGGGTGCGGCCGGTCGCCGCCGGGTGGAGGAGCACTTCAGCTGGACCGCGATCGCCGGGCAGACCGCGGAGCTCTACCGGTCGCTGGCCCCGGGGTCCTGAACGACGTCGAGGCCGGCGTCGGCCAGCAGGCCGCGGACCTCGTCGTCACGGAGCAGTTCGCGCAGCACGGCGTCGGTGCCGACCGGTCGGGTGCCGGCGCGCTCGAGCGCGGCGGCCAGGGCGCGTGTCGCGTCCTCGTCGTAGGGGACGAGCTCGGGCGCGGCGTCGACGGGGCCGGGCAGCGACGCGCGGACGACGTCGCGCAGGAGCGCGAGGTCGCCGCCGACGGCGGCGAGCGCGGCGGCGGCGCCGGTGTCGAGCAGGCCGAGCAACAGATGCTTCGACGTCACCCGGTCGTGGTGGTGGGCGAGTGCGGACTCGTGCGCCGCCAGAACCGCGTTGCGGGCCTCCAGCGTGTACTGCTCGAAGCCCAGGGTCGTGTCCCGGGGTGGGTCGATGTTCGCGTGGGCGAACCGCTGCTGGGCGGCCTGCCGGCTCACGCCGAGTCGGTCGCCGATGTCCCGCCACGACGCGCCGTGGTCCCGTGCGCGCAGCACGACGTGGTCGAGCAGGCGGTCGGCGAGTGCCTGCAGGTGCTGGGCGGCCAGCGCCGCGCTCGTCACCTGCGCGAGCGGGTCCGACGACGCCCGCTCGATCCCGTCGAGCAGCGCCTCGAGCGAGACCGGACCGCCCCAGGGCGACGGGCCGGGGTGGTCGTCGACGTCGTGAGGTGGCGGCATGCGTCGACGCTACGTCGCCCCGCGACGGTCGTCAACCAACGATTGACGCCGCGGCGTGAGTCGGCGTGACCGCACGTCCTCCCTGCAGCGCACCTGCACTGCTCAGACCTGGAGGGTCGCGAGCTTCTCGGCGAGGTCCGTGGGCGGGCGGATGGGGCGACCGGACGCGTCGGTGGCGGACGAGCGGACCTCGGCCTCGGCGATCAACTCGCCGGCCTCGTCGACCAGGCGCTGGTACCACCACGACGAGGCCCGCCGCAGCTCCTTCACGCCTGTCTCGACCGTGAGCGTCTGCCCGGCACGTGCCGGACGACGGAATCTCAGCCGGAGCTCCACGACCACCAGGTGGACGCCGCGCTCGGCGAGCACCGAGGGTCCGAACCCGAGTCCGTCGAGCAGCTCGATGCGGGCCGTCTCGAAGTAATTGGCGTAGACGCCGTGGTTGACGTGCCCGTTCGGGTCGAGCTCGTGGAAGCGGACCTTGATCGTCGTGGTCGCACTCACGCCGACGCCCCCGGGGTACCCGCGCCCGACGCCGCCGACGTACCCGCGCCCGACGCCGCCGACGTACCCGCGCCCGACGCCGTCGGAGCAGCCGCCGCGTCCACCGGCTCGAGGCGCACGACCACCGACTTCGAGGTGGGCGTGTTGCTCGTCCGGGCGGTCGAGTCGAGCGGCACCAGCACGTTGGTCTCCGGGAAGTAGGCCGCGGCACAGCCCCGCGCGGTCGGGAACGCGACCGTACGGAACGCCTCGGCGCGCCGTTCGCTGCCGTCGGTCCACTCGCTGACGAGGTCGACCACTGCGCCGTCGGTGAGTCCCAACGACGCGAGGTCGTCGGGGTGGACGAACACGACCCGCCGCCCCTGCTTGATCCCGCGGTAGCGGTCGTCGAGGCCGTAGATGGTCGTGTTGTACTGGTCGTGGCTGCGGATGGTCTGCAGCAGCAACCGGCCCGGGGGGACCCGCAGCACCTCGAGCTCGTTGACCGAGAACTGGGCCCGCCCGGTCGCCGTGTCGAGTTCGTCGGCGGCGTCACGGGCGGCATTGGGCAGCAGGAAGCTGCCGACGGTGCGCAACCGACGGTTGAAGTCCTC
This sequence comes from Egicoccus halophilus, assembly GCF_004300825.1. Lineage (NCBI taxonomy): Bacteria > Bacillati > Actinomycetota > Nitriliruptoria > Egicoccales > Egicoccaceae > Egicoccus > Egicoccus halophilus. The sequence goes on from NZ_CP036250.1 coordinate 3,468,780, forward strand.
GAAGCCGGGCACGACCTCGGCGATGGCGTCGCGGACGAGGTCGTAGTCGTCGGCGAAGCCGCGCCAGTCGATCGCCGGCCCGTCCTCGCCGAGGGTCGCCTGCGCGATGCCCGCGAGGATCGCCACCTCGGACCGCAGGTGCTCGGAAGCCGGCGGCAGGGCACCGCTGGAGGGGTGCACGAGGCTCATGGAGTCCTCGACGGTGACCATCTGCGGCCCGGACGCCTGCAGGTCGAGCTCCGGTCGCGCGAGCGTCGGCAGGATCAGCGCCTCGCGACCACAGACCCCGTGCGAGCGGTTGAGCTTGGTCGAGACCTGCACGGTCAGCGCGGCGCCGGCCATCGCCGCCTCGGTCGCGGCCGTGTCCGGCGAGGCGCCGACGAAGTTGCCGCCCACCGCCAGGAACACCTTCGCCCGTCCGTCGCGCAGCGCCCGGATGGCGTCGACGACGTCGACCCCGTGACGGCGCGGCGGTTCGAAGTCGAACGTGTCGCGCAGCGCGTCGAGGAAGGCGTCCGACGGCTTCTCGTAGATCCCCATCGTGCGGTCGCCCTGCACGTTGGAGTGTCCGCGGACGGGGCACACGCCGGTGCCCGGACGGCCGACGTTGCCGCGCAGCAGCAGGAAGTTGACGATCTCGCGGATGGTGGCCACGGCGTTGCGGTGCTGGGTCAGCCCCATGGCCCAGCAGACCACGATGCGCTTGGCCCGCAGGACCTCGGCGAGCGTGTCGGCGATCTCGTCGCGGGTCAGGCCCGTGGCGGCGTCGACGTCGGCGAAGTCGAGCCGGCGGGCGTGCGCCGCGAACGCCTCGAACCCGGACGTGCGGTCGGCGAGGAACTCGTGGTCGAGGACCGTCCCGGGGGCGGCGTCCTCGGCGGCGAGCAGGCCGGCGTTGAGCGCCTGGAACAGGGCGAGGTCGCCGTTGAGGCGCACCTGCAGGTAGCGGTCGCTGAGCTCGGTGCCGTGCCCCGCCAGACCACGGGCGGTCTGCGGGTTGTCGAAGCGCAGCAGACCGGCCTCGGGCAACGGGTTGACGGTGACGATGCGGGCACCGTTGCGCTTGGCCTCCTCGAGCGTCGAGAGCATCCGCGGGTGGTTGGTCCCCGGGTTCTGACCCATCACGAAGATCAGGTCGGTGTCGACCAGGTCGCCCAACTGCACCGTGCCCTTGCCGACGCCGAGCGTCTCGGTGAGCGCCGCACCCGAGGACTCGTGGCACAGGTTCGAGCAGTCGGGCAGGTTGTTGGTCCCGAAGGCGCGCACGAACAGCTGGTAGACGAACGCGGCCTCGTTGGAGGTACGGCCCGAGGTGTAGAACACCGCCTCGTCGGGGCTGTCGAGCGCCCGCAGGTGCGAGCCGATCAGCGCGTACGCCTCGTCCCAGCCGATCGGTTCGTAGTGGTCGGCTCCGGCCCGCTTGACCATCGGCTCGGTGAGCCGGCCCTGCTGGCCGAGCCAGTGCTCGGACTTCTCGCGCAGTTCGCTGACCGGGTGGCGGGCGAAGAAGTCGCGGTCGACGCGCCGCAGGGTGGCCTCGTGGGCGACCGCCTTGACCCCGTTCTCGCAGAACTCGGCGAGGTGGCGACGGTCGGGTTCGGGCCAGGCGCAACCGGGACAGTCGAAGCCGTCACGCTGGTTGAGCTTGGGCAGCGTGACCGCGGCCCGTCGCAGGCCCATCTGGTCGTTGGCGTGCCGCAGTGACCACGCCACGCCGGGCAGGCCGGCGGCGGCACGCTTGGGCGGGCCGACCTCCAGCCCTTCGTCGCCCTGGTCCTCGACGGGCGGACGCTTCGCCACACCTGCTCCTGTCTTGTCGCAGGGGCACAGTGTCCCGTGTCGGACGCCCGAATGCACAGGCAGCCCTCGCCGCGCACGGTCCCACACCGTCTACGGTCGACGACGCGAAGCGATGGTGGCGCGAGGGAGGCGGCATGCAACGGGTGTTGATCACGGGCGCGGCGGGACGCATCGGCGGCCACCTGCGACCTCGGCTCGCCGCGGACGGACGGGTGCTGCGACTGCTCGACGTCGACGACGTGCCGGACCCGGTCGACGGCGAGGAGGTCGTGACCGGCTCGGTGCTCGACGCCGAGTTGCTGCGCGAGGCCTGCCGCGACGTCGACGCGGTGGTCCACCTCGCCGCCGCGACGGGCGAGCCGATGGCCTTCGACGCGGCCGCCGACGACATCGCCGCGACCCACCTCGTGCTCGAGACCGCCCGCCAGGCCGGGATCCCGCGGGTCGTGTACGCCTCGTCGAACCATGCGGTCGGCTTCCATCCACGCGACGGCGGTGAGGCCCCCGACTGGCTGTTCCCGCGCCCGGACACCTTCTACGGGGTGGCGAAGGTCGCCTCGGAGGCGCTCGGCTCGATGTACGTCGACCGTCACGGCATGGACGTCGTGTGCCTGCGCATCGGGACCTGCCGCGACGAACCCATCGACGTGCGCAGCCTGTCGACCTGGCTGTCCCCGGACGACACCGGTCGGTTGGTCGAGGCGGCGCTGACGGTGCCCTCCCCCGGGTTCGCGGTGGTGTGGGGCGTGTCGGCCAACACCCGCAACTGGTGGTCGCTCGACGCGGCCCGGGCGCTGGGTTACGAGCCCCGCGACGACGCCGAACGCTACGCCGAGCAGGTCCTGGCCGAGCACGGCGAGCCCGACCCCGACGACCCCGGCCAGCGCCTCGTCGGTGGGTCGTTCACGACCTGACGCGCCGCCCGGGTGACCGTCGTCGCGGGACGGCCACCGATCTCGACGCGCCGGGTCCGCACCCAGCGCGCCCGCACCTCGATGTCGCGAACCTGCTGGACCCCGCGCGGGCGAGGCCGCATCCTGCGCCTCATGGACGACGACCTCGACCGCTGTGCACGTGCCGTGCGGGCGCGCGACCCCCGCTTCGACGGCTGGTTCGTCACGGGCGTGCGCTCGACCGGCATCTACTGCCGTCCGAGCTGCCCGGCCGTGCCGCCGCACCCCGACCGCATGTGCTTCTTCCCCACCGCCGCGGCCGCCCAGCAGGCCGGGTTCCGGGCCTGCAAGCGATGCCGTCCCGACGCGACGCCGGGGTCGCCGGCGTGGGACCACCGCGCCGACGTGGTCGGTCGCGCCATGCGCCTGATCGCCGACGGGGTCGTCGACCGTGACGGCGTGGGCGGGCTCGCCGCCCGGCTCGGCTTCAGCGTCCGCCAGGTCCAACGCCACCTGCGCGCCGAGGTCGGTGCCGGCCCGCTCGCGCTCGCCCGGGCCCAACGGGCCCAGACCGCCCGCGTCCTGGTCGAGACCACCGACCTGCCGCTCACCGAGGTGGCGTTCGCGGCCGGGTTCGGCAGCGTGCGCGCCTTCAACGACGTGGTGCGTGCCGTGTTCGCCAGCTCGCCGGGCGAGCTGCGCCGGCGCGCCCACGCAGGCAGCACCTCGTCCGCACCGGGGGCGCTGGCGCTGCGGTTGCCGTTCCGGGCGCCGCTGCACCCGGACAACCTGTTCGGCCATCTGGCGGCGACCGCCGTGCCCGGGGTCGAGGAGTGGCGCGACGGCGCCTATCGGCGCACGCTACGGCTGCCCGGCGGCCCCGGCGTGGTGGCGCTGCGTCCCGCCGGTGACCACGTCGCCTGCGCGCTGCACCTGACCGAGCTGCGCGACCTGACGGCGGCGATCGCCCGCTGCCGCCGGCTGCTGGACCTCGACGCCGACCCGCAGGCCGTCGACGAGGTGTTGGCGACCGACCCGGCGTTGGCACCGTTGGTCCGTGCGGCGCCGGGCCGACGCGTGCCCCGCAGCGTCGACGCCGAGGAGCTCGCGGTGCGGGCGGTGCTCGGACAGCAGGTGTCGACCGCCGCCGCGGCGACCCACGCGGCACGGCTCGCCGTCGCCGTCGGCGAGCCCGTCCACGACCCGGCCGGCGGGCTGACCCGCCTGTTCCCGACCCCGGCGGCACTGCGCGAGGTCGCCGACGAGGACCTGCGGCTGCCGGCGTCCCGGCGCGCCGCGCTGCGCGGCCTGGTCACGGCAGTGGCCGAGGGGCGTGTCGAGCTCGGGCCGGGTGCCGACCGTGCGGCGGCGCGCACCGCCCTGCTCGCCCTGCCCGGGATCGGGCCCTGGACGGTCGAGACGGTGGCGATGCGGGGGCTCGGCGACCCCGACGCGTTCCTGCCGGGCGACCTCGGCGTCCGGGTCGCTGCGGAGCGGCTCGGGCTGCCCGCGAGCCCCGGTGGCCTGACCCGGCACGCGGCCGCCTGGCGTCCGTGGCGCGCCTACGCCGTGCAGTACCTGTGGGCCACCGGGGACCATCCCGTCAACCGTCTGCCCGCGGCCTGAGCCGCCACCGGAAAGGACCGTCATGCGACACGGCGTCCTCGACACCCCGATCGGTCCGGTCACCCTCGTCGTCGACGACGACGGTGCGCTGACCGGCTGCTACCTCGACGCCCAGCGGCACCTCCCCGCGTCGGACGGCTTCGGTCCGCGCGACGACACCGCGGTCGCCGGGGCGGCGCGACAGCTGACCGAGTACTTCGCCGGCGAGCGGCGCACGTTCGACCTGCCGCTCGCCCTCGCGACCGGAACGCCGTTCCAGCAGCGGGTCTGGCAGGCGCTCGGCGAGATCCCGTACGGCGAGACGATCAGCTACGGCGAGCTCGCCGCACGCATCGGCCAGCCGACCGCGTCGCGGGCGGTCGGACTGGCCAACGGCCGCAACCCGATCAGCATCGTCGTGCCCTGCCACCGCGTGGTCGGCGCCAACGGCACGCTGACCGGCTACGGCGGCGGCCTCACGCGCAAGCAGGCGCTGCTGGACCTCGAACGCGGTCACGCCCAGTTGTCGCTGGTCTGACCGACAGCTCGCCACGCGCCGGTCCCCCGCCCGGTCCACGGGGCGACCCCGGAGGCGTCGGACACACCCACCGCGCCGGCCGTACGCGGTCGGCGCCGAACCAGCCGCCGCCGCGCGGGTCGCGCCGGGTGCTCGCGCGGCGCGCGCCGGCGGATCCGCGTCCGCGCAGGACGACACCGGCCGACGCCGCGCGGAGGCCCGGGAGCGAGTGTTCCGCACGACTCCGGCAAAAGCAATGCATTTCGCTTGACATGAGGGTCTGTTTCGCATTGTTTCTCCGGTGAGGGCCGCCGAGGTCCTCGCGGGCGTCGGGAGATCGCCCGCACGAGTTCTCGGGAGAGGGAGCGACCCCATGCACGTCACCACCGCACGGCTCCGCCGTGCGCTCGTCACGAGCGTCACGCTCGTGCTGGCCGCGGCCGCACCGATGGCCGCGGCCGCACCGAACACCCCCGTCGGCACCCCACCGGGGCTGAACCAACCCGACAAGCAGTTCCAGGTCGAGGTGGCCGGCGGGCGCGCCGACTCGGTCAGCGGCGGCGACGCCCTGGTCCGGATCGAGGTCCCCCGCAACGTGCCGGTCCACCAGGTGCGCGTCACGGTCGACGGCCGCGACGTCCGCGACGCCTTCCGTCCGGTCGAGGACGGACGCACACTGCTCGGCCTCGTCGACGGCCTGACCCTCGGGGAGAACGAGCTCGAGGTGCGCGCCAACGGCCAGGGCCGCGGTCGCCCGTCGGCGACGTTGACCCTGGTCAACCACCCCGCCGAGGGCCCGGTGTTCTCCGGTCCGCACATCCCGCTGTACTGCACCGCATCCGGCAACCCGTGGAACCTCGGTCCCGTCGACGAGAACTGCCACGTCGAGGAGGCCCAGGTCACCTACCGGTACCGCACGACCAACAACACCTTCGCGAACCTGCCCGCCGACGGCAGCCTTCCGAGCAACCTCGCGACGACCACGACGTCCGACGGCGAGACCGTGCCCTACATCGTCCGCGTCGAACGCGGCACGATCAACCGGGCCGTCTACGAGGTCGCCCTGCTGCACGAGCCCGGTACCCCGGTGCCCGACCCCTGGACCGCCACGCCCGGCTGGAACGAGCGGCTGGTCTACACCTTCGGCGGCGCCTGCGGCATCGGTCACACCCAGGCGACCAACACCGGCGGCGTGGAGAACGACCTGCTGCTGCGTCAGGGGTACGCGGTCGCCAGCGCGACGTTCAACGTGTTCGCGAACAACTGCAACGACGTGACGTCTGCCGAGACGGCCATGATGGTCAAGGAGCACGTCACCGAGACCTACGGCGTGCCCCGCTTCACGATGGGCTGGGGTGGTTCCGCCGGCACGATGCAGCAACTGCTGATCGCCAACGCCTACCCCGGCATCCTCGACGGCGTCATCGGGGAGATCGGCTACCCCGACGAGCGCTCGACCACGGTCAGTGGCCACGAGTGCCGGTTCATCTCCCAGGCGGCCGGCGCCGCCGGGTTGTCCACGGCGCAGCGCACCGCCGTCACCGGCTTCGCCACCTCCGGGACGTGCTTCGGGTACCAGTTCTTCGACGGCGTCGACTGGCCCGCGTCCTGCCCCGGACACATCCCGCCCGCCGACCGCTACCACCCGACCGACAACCCCGACGGCATCCGCTGCGCGATCGCCGACTTCGTGTCGAACGTCTACGGCGTCGACCCGGCGACCGGCTTCGGCCGACCGATCGTCCCGGACACCGTCGGTGTCCAGTACGGCCTGCGGACGCTCGAGGACGGCACGATCACCCCGGAGCAGTTCGTCACGCTCAACGAGGGCATCGGCGGTCTGGACGTCGAGGGCAACCGCACCGCCCACCGCACCTCGGCCGACGTCGACGCCCTCGAGATCGCCTACGCCACCGGTCGGGTGAATCAGTTCGACGGTGGGTTGCAGTGGACGCCGATCATCGAGTTCCGGGGGTACACTGACCTCCAGGGCGACTTCCACGACCGGTTCCGGTCCTGGACGATGCGTGAGCGTCTCGTCGCCGCCAACGGTCACGCCGACAACCACGTGAGCGTGACGACCGCGAGCGGTGCTCGGGCCAGCGAGGCACGGGAGGCGGCGTTGGCCGCGATGGACGCCTGGTTGACGGCCAGGACCGCACTCGAGCAGACCCGCCCGACACTCGACGCGGTGGAGCTCACGCGGCAGTCGCGGCCCGACGGGCTCGTCGACCACTGCGTCGCGGCGGACGGCACGCGGATCGACGAACCGATCACGCTCGACCCGTCCGCGGCCTGCAACCAGCTGTTCCCCTACCACCGCAACCCGCGGGTCGTCGCCGGTGGGCCGACCGCGTCGGACGTGCTGAAGTGCCAGCTCCAGCCGCTCGACCGGGCGTCCTACGGCGTCGAGTTCACCGACGAGCAGTGGGCCCGTCTGCAGGCCGTCTTCCCCGACGGCGTCTGTGACTGGTCACAGCCTGGCGTCGGGCAGGTGCCGCTGCAAGGCACCTGGCTGCGCTTCTGATCGGAGCCGCGCGGGTGGCCAGGGCCCGACCGGGTCCTGGCCACCCGCGCGCGTAGACTTCACGGGGCGGTCTCGGCCGACGGCGTACCGCGCCGGCGGCCCGGGACCCTTCGACTGCACGGGGAAGTGTCCATGACCGACGTGTTCGAGGCCGTCGAGGTCGGCGAGTTCCTGACCTCGCCGGCTCCGAGCCTGCAGCCGCGTGCGCTCGGACGCGCCCGCTCGCAGCGGCTGCTCGTGACCCTGCTGGGCGACTACTGGCGGCGGGGACGTGCACCGCTCCCCTCGGCTGGCCTGGTCCGCGTGCTCGAGGCCTTCGACATCGCCCCGGCGAACGCTCGTGCGACGCTCAGCCGGCTCACGCAGCGTGGGCTGCTCGAGCGCACCAAGGAGGGCCGGCGGACCAGCTATGCCCCCACCGAGCGCAGCCTGCAGCTGCTCGAGCGCGGCGCAGAGCGCATCTTCGCGATCGAACAGCAGCCACCCTGGGACGGCACCTGGACCCTGGTCGCGTTCTCGCTGCCGCTGGACGACGGCGACCTGCGCCGGCTGTTGCGGGCCCGCCTGCGGTGGCTGACCTTCTGGCCGATCTACGACGCCACCTGGGTGACGCCGCACGATCGGGTCCAGGCGGTCCGCGACCAGCTCGCGGAACTCGACATCTCGGACGCGCTCGTGCTGCGCAGCCGGGAGGTCGAGCTGTTCGAGGACGGACGCGCCCGACTGCAGGCCGCCTGGCAACTCGACGACCTGGCGATCGCCTACCAGGGCTACCTGCAGCGGTACCAGCCGCTGCACGAACGGGCGCGGCGAGGCGGCGTGTCGCCCGCCGAGGCCCTGGTGCAGCGGACCGAGCTGGTGGACGACTGGCGTCGACTCGTCCGGGACGACCCGGACCTGCCGGCGACGTTCCTGCCGGACGGGTTCCCGCGCGGAGTCGCCCGCCAGGTGTTCCTGACCACCTACGCCGCGCTCGCCGGTCCCGCGGCCGAGCAGTTCGAACGCCTCGCCCGCGGTGACGGCTGAGCCGACGCGCTCGACGACTCCCTGTTCGCCGGCGTCAGCCGTCGCTCGTGCGCAGGGCCTTCTTGAGCAGCTTGCCACTCGCATTGCGCGGCAGCGACGGGACGACCTCGACCGACCGTGGTCGCTTGTAGCGGGCCAGCCGGCCGTCGAGGAAGCGCTCCGCCTCGTCGAGGTCGAAGCTCGCGCCGTCACGCAGGACGACGTAGGCCCGCCCCACCTCACCCCAGCGCTCGTCGGGGACGCCGACGACGGCCACCTCGGCGATGGCCGGATGCTCGTACAGCGCGTTCTCCACCTCAGCGGGATAGACGTTCTCGCCCCCGGAGATGAACATGTCCTTCATGCGGTCGACGATCGCGAGATGTCCCTCGTCGTCGCGGACCGCGGCGTCACCCGACCGGAACCATCCCTGCTCGTCGAGCACGGCCGCCGTCGCGTCGGGCTTGTTCCAGTAGCCCCGCATGACGTTCGGGCCCTGCACCACCACCTCGCCGGCGACACCGGGGGCCGCGGAGCGACCGTCGGTGTCGACCACGTCCACGTCGACGAAGAAGCAGGGCGCACCGGCGGAGCCGACCTTGCGCAGGCTGTCCTTGGCCCGCAGGAAGAGCACGCCCGGGGACGCCTCGGTCATGCCGTAGCCCTGCATGAACGTCAGGCCACGCGCCTGGTAGGTCCGGATGAGCTCCTCGGGCACGGGGGCCCCGCCCGCCTCGACGGCGCGGACCGACGAGAGGTCGGCCTCGGCCCACCCCGGCGCGGCGGTGAGCGCCTGGAACATCGCCGGTACCCCGAACATCCAGGTCACCCGGTGTCGCGCGATCAGTTCGAGCGTCTCGGCCGGGTCGAACGCCCCGACGAGCACGCTGGTGCCGCCCTTGACGAACGTCGGCAGGAAGGTCTGGTTGAGGGCCGCGGTGTGGAACAGCGGCGCGCTCACCAACGTCACCTCCTCGGTGGAGACGTCGACGTCGATGAGGACGTTGAAGGTGTTCCAGGCCAGGTTGCCGTGGGTGATCATCACGCCCTTGGGCTCCCCGGTCGTCCCGGACGTGTACATCACCATGGCAAGGTCGTCGAGCTCCACCGGTTCGTCGACCGGGGTCGACGCCCCGCCGGCAACGAACGACGCGTAGTCCGTGGCCGCGACCGGTGCAGCGGGGACGTCGCCGTCCGCGTGCGCCACGACGACATGGTGCCCGACCGGAGCGAGGGTCAGCGTCGCCTCGATGGCCGTGGCGAGCCGCTGGTCGCTGACGAGCGTGTGCACGCCGGCGTCACGGACCATGTAGGCCAGTTCCGCCGCCGCCAGGCGCGTGTTGAGCGGCACGAACACGGCCCCGAGCGCGGCGGTGGCGAACAGCGTCTCCACGAAGGCCGGATGGTTCGGTCCGAGATAGGCGACGCGGTCACCTCGCCCGACGCCGGTCGACGCCAGGGCGTTGGCGAGCCGGCGCACCCGCCGTTCGAGGTCGCCGTAGGTCAGTCGTTCCTCACCGTGAACGACGGCCAGATCCGCCGCGCCGATGCGGGCGCGCCGCCGCGGCCACGAGCCCAGTCCCTGGTCCTGCATGCACGTCCTCCTGCCGGCCGACCGGCGATCCGCGTCGTGGGGTGTCCTCGTGGGTCACGCGAGTCCGAGCGCCCGGATCGCGTTCTCCTTGAGGATCAACGGCCGGACCTCGTCCTTGAGATCCAACTGTTCGAAGTCACGCAGCCATCGGTCGGGGGTGATGACCGGATAGTCCGAGCCGAACAGCACCTTGTGTCGGAGCAGGGAGTTCGCCTGGCGGACCAGCTGCGGTGGGAAGTACTTCGGCGACCAGCCCGACAGGTCGATGTAGACGTTGGGCTTGTGCGCCGCCACGGCGAGTGCCTCGTCCTGCCACGGAACCGACGGGTGTGCACAGATGATCGTCAGGTCCGGGAAGTCGACGGCGACGTCGTCGAGCTCCATGGGGTTGGAGTACTTCAGCCGGATACCCCCACCGCCGGGCAGGCCCGAGCCGATCCCCGTCTGTCCGGAGTGGAACAGCGCGGGGACGCCGAGCTCCTCGATCGCTTCGTAGAGCGGGTAGGCCATCCGGTCGCTGGGCCAGAACGCCTGCAGCGACGGATGGAACTTGAAGCCACGGACGCCGTGGTCCTCGACGAGCCGCCGCGCCTCGTCCACCGCCGCGCGCCCGCGGTGCGGGTCCAGGCTGGCGAAGGGGATCAGGACGTCGGCGTGGCGCGCGCAGGCCTCCGCCACCTCGTCGTTGGCGATGGGTGGATGGCCGGTGGCCGCCTGCGCGTCGACGGTGAACACCACGGCGGCGATCCGACGTTCCCGGTAGTACGCCGCGAGCTCGTCGACCGTCGGCTGCGGCGTGTCGGCCTTGAAGTAGGCCGCCTTGCCCGCCTCCAGTTCCGGACTGAGCGAGGGATGGCCGTCGTCGGAGACCTCGGCGTGCGTGTGCACGTCGATGGCCACCAGGGCGTCGAGGTCCAGCGTGGTCACGTCGGCTCCGAAGGGTCGGTCAGGCGAATCGGCGTTCGAGGAAGCGCGCCACGCAGGCCGGCTTCTCGCTGCCGTCGACCTCGATGGTGATCTGGTAGGCGACCTGCACGCCGGCGCCGGCCTCGCTGACCTCGTCGAGCACGACGACGCCACGCACCTTGGCCCCGACCGGTACCGGTGCCGGGAAGCGCACCTTGTCCAGTCCGTAGTTGACCACCATGGAGAATCCCTGGACGTCGACGACGCTCGTCAGCACCCGCGGGATCAACCCCAGGGTCAGGAACCCGTGCGCGATGGTGCCACCGAAGGGGCCGTCGGCCGCGCGCTCCACGTCGACGTGGATCCACTGGTGGTCGCCGGTGGCGTCGGCGAACTGGTCGACCTGTTCCTGGCTGATCTCGATCCAGTCGGTCGCGCCGACCTGCTGCCCGACCAGGGCCTCGAGCCCCTCACGTCCTTCGACGATCCGTGTCTCGGCCATCGTTCGTTCCTCTCGTGTCGTTCGGCCCGGCGCGCGCCGGAGCCGTGTCGTTGATGTCTCGTGGTCGTCAGACCTGGCCCAGCACCCAGTCGCCCTGCTGCGCGGCGCCACCGTCGAACTCGACGGCGTCGGCGACGTCGACCACCTCGTCCCACCGCTCGGCGAGGTCCTCGGGGCGCAGCTCCCCGTCGAACACCACGCCGCGTCCCTGCAGGACCGCGACTCGTCCGACGAAGCCGCCGCCGGCGCTGAACACCCCGCCGGAGTGCCCGCACGCCGGAGCGACGAGCCAGGTCACCAGCGGGGACACCAGCGCGGGGTCGAGCTTCTCCAGCGCCTCCGGCGGCAGGATCGTCTCGGTCATGCGCGACGCGGCGAGCGGCGCCACGATGTTGACGTTGATCCCGGCCCGGGCACCCTCGATGGCGAGGGTCCGGGTCAGGCCGACCAGCCCCATCTTGGCCGAGGCGTAGTTCGCCTGACCGAAGTTGCCGAACAGCCCGGCCGGCGAGGTCGTGTTGACGATGCGACCGAACCCCTGCTCCTTGAAGTGGGGCCAGACGGCGGCGGTGAGGTGGAAGGCCCCGAGGAGGTGGACCTCGAGGACGTCACGCACCTCCTGCTCGGTCATCTTCGCGAACGACCGGTCGCGCAGGATGCCGGCGTTGTTGACCAGCCCGTCGACCTGACCGAAGGCGTCCAGTGCGCGGGCCACGATGTCCTCGGCGCTCGCACGCTCGGCGACGGACGCCTCCACGGCGATCGCCGTGCCACCGGCCGCCTCGATCTCGTCGACCACGGCCGCCGCCGACGGGACCTGACCATCGCCACCGCCGAGGTCGTTGACGACGACGCGGGCACCACGCTCCGCGAGCGAGAGCGCGTGGCTCCGCCCGAGGCCGCCGCCGGCGCCGGTCACGATGACCACGCGGTCGTGCAGGTCGATGTCGGTCATGTCCTCGTCCTTGTCTCGGGATGTGGGGGAACGATTCACTGCATGAGCGAGGGCAGGTAGGTCGCGATCGCCGGGAAGGCGATGACCAGCAGGATCGCGAGGCACAGCGCGAGCCAGAACGGCGTCAGCCCCCGGAAGACCTTGCTCAGCGGGATGCCCGTGAGACCGGAGACGACGAAGGTGATCAGCCCGATCGGCGGGGTGAGCAGACCGGTCAGCAGCATCATCATCGTGAGGACGCCGAACCAGATCCCGTCGTAGCCCAGGTCGATGACGACCGGATACATCATCGGCGTCATGATCACCAGGATCGCGATCTCGTCCATGACGGCGCCGAGGACGAAGTAGATCGCGAAGATCATCACGACGACCAGCCACGGTGTGAGGTCGATGTCGCTGATCGTGCGTCCGAGCCACATGGGGATCCGGGTCACGGCGAGGAAGAAGCCGAACATCTGCCCGGCGATCATGAGCAGGAAGATCTGGGCGCTGACCTTGATGCTGTCGTTGACCGCGGCGTAGAAGCGGCGCAGCGTCAGCCGTCGGGTCGCCAGGGCGTAGAGCAGGGCCAGGAAGGCCCCGGCGGCGCCGGACTCGGTCGGGGTGAACACGCCGAAGTACAGCCCGCCCATGCTGATCGCGAAGATGGCGGGAACCGCCCACACGAGTCGGACCGCCCCGGCAACGGTGATCTCGGGGCGCTCGGGCTGGGTCGGGGCGAGCGACGGTCGCCGCCGCACCAGCAGCCAGGCGGTCACCATCAGGATCAGGGCGGTCATCAGTCCGGGCAGGAAGCCCGCGATCAGCACCTGACCGATCGGTTCGGCGGTCAGCACGCCGTACAGGACCAACAGCGCGCTCGGCGGGATGAGCGAACCGAGCGTGCCACCGACCGCAGCCGACGCGGCGGACAGCCCGTCGTCGTAGCCGTAGCGCTGCATCTCGGGCACCGCGACCCGCGACATGGTCGATGCCGAGGCGATGCTCGAGCCACTGACGGACGCGAACATCGTCGACGCCGCGATGGTCGCGACCGACAGGCCGCCGCGCACACGCCACAGGAAGCGGTCGAGGGCGACGTAGACGTCCCGACCCAGGTTGGCGTTGGCCAGCACCATGCCCATCAGGATGAAGAACGGGATGACGGACAGGCTGTAGAGCGAGGCACCCCGGAACGCGTCGGCGCCGAGACGTGCCAGCGCCGCGTCCGGCGAGACGATGTAGGCGTAGCCGACGACGGCGACGCCGATCATGGCGATCGCGACCGGCACCCGGAGCGCGATCAGCGCCAGCATCACGAGGAAGCCGACGAGGCCGACGAGTTCGTTCGCCATGGTCAGCGTCCCCGCACGAGCGAGCGGACGACCAGGACGAGGTTGGTGAGGATCGACAGGCCGAAGGCGGCTGCGCCGGCGACGCCGAGCAGCGCCACCGGGTACAGCGGCACCCGCCGGATGCCCGTCGTGTAGCCACCGGCATCGAGCTGTCCGGCGTAGACGTACAGACGCCAGGTCATCACCGCGACCACCAGGAAGCCGACGACGCCCGCGAACGCCCGGAGCCCGAGCTGCGCGCGCCGGCCGAGCCGCACGTAGAGCAGGTCGACCGAGATGTGGGCGTCCTGGCTCTCGACCCGCGCCAGTCCGAGGTAGACCAGCACGACGACGGCCAGCTCGGTCAACTCGACCGTTCCACGCAGTGGGTTGCCGAAGAACGAGCGCCCGACGATGTCGGTGACGGTCCAGGCCAGCAGTGCCACCAGGGTCACGCCGGCGCCGACGTGCAGCACCATGGTGACGCGGGCGAGCCCCTGGCCGAACCGGTCCCCGTGCTGACGCTGCAGGTCCTGCAGCGTCAGGCCGGCCGGTGCGCCGGCGGCGGCCGCGGCGTCTGCCGCGTCCGCGTCGCCGTTGGGTGAGGGTTCAGGCATGCCAGGGGTCACCCGTCGTCATGTGTGCGGTCCGCGTGTCGTCGCCGGTCAGTTTGCGCCGGTCAGCTCGAAGAGCCGGTCGGCCATCTCCTGTCCGGGGACCCCCGCGGACTCCATCTCCTGGATCCACTGGTCGAACACCGGCTGGACGGCGTCCCGCATGCGGTCGAACTCCTCGGGGTCGAGCTCGATCGACTCGACGTCGTTCTCGGGCCAGTAGGTCGCCTCGGTGTCGTCGGCGGCGCCCTGGTGACCCTCGGCGAGGCGCATGGCGAGGTCCGGACCGGTCAGTGACTCGAGGGCATCCTGCTGCGCCGGCGACAGCCGGTCCCAGGCCTGCTGGCTCATGGCGAGGACGAAGGCGCCGGTGTAGCAGTTGCAGATCGTGCGGTAGGCGGTGGTCCCACCGAGGTCGAAGACGCGGGTGGCGGAGTTGGCGAGCTTGTAGCCGTCGATGACCCCACGTTCGACCGCGTCGTAGATGTCCGGACCCGGCATGCTGACCGCGTTGGCGCCCATCGCCTCGAGCGCCTGGCTCTGCAGCGGGGCAGGGCTGCGGATCGTCAGGCCCTCCAGGTCCTCGAGCTGTTCGACGGGGGTGTCACGCGTGAACAGGTCCCCGGTGTCCATCGCCCACAGCGACAGGACCTTGGTGTCGGAGAACTCCTCCTGGAACGCGTCGAACTCGTTCCACAGCTCGGTGGCGACCTCGGTGCCCTCGATGGCACCGTCGAAGACGAACGGGGCCTCGATGATCTGCGTGATCGGGAATCGACCGGGCGTGTAGCCGGGCATGGTCCAGCCCAGGTCCTGCGCCCCGGCGACCACGTTCTCGTAGACCTGCGGGCCGGGCGCCAGGGCACCTCCGGCGTGGATCTCGATGTCGACGGTGCCGCCGGTCGCCTCCCGGACCTCCTCGACCCAGGGCTCCCAGACGTTCACCTGCATCGGGTCGGTGGGCGGGAAGGGGTGCCCGAAGGTCAACGTGACGTCGTCCCCGAAGTCCTCGGCCGCCGCGTCGTCGTCGGTGGCCGCCGCGTCGTCCTCGGTGGCCGTCGCGTCGTCGTCCGTGGCCGTCACACCACCGTCCTCGTCGGCCGTGAGGTCTCCGGCCGGCTCGGAACCGGCATCCCCACCGCCACAGCTGATCGCCACCAGTGCGACCGCAGCCAACGCGGCCAGCGGCCGCCTGGAGCGTCCCCGTCTCTTTGCACGTGCCATGGAGCTCTCCCTGTAGAGGTCGCGGGCTCGGCCTCGCGCCTGACTCACCGGACCACTCCCGTCGACCCGGCACCGCCATTCAATGCAATGAAGTGTCCATGTGTCAAGCAGTTGTCATGCTTGGCACGGTCACCCCCCACCACCGCAGCGTCGGCGACGCCGAGCCACGGGTGCTCCGCCCGGCTGACGGGAGCCAGGACGGGAGGGGGCCGTGCCCACCTCGCTAGTCGTCCGCGCCGGCCTTGACGGCCAGCACCGCGGCCTCGGCACCGAGGAGCACGTCCTGGGCGTTGCTGCCCAGGACCAGCTTGCCGACCCGGGATCGCCGCCGCAGCCCGATGACGACGAGGTCCACGGCCTGGTCCTGCGCGACGCGCAGGATCGCCTCGGACGCCGAGACCGGGCCCACCGGCGCGTGCACCGACACGGTCAGGCCTCGTTCGCGCAGCGGCGCGGCGACGGTCTCCGCTCGTTGGCGTGCCGCATCCATCTCCGAGCCGAAACTGCGGCTCGCCTGGCTGTCGTGCGGGCTCGGCACGTACACGACGAGCAGCAGTTCACCCTCGCGGACTCGGGCCGCCTCGGCCGCCGCATCCACCGCTGCACGCCCTTCGGGCGTGTCGAGCACACCGGCCAGCACCTTCATTCTGCGAGCTCCTGCGTCGTCGCGATCACCTCGGGCCGTGGCGGGGGCGGACGTCACCGGACCCGCTCGAAGAGGGCCGCCATGCCCTGGCCGCCGCCGATGCACATCGTCTCGAGGCCGTAGCGGGCCTCCCGGCGGTCGAGCTCACGCAGCAGTGTCGCCAGGATCCGGGCACCGGTGGCGCCCACCGGATGGCCCAGCGAGATCCCCGAGCCGTTGGGGTTGAAGCGCTCGTCACCGATCGGGTCGACGCCCCAGGTGTCGGTCACGGCCAGCACCTGCGCGGCGAAGGCCTCGTTGAGCTCGATCAGGTCGAGTTCGTCCATCCCGATTTCGGCCCGCTCGAGCACGGCGGCCGTCGCCGGGACCGGGCCGATGCCCATGGTCTTCGGCGGCACCCCGGCGACGGCCCAGGTCACCAGACGGGCCAGCGGCCGCAGGCCCAGCGCCTCGGCCCGCTCCGGCGTGGTCACCACGCAGATCGCCGCGCCGTCGTTCTGTCCCGAGGAGTTGCCGGCCGTGACGGTCGCCTCCTCGTCCTGCCGTCCCATCACCGGGCGGAGCTTCGCCAGGGTCTCGAGGGTGGTGTCGGCACGGGGGTGCTCGTCGGTGTCGACGACCACCGGGTCGCCCTTGCGCTGCGGGACCTCGACCGGCACCAGTTCGTCGTCGAAGCGACCGTCCTGCTGCGCGGCGACGGCACGCTGATGCGACCGCAGCGCCAGCTCGTCCTGCCGTTCGCGGTCGATGCGGTGGTCGCGACGCAGGTTCTCGGCGGTCTCGAGCATCCCTCCGGGCACCGGGTGGTGCTCACCACCGGCGGTCACCCGGGCGCGGGCGAGGCGGTCGGCGAGCTCCACGCCCCCGGCCTTGACCCCCCAACGGATGCGGTCGGTGTAGAACTCGACCGAGCTCATCGACTCGGCACCGCCGGCCAGCACGACCTCGGCGACGCCGGTCTGGACCCGCATCGCGGCGTCGATGACCGCCTGCAGGCCCGACCCGCAGCGGCGATCGAGCTGGAGGCCCGGCACGTCGACGGGCAGACCGGCGTCGAGCGCAGCGACGCGACCGATCGCCGGTGCCTCGCCGCTCGGATAGCCGTTGCCGAGGATGACGTCGTCGATGCGCTCGGGGTCGAGGCCGGTCCGCTCGACCAGCGCGCGGATCACGGTGGCGGCCAACTGCGGCGCCGACACGTCGCGCAACGCTCCACCGAAGCGCCCGACCGGGGTTCGCAGCGGTTCGCAGATCACGGCATCACGCATGGATGTCTCCTGACGAGGAAGTGGTGGCGGCGAGGAAGTCGGCGACCTGTGCGGAGAACGCCTCGGGCTGCTCGAGATTGGCGAGGTGACCGGCGACGGGCAACTCGACATAGGTGGCGGCGGGCAAACGGTCCGCGAGCGCCCGCGCGTCGCTCGGCGGTGTCGCCTCGTCGGCCGTGCCGACGAGCACCAGCGCGGGGGCGCCGACCCGTCCGGCCACCTCGCGCAGGTCGGCGGTGGCCAGCGCCTCACAGCTCGCGGCATAGCCCTCCGGTCGGGTGTCGCGCAGCGCCGTCGCGACGGCGTCCAGCGCCGGGGCCCCGCTGCGGCGGAAGTCCGGGCTGAAGAAGCGGCCGAGGACGAGGTCGACGACCGCGTCCATGCCCTGTTCGCGCACGAGCGCCGCTCGTTCGCGCCATCCCTGCTCGGTGCCCACCCGTGCGGCGGTGTCGGCCAGGACCAGTCGGGACACACGATCGGGCGCGTGCGCGCCCAGCCACAGCGCCACCACACCGCCCAGCGAGAGCCCGCACACGTCGACGCGCTCGATCCCGTACGCGTCGAGCACGGCCAACGCGTCGTGGCCGAGTCGGTCGATCGTGTACGGGCCGGCGGGTACGGACGACGCACCGTGCCCACGTTGGTCGTAGCGCAGCACCCGGCGGGTGGTCGCCCAGTCGGCGACCTGGGCCTCCCAGGTCGTGAGGTCGGTGCCGAGCGAGTTGATCGTGAGCAGGTACGGCGCGTCGGCCGGCCCGTCGAGCCGGGTGTGCAGCGCGACGCCGTCGTCGGTCCGGACCGTTCGCTCGCTCATGGGACCTCCGGTGTCGGGCGTGGACGCGCGTATGCGGCCAGGGCCCGGTCGACGAGCGGAGCGACCTGTGCCACCACGGCCGTCGGGTCGAGCGCCGCCGTGAGCTCGTCGAGCGCGAGAACGGCGCGTACCCGCTCGTCCTGCGCGGCGACCTCGGCCAGGGCACGCCGTTGCGTGGCCGCGCGCGCGGCGAGCTCACCGACCAGAGCCTGGGCGTCGACCCGCCCGAGGGCCGGCGACAGCACGGTCGCCAGCGCCTCGGAGCCGGTGAGACCGAGGTTGGCGGCGAGGTTGGCACGCATGCGAGCCGGGTCGACCTCGAGTCCCTGCAGTGCCGCGCCCAACCGGGTGACGGCCCCGGTGGTCCGCACCAGCGCGGACGGCAGCGCGACCCACTCGGCCTGCCAGGCACCGGCGGCGCGTTCGAGTTCGTGTCCGGCGGTGGCCTGCAGCAACAGCGAACACTCGCCCTGCGCCAGGCGGGCCGCCGCCCGGGCCGCGGTGGCGTGCACGGGATTGCGCTTGTGCGGCATCGCCGAAGAGCCGGGCCCCTCGCCGGCGCCCTCGGCGACCTCGCCGAGCTCACTCTGCGCGAGCAGCACCAGGTCGGTGGCCACGGTTCCCACGACGGCGGCCACCGCCGACAGCGCGCCGGCCAGCTCGGCGATGCGGTCACGCTCCGCGTGCCAGGGCAGGTCCGGAACCGCCAGCTGCAGTTCGCCCGCCAGCGCCTCGACGACGGCGTCGGCACGGTCGGCCCACACCGCACGGGTCCCGACCGAACCGCCGAGCTGGACGACGAGCACGCGGGTCCGTAGCACCGCCAGCTGCTCGCGCCGGCGGGCGAGCGCGCCGAGCCAGCGCGCGGCGAGCAGACCGAACGTCGTCGGCACCGCCTGTTGGCCGAGCGTGCGGCCCGCCATCACGGTGTCGCGGTGCCGGCGGGCGAGTTCGGCGGCGTGGTCGGCCGCGTCGGCCAGGCGGCGGTCGAGGAGCGCCAGCGCCTCCCGCAGCTGCAGGACCGTGGCCGTGTCGACGACGTCCTGGCTCGTCGCGCCATGGTGCAGCCAGGCGGCCGCGAGCGGTTCGGCCTGTTCGGCGAGTGCGGCCACCAGCGGGATGACGGGGGTCGCCGACCGAGCCGCCCGACGCGCCAGGACGTCGAGGTCGAGCCGCTCCGGGTCGCACGCGCGGGTGATCGCGTCACCGGCCCCGTCCGGGATCACACCGGCGCCGGCCAGCGCCCGGCCGAGTGCCGCCTCGACCTCCACCATCCGACGGACGCGTGCCGTCCAGCCGACGACGGCGGCCACCTCCGCGTCACCGAGACCGGCCTCGAGCAGACCGTCGGACCACTCGTGGTCAGTTGCCGGCATGGGCCCGCTCGGTGCGCTCGTGCAGGTCGCGCAGCACCCGCAGCTCCTCGTCGCTCGGCGGCGGGGTCGTGGCCACCTCGTCGGCGAACCGGACCGGCCAGCCCGTCGCCTCCTCGACCTGTGCGCGGGTGACGCCCTCGTGCAGCGAGGTGACGACCAGTTCCCGGGTCCGTGCATCGGGTTCCAGCAGACACAGGTCGGTGACGGCCAGCACCGGCCCGGCGGTCGAGAGCCCGGCCGCACGCCGGTCGTCGGGACCTCGGCCGTGACCGAGCGAGGTGACGAAGTCGACCGCCTCGACGAAGGTGCGCGTCGAGTGCTTGGCCGTGATCAGCACCTCGCCGCACGAGCCGGCGATCTCGGGCGCGCCGCCGCCTCCGGGCAGGCGGACCTTCGGCGCGTCGTAGTCACCGATCACGGTGGTGTTGATGTTGGCGAAGCGATCGATCTGCGCGCCGCCGAGGAACCCCTTGGAGATGCGTCCCCCCTGGAGCCAGTACTGGAACATTTCCACGACCGGCACCGTGGTCAGCGCGGTCTCGCACAGCTCGCCGTCGCCGATGGACAACGGGAGCACGTCGGGGCGCGTCTGCAACGTGCCGGACTCGTAGATGAGCACGATGTCGGGCGCATGGGTGAGCCGGGCGAGATTGCAGGCGGCCGACGGCGCGCCGATGCCGACGAAGCAGACGTCGTCGTTGCGCAACGCGCGAGCGGCCGCGACGGTCAGCAGCTCGTCGGAGGTGTAGTCGCTCATGTCGATGCTCCGCCCGCGTCGGCCGTGCCTGCCTCCAGCACGTGCTCGCGGATCCAGGTCTCGAACGTCTCGCGGTCGCGTGAGATCGCGTCCCACGACTGGTAGAAGGCGTTGTCCCGGTCGTAGTAGCCGTGGGCGTACGACGGCGCGGCGCCGCGTGGGGCGACGGCCACCGCGTCGACGGCCCATGACGGCAGGATCACGGAGTTCGGGCTGGGCGCAGCGAGGTCATCGACCACCTCCTCGACGGTGACCACCGACCGCTCCGCCGCCAGGACCGCCTCCTTCTGCACGCCGACGATGCCCTCGACGAGCACGTTGCCGTGCCGGTCGGCGCGCTGGGCGTGGACGATGCTGACGTCGGGCCGGTGGGCGGGGACGGCCGCGAGCTCCTCGCCGGTGAACGGGCAGGTGACCGAGCGGACGTTGCGGTTGACGCGACGCAGGTCCGACCCGGCGTACCCGCGCAGTGTCCCGAAGGGCAGGCCCGCGGCACCGGCGTGGAAGGCAGCGGCCATGGCCGCGTGACTGTGCTCCTCGATCTCGAGCGCGTTCGGCCAGGCGTGCTCGACCGCGTCGCGGAGGCGGTGGAGGGACCCGACACCCGGGTTGCCGCCCCACGAGAACACCAGCTTGCTGGCACAGCCGGCGCCGATGAGCTGGTCGTAGATCAGGTCCGGGGTCATCCGGACCAGCGTCAGCCCGCGTCGGCCCTGCCGGATGATCTCGTGCCCCGCGGCGAACGGGATGAGATGCGTGAAGCCCTCCATGGCGACGGTGTCGCCATCACGTACGTGCGCCGCGATGGCGTCCGGGAGGGAGACGATGTCGGCCATGCGCTCGGCTCCTCAGGCGTCGAAGAAGACGGTCTCGCCCTCGCCCTGGAGGACCACGTCGAACCGGTAGCGGCGCAGGCCGTCCTGCTCACCGTCGGGTCGGGCCAGCAGGGTGTGGCGTCGCTCGGACGGGACACCGGTGAGCACCGGGTCGGCGTCGTTGGCCGCCGCCCCCTCGAAGTAGACGCGGGTGTGCAGGTGGTTGAGCAGGCCGCGGGCGAAGACGTGGACGTTGAGGTGTGGGGCCTGGACCGTGCCACCACGGCCCGGGACCGTTCCCGGCATCACGGTCGTCACCGAGAACTCGCCGGTCTCCTTCGCGACCGCGACCCGACCGAAGCCGATGAACGAGCTCGGCACGTCGGCGGACCGCCCGTCGGCGGGATGGCGGTAGCGGCCACCGCCGTCGGCCTGCCACACCTCGATCATCGCGTCACGAACGAGGTCTCCTGCGCCGTCACGCACGGTGCCGTGCACGACGATCGCCTGGCCCGCCTGCCCGTCGGGGTCGAGCCGGTCGATCGGCTCCTCGGTGAGCGCGTAGTGGAAGAACGGCCCGACGGTCTGCGACGGGGTCTGCGGCAGCAGTTCGGGGGTCGGTTCGGTCGCGCTCATGCCAGTGCTCCTGCGCCGCCGGCCTCGAAGGGGGTCGCGTCGGGTCCGCGCAGGACGATGTCGAAGCGGTAGCCGAGCGCCCACTCCTCCTGGGTGATCGAGTGGTCGTAGTCGCCGATCATCCGGTGCCAGTGCTCCCGCGGGACCGAGCCCATGATCGGGTCGAGTTCGTGGAGGGGGTCGCCGGGGAAGTACATCTGGGTGATCAGGCGCGTCACCAGTGCCGGGCCGAACAGCGAGAAGTGGATGTGGGCCGGCCGCCAGGCGTTGGGGTGGTTGCGCCACGGGTAGGCGCCCGGCTTGATGGTGAGGAACCGGTAGGTGCCGTCCTCGTCGGTCGCGCAACGGCCGCGGCCGATGAAGTTGGGGTCGATCGGGGCGGGGTGCTGGTCGCCCTCGTGGATGTAGCGGCCCGCGGCGTTGCACTGCCAGATCTCGACCAGCGTGTTCGCCTGTGGCGTGCCGTCCTCGTCGAGGACCCGGCCGGTGACGATGATCCGCTCGCCCATCGCCTCGGCGCCGGTGCCGGCGTTGGTCGTCAGGTCCGCGTCCTGGGGCATGACCTCGGCGAGCGCGGGGCCGGGACCGGTCACCTCCGACAGGGTGTGCTCGAGCGGGACCGGCGGCTGCTTCGGGTGCCGCGTGCGCGTCGAGCCGTAGTCGGGATGGTCGAGCGGCGGGTAGGCCGCGTCGTCGCGGCGGCGGTAGCTGGCGTCGGTGGTACTCACGATGCCTCCTCGTCGTCGGCGGGGTCCGCTCCCAGGACCCGCTTGAGTGCGGCGAACGCCGTGTTGGCGGCGGGCACCCCGGCGTAGAGCGCGACGTGCAGCAGCACCTCGCGGATCTGCTCCGGGGTGGCACCGGTGTTGCGGCTCGCCCGCAGGTGCATCTCGAACTCGCGCTCGTGGCCGAGCGCCGCGAGCAGCGCGAGGGTCACCAGGCTCCGGGTCGGCCGGTCCAGCTCCTCGCGGCCCCAGACGTCGCCCCAGGCCGCACCGGTGATGTAGTCCTGGAACGGCGCGTCCAGGTCGGTGGTCGCCGCGACGGCCCGGTCCACGTGCTCGTCGCCCAGGACCTCGCGACGCACCCGCATCCCGTACTCGGCACGCTGGTCGGTCATCGGGGTCCTCGTCCCTGCGGAACTCGCCGCTTCGAGCTTGCTTCCTCCGCCTTGTCCCGTCGGCGGCCGTCGTGCTAGCGTCTCGTTCGCACTGCGAACCGATGTTCACGGAACGAACGCCATGCAAGCAGTCGCCTCCCGAGGTGTCAACCGGACCGGCCCACGATGAGCGAGTCGGTGCGGGCGTTCGAACGTGGGCTGCGGGTGATCCGCAGCTTCACCGCCGAGGCGCCCGAGCAGACCCTCGCCGAGGTCGCCCGCGCCACGGAACTCAACCGCGCGACGGCCCGGCGGTTCCTGATGACCCTCGAGGAGCTCGGCTACGTGCGGCGGGTCGGCGACCGGTTCGCCCTGAGCCCACGCGTGCTCGACCTCGGCTACGCCTACGTGTCGTCGTTCGGCGTCCCGCAACTGGCGCTGCCCTACCTCGAGACCCTGAGCGAACGGGTGAGCGAGGCGTCGTCGGTCGGCGTGCTCGACGACACCGAGGTGGTCTACGTGGCGCGCGTGCCGGCCAAGCGGGTGATGACGGTCTCGATCGGGCTGGGCACGAGGTTCCCGGCCTACCGCACGTCGCTCGGCCGGGCCCTGCTGGCGGCGTTGCCCGACGCGGAGGCCACCGCGATCTTCGCGCGCAGCGACCGCCGCGACCCGACGCCCCGCACGGTCGACGACCCCGACGAGCTACGGACACGGCTGTCCGAGGTCCGCGAGCGAGGCTATGCCCTGGTCGACCAGGAGCTCGAGATCGGCGTGCGCTCCATTGCCGCGCCGCTGCGCGACGCGACCGGACGCACCGTGGCCGCCGTCAACGTCAGCACCCACGTCAACCGCACCGGCAAGCAGGAACTCCAACAGCGGTTCGTGCCGGCGCTGCTGCGCGCGGCGGCGGACATCGAGCACGCCCTGGCGAATCGGCCGAACTGACCGGCCGTCGGACATGGAGACAAGGATGAGCGAACGGACGCAGCGCACGCAGGTCGCCATCATCGGCGGCGGCCCGGCCGGGTCACTGTTGTCGCACCTGTTGCGCCGCCACGGCGTGGAGTCGGTCGTCCTGGAGCGGCGCAGCCGCGACTACGTCCTCTCGCGCATCCGAGCCGGCGTGCTCGAGCACGGCAGCGTGCAGACGCTGACCGAGGCCGGCCTCGGTGAACGGCTGCACCGCGAGGGGTTCGAGCACGAGGGTGTCCACCTCGCCTTCGGTGGCCGTCGTCTGCGGATCGACTTCACGGCCCTCACCGGCCGATCGGTGACAGTGTACGGGCAGACCGAGGTCCAGCACGACCTCTACGGCGCCCTCGACACCCACGACGGCGCGATCGTCTTCGACGCCGAGGACGTCGCCTTGCACGACGTGAGCAGCGACCGGCCGTCGGTGACCTACCGCAAGGACGGCGTCGCTCACCGGCTCGAGGCCGACTGGATCGCCGGCTGCGACGGCTTCCACGGTCCGTCCCGGTCCGCGATCCCCGCCGACGTGCTCACGACCTACGAGCGCGTCTACCCGTTCGGTTGGCTCGGCGTCCTCTCGCGGACCCCACCGGTGTCCGACGAGCTGATCTACGCCAACTCCGAGCGCGGCTTCGCGCTGTGCTCCATGCGCAACGAGAACCTGTCGCGCTACTACGTCCAGGCCCCGCTCGAGGACTCCCCCGACGACTGGTCCGACGACCGCTTCTGGAGCGAACTCGTCGCGCGCCTGCCCGAGGAGGCCGGCGAGCAGCTCGTGACCGGCCCGTCGATCGAGAAGTCGATCGCGCCACTGCGCAGCTTCGTCGCCGAACCGATGCGCCACGGCCGGCTGCTGCTCGCCGGCGACGCCGCCCACATCGTGCCGCCCACGGGCGCCAAGGGACTGAACCTGGCCATGAGCGACGTCGTCTACCTGTGCCGGGCCCTGGTCGACCACTACGACGCCGGCAGCACCACCGGCCTGGACGAGTACTCGGCCACCACACTGCGGCGCGTGTGGAAGGCCGTGCGCTTCTCCTGGTGGATGACCACCGTTCTGCACCGGTTCCCCGACACCGACGCGTTCGACTTCCAGATCCAGCAGGCCGAGCTCGGCCTGCTCGAGGAACTCGAGGCCGCGCGTGCCAGTCTCGCCGAGAACTACGTCGGTCTGCCGATCTGACCTCCGGCGGCGAGCACGCGTCGGCCGAGCGGCTCGTGGCGCTGCCCGTCAGGTCGGGGCCAGCCGGTCGAACAGTGCCGCGAGGTCGAGGTCGGCGGGCAGCGTCACGGCCAGGTCCTCTTCGAGGGCCGCACGCAGGGCGTCGACGTTCGTCAGCTGCCGCTGCTCGCTGCGCCCGTCGGCGTGGTGCACGGCAAGTCGGAGGTCGGCCAGGGCGATGCGCCGGCCGGCGGGGGCGCGGGCGCCCAGCAGCGCCGTGGTGAAGCGCGAGGCGGGATGTGTGGCGGTGTAGTGGTTGGCCACCTCGAGGTCGGCCCGCGACTGCGGCTGCAGTTCGACGTCGTAGGCGGGGCGCCAGCCCGCACCGCGCCGCACCTCCACGGTGACGACCTCACCGTCGCGGCGCAGCCGGCAGGGCTCGTGCCCGGTCGCCTGGGGCCGGTCGGGCACCAGCGCCAGCGGCGCGGTGGGGGTCGGCCCACCGAAGCCGACGTCCACGAGGTACGACGTCGGGGCGAACTCGACGAGCAGCACCTGGTGGGTCCGGGGCGCGGACACCCCGTCGGGGCGGCCCCAACGCACCCGTGCGAGCAGCGCGGTGACCGCGAAGCCGAGCTCGTCGAGCACCGCGTGCAGCAACCCGCTGTGTTCGAAGCAGTACCCGCCTCGGCCACGACGGACGAGCTTGTCCCACAGGACCGCCGGCTCCAGGCAGACGCCTCGGCCCAGCAGCGGGTCGAGGTTCTCGAAGGGAATCGTCCGGGTGTGCCGCTCGACGATCCGGAACAACGTCGGCAGGTCGGGTGCGACCTCGCCGTCCACGCCGATGCGTCGGAGGTAGGCCGCCACGTCGACGGCGGCGGTGTCACGGATGGGGATGGTCATGGCGCAGCGTAACGTCGGGTGTCGTCCCACCCCGCGGCGGCGCCAGTCGACCACGTCGGCCGCAGTTCCCCGCGGGCGGCAGCTACGAGTCGGTGCGTCCCCGTCACCAGGATCCGTCCGTCGGGCCCGACGTGCCGTTCGGCCGCCGCCAGGGCATCGGTCACGGAGACGACCCGTATCAGCGGTGCGTCGGGTGCCGCCGCCCCTTCGCTCCTGCGCTCGGACGCCACGAGGTAGGCGGCGCTGGCCAGCGGCAGGAGCGGTCGGAGGAAGCGGGCCAGGTCCCGGCCGGGCGAGGCGGCCACCACGAGCGCAAGCGGGACGTCGGCGCACTGGTCGGCCATGGCGGCCGCGAGCGCCCGCGCCGCGTCCTCGTTGTGCGCGACGTCCAGGACGACGTCCGGCCGTCCCGGACACGTCAGGCGTTCCGTGCGGCCGGGGACCTGCGCCGCCGCCAGGGCTCCCTGCGTCGCGGCGACGTCGAGCGGCCGTGCCGGGCCGAGCAGGGTGTCGACGGCGGCCAGCGCCAGGGCGGCGTTGACCGCCTGGTGAGCGCCACGCAGCGGGAGTCGTGCCCGGTACGTGGCGCTCCCGATCCGCACGACGAGGTCCTGCCCGTCGAGGTCGTCCCGGCACGAGAGGACCTCGACGTGCTCGCCGTAGGCCAGCAGCCGGGTCCCCGTCGCCGCGGCACGGTCGGCGACGACGGCGGTGGCGGCGGCGTCCATCGGGCCGACGACGGCGGTCGCACCGGCTCGAGGATGCCCGCCTTCTCGCCGGCGACCTCGGCCGTGGTGCTGCCGAGCTCGGGGTGGTCGAGCCCGATCGACGCGATGACGGCGACCTCGCCGTGATGCACGTTGGTGGGGTCCAGGCGGCCACCGATGCCGACCTCGACCGCGGCGACGTCGACCCCGGCATCGGCGAACAGCACGGACGCCGTCGCCGTCATCAGCTCGAAGAACGTGATCCGCTCGCCGAGGTGACGCTCGGCACGCGCGACCGCGGCCTCGACACGGTCGAGCGCGGCGAGGAAGGTGGCTTCGGTGACCGGTTCGCCGTCGACGGCGATCCGCTCCCTGACGTCCTCGAGGTGGGGGGACGTGAAGGCGCCCACGCGCAGGCCGTTGGCGGACAGCACCGCGCTCGCCAGGCGTGTCACGGTCGTCTTGCCATTGGTGCCGGTCACGTGCAGGCAGCGGTAGCGGTCCTGCGGGTCCCCCAGCATGCCCGCCAGCACACGCAGGCGTCGCCGTCCGGGCCGCTGCCCGTGCCGACGGCGCTCGAAGTGCGCGGCCATACGCGCGCTCAGCGCGGAGCTCACCGTCGCTCCTCGAGGTCCGTGGGGACCGACCTCGCGGACGGGCCCTGGTCGGTCATGCGCGGGGTGTGCTCAGCGCCGCGGCAGACCGCGGCGGGCGCGCGCCGCCTCGAGGGTGTTCTGCAGCAGCATCGTGACCGTCATCGGCCCGACCCCGCCGGGCACGGGCGTGATCGCACCGGCGACCTCGCGCAGGCCCTCGAAGTCGACGTCGCCGACGAGCTTGCCGTCCTCGCCGCGGTTCGTGCCGACGTCGATGACCACTGCGCCGGGACGGACCATGTCCGGCGTGATCAGTCCGATGCGTCCCACGGCAGCGACGACCACGTCCGCCGTGCGGCACACGGCGCCGAGGTCCCGGGTGCGCGAGTGCGCCAGCGTCACCGTCGCGTCGCGCCCCTTGAGGGTGAGCATGACCGACAGCGGGCGGCCCACGAGGTTGGATCGTCCGACGATCACCACATGGCTACCCGCGGTCTCCACCCCGGCGTGGTCGAGCAGTTCGAGGACGCCGTAGGGCGTGCACGAGAGGAAGGTCGGATCACCGACGGCGAGGCGACCCGCGGTGTAGGGGTTGAGCGCGTCGACGTCCTTGCCGGGATCGATCAGTTCCTGGATCGGCTGCGGGTCGAGGTGCTCCGGCAGCGGAAGCTGGACGAGGATCCCGTCGATCTGCTCGTCGGCGTTGAGGTCGTCGACCAGCCCTTCGAGGTCCGCCTGTGACGTGTCGGAGGGCAGCACGACCTGCCGGCTGAGCATCCCGGCTTCCTCGGTTGCCCGGTGCTTCATGCCGACGTAGACCTTCGACGCCGGGTCCTCGCCCACCAGCACCGCGGCCAGCCCGGGCTGGATGCCGTGCTCGGCCTTCAAGCGGGTCACGTCGTCCGCGATCCGGGCCCGCACCTGCTGTGCGAGTGCCTTGCCGTCGATGATCCTGGCGGTCATGTGTTCCTCGATACAGGTCGGAGTCCGGGTGGTGGCGACGGTTCGGGGACCGGACGAAGCCCGGCCCCCGAACCGTCGTCCGCTCAGGCGCGGCCGGCCGTACGCCACCCCTCGGCGTAGTGCTCGCGGGCCTCACGCGAGTACGGCACGGGGCTGACGGTGGCGCGGATCTCGATCTGGCGGTGCGGACGCTCGGTGCTGAGCTTGCGCGAACCGCCGTCGGGCTCGCCCCAGACGACCTTCACCTCGCTGCCGACCTCGAGCGACGGGTCGACGACCGCGAGCGACAGGAAGCGGCGCTCGTTGTAGGTGTAGCCGGTGAACAGCGACAGACCGATGTCCTTGCCGTCGTGGACGACGCGGTCGTAGCTGGCCGAGCCGTAGACGCTCTGCGGCAGGTCGAGGTACTTGTAGGGCACCTCGTCGCTCAGCAGCGACGCCCAGACCTTCAGCACGTCCTCGGCGTTCCAGGCGAGGGTCACCTTGCGCCGCTGGGACTCCTTGTCCATCGCCTCGAGCGCGTCGCGGCCGACGAAGTCGTGGTCGAGCTTCGCCATGTGGCCGTAGCCCATCTCATACGGCGTGAGGTAGTAGTCCTCGATGTCGTCGGACACGAAGCTGCCCGCCAGGGTGCCGCCGCGCCCCTCGAGGCTGTTGGCCGGCACCCAGTCGCGGTAGCCCGACATCTTCTCACCGGTGTAGATGGCCGGGAGCGGCGAGGGGATCCAGCCCGACTCGATCGTGTTGGTCGAGTAGGCGCGGGCGCCGACGGGGCGGATGCCGAACTCCTCACCGGCCTCGAGGATCGCGTCGCGGACCTCGTCGTACTCCTCGTACGGACCCCAGACCTCGAGGCCTGGCTGACCGGCCATGCCGTGGCGCAGGGCGGGCAGGCGTCGGCCCGCCATCGTGACCGAGTCGAAGTTGAAGAACTTGATGTTCGGCAGGTCGCCCCCGGTCAGCTTCTTGATCAGCTGCTCGGCCTTGGGGCCCTGGATCTGGAACCGGTACTGCGTGCGGTTGACCGGCTTGCCCAGCGTGATGGAGGGCGCACGCGGGTCACGGGTGATCTCGACGTCGTAGTCACCGGCCTCGGCGTTGTAGTGCACCCAGTTCGGCGCCGGGGAGCGGCCCACGAACTCGTACAGGTCCTCCTCGAGGTGGAACAGGATGCCGTCGCCGATGACGAACCCGTCCGGGCTGACGGGCACGTACTGCTTGGCCTTGCCGACGGTGAAGTTCTTGAACGAGTTGATGCCGTGGTCTCGGAGCAGACGCTCGGCGTCCGGTCCCTTGACGTACATGTTGTCCATGTGCCAGGTCTGGTCGTAGAGGATGCAGTCCTCGGTCCAGGCCCGCTGTTCGTCGATCCAGTTGGAGAACTCCGGCGGCTTGGTCGGGTAGACGTACCGGCCCACCTGGTTGTTGCGCAGCAACTCGACGGGATCGCCCGCGCTGCGCAGGAGGTCGTTCAGACTTTCGTTGCTCATGCCACTTCCCTTGTCGTCCGCGGTGTCACCAGTTGGTCCCGGACCGGAAGGCAAGTCGTGCACGATCACCAACCGGTGCCGGGGTGCTGCGGTAGATCAGAACACGACCGTGGAGTTGCCGTCCCGCAGGACCCGATCCTCCGCGTGCCACCCGACGGCCCTCGCGAGCACCTGACGTTCGACGTCGGCGCCGAAGCGCTGGAGCGCCTTGGTGCTCATGGCGTGGGACACACGGATGACGTCCTGCTCGATGATCGGCCCCTCGTCGAGGTCCTCGGTCACGTAGTGCGCCGTCGCACCGATCAACTTGACGCCCCGCTCCTTCGCCCGTTGGTAGGGCGATGCGCCCATGAACGCCGGCAGGAAGGAGTGGTGGATGTTGATGATCGGGACGGCGAGCTCCTCGAGGAAGTCCCCCGAGAGGATCTGCATGTAGCGGGCCAGGACGACCAGGTCGACGTTGCCCTTGAGCAGCTT
This sequence comes from Egicoccus halophilus, assembly GCF_004300825.1. Classification (NCBI taxonomy): domain Bacteria; kingdom Bacillati; phylum Actinomycetota; class Nitriliruptoria; order Egicoccales; family Egicoccaceae; genus Egicoccus; species Egicoccus halophilus. The sequence goes on from NZ_CP036250.1 coordinate 3,498,922, forward strand.
CATCTGCTCGCGTTCGGCCTCGGGCTTCGCTCCCTTCGCCACGGGGACGTGGAAGAACGGGATGCCGAAGCGACGAACCTCTTCGCTGAGGTCCGGGTGGTTCGAGATCACCATCGTGACGTCGATCGCCAGTTCCCCGCGCCGGTGACGCCACAACAGATCCATCAGACAGTGGTCGAGCTTCGACACCATGATGGCGGTGCGCTTGCGTCGCTTGACCTCCAGCATCGTGCAGTGGAGACCGAACTTCGCCCCCACCTCCTCGGCGATCACGTCCTCGAGCTCGGCGCGGCGGACCTGCAGGTTCGGCAGGTGGAACTCGGTGCGCTGGAAGAACCGACCGCCCTCCGGGTCGCTCGAGAACTGATCGAGCGACACGATGTTCGCACCCGCCCGGCTGAGCGCTCCGGACACGGCCGCGACCACACCGGGCTGATCGGGGCCCTTGATGATCAGTCGCCCGACGTCGGTGTCCTCGTCCCCTCGCATCTGACTTCCTTTGCGGTCAGGCGCGCACGGACGCCAGCAGCTTCTGCCGCCAGGCCTCGGTGCGCTCGAGCTCGTTGAAGGTGAAGATGTGCAGCCCCGACACGTAGGTCGGCGTCTGACTCAGCGTCTTGCCCAGTCGCCGAAGCAACCGCGTCGGGTTGTAACCGCCGGGCACCAGCAGCCGCCAGACCAGGTTCTGTTGTTTCTGCAGGAACCGCGCCGACTGTCCGAGGCCGATGCCCGCGGAGATCCGCATCAGTTTCTGTCGGTTCACGGGCCCGGGCACCCCGAGGTGGATGGGCACGTGCACGCCGGCCTGCTCGAGTCGCGACGCCCAGGCGGCGATCGTGTCGGGGGCGAAGCAGATCTGGGTGATGATCCGGTCGGCGTGGGTGGCCTTCTGGTGCAACGCGGTGTCCAACGCGGCCTCCGGGATGCTGGCGTGACCCTCCGGGTAGCCGCCGACGCCCAGGTTCTCGTAGGAGAAGCCGATGCCGTCGAGCGCGTCGATGAGCTCCTTGGCGCTCGAGAACGGCCCGTGAGGCTCGGGTGCGTCACCGCCGATCACGAACAGCGAGCGGATCCCGGCCTCGTCGAGACGCTCCGTGATGCGCCGCAGCTGCCCGTGGTCCTCGACCAGTCGCGCCGCCAGGTGTGGTGCCACCCGGTAGCCCGCCCGCGCCAGGGCCACGGCGAGGTCGAGCGTGGCATCCAGCCCTCGTCCCTCGGCGGCGGTGACGGTCAGCGGCACGTCCTTGGGCACGTGCTGCAGCACCGACGCCTCGGTCTTCTTGAACGGCATGACCTCGTAGCCGATGTTGCGCACCAGGCCGGCGAGGTCGATCGGGGCGACGGTCGGCCGGGGGGTGTCCTCGTCACCCGGCTCGTCCGGGCGCCCACCGACGGAGTGGCTCTCGCTCATCGTCGCTCCCATCGTCCAGCTGGCTCGCGCCCCAACGTGGTGGGGCAGGGATACTCGTCAACACTCTGGTTCGTACGGCTCGTCATGGGTGGGCGGGAGCCGCCGCCCGGACCAGGGACCCGCCCGGCATCACAGCGGCGAGGGGTTCGTCGGACGCCAACGCCCGCTCGAGATTGCGTCGCGCGAGTCGCGCGTGCTCCCGCGCGACCGCTTCCGCGCGGGCACCTTCGCGGGCAGCGATGGCGTTGACGATCACGCGGTGCTGCTCCTGGGCGATGGTCATCCAGCGACGGGCACCGCGCCCCTGCCCCCGCACCAGCGCGTTCGGCGACGCGAACGGCAGTGCCAGGACGTGCTCGAGCGATCGCTGCAGGACCGCACTCGACGCCAGCCCCAGCAACAGCGCGTGGAACCGCTCGTTCAGCGCGACGTAGTCCTCGAAGATCCCTTCCGTCCCGCCCTCGCCGTCGAGCAGCTGGTCGGCCTCCTCGACGACCTCCCGCAGCGGGAGCAGGTACGACGGGTCGTCGAGGCGTTCGGCCGCGAACCGAGCTGCGGTTCCCTCGAGCACCCCGCGCAGCTCGATGGCGTCCGCGACGTCCGCGACGCTGAAGTCCTGCACCAGGTAGCCACCCGACGCATGTTGGCGCACCAGACCCTCGTGCTCGAGGCTGATGAGGGCCAGCCGCAACGGCGTGCGCGAGACCCCGAGCCGGGCACACAGTGGGATCTCGGACAGTCGCTCGCCGGGGGCGAACGCACCACCGAGCAACATCTCCCGCAACGTCAACAGCGCCTTGATCCGTTGCGATGCGGGCGGTTCGGGCAGTGAACTCACGAGCGCACCCTCCCTGGCCTTGGCGTCGCGACGCCCGGAACCTCCGCTGCGACCCACGTCCCCCCGATGATGACATGACCCGCCCGTTGCATGCAACCGAACCGGTGTCCTCGGACGGCATGCCGGCGGCCCCGCCCGCCCACTGCGGGGCGAGACTGGCTCGCTTCAGACGGAAATTCCGAGCAGCGTGCCCGAAATCCGTATCGATCACGGCGGGACCTGAGCGAGCGATGAGCGCACACAGTGATGAAGCTGCATGCAATCGACCCCTCCGGCTCCCGCCGCTCCATTCCGTCAACAAAATCGTTGACAACATTGCCGCAAGTCCTAGCTCGGCCCGTGCGAACGGGAGGTTCGCGCGTCGAGAGCGGGGACACCCCGTTCGAGGGAGAGGGAGCGACATGCCCGCAACACCTGGAGCGCAGCACCGACCACGACGCTGGCGAGCCGGCCTGGCCGCCCTGTCGACCATCGGGTTGGTCACGACCGCGGTGCCCGCGGTCGCCGACACCGGGACGTCCTGCGAGGACCTCGTCGGCACGGCGATCTCCGCCGACGACATCGGACTCCCCACCTCAGGAGCCGAGGTGACCACGGCTCGGGTCGCCTCCCCGAACACCGCGGGGGCGTACTGCCTCGTCGAGGGCCGCATCGCGCCGGTGTCCGCCGACGCGCCCGACATCCGGTTCCGGGTCAATCTTCCCCTGGACTGGAACGGCAAGGCGGTCCACTTCGGCGGTGGTGGCTACAACGGCACCGTGGTGACGGGGACCGGGAGCGTCCCGTCGGCCCCGGCCGGGACACCGACCCCGCTGCAGCAGGGCTACGCGACCTTCGGTAGCGACTCGGGCCACAGCAGCGCCGAGCATCCCGGCGGTTCGTTCGCCCTGATCGAGGAGTCGCTGGTCAACTTCGCCTACGCGGCCCTGAAGAAGACCCGCGACGTCGCGGTCTCGCTGATGGAGACGCACTACGACCACACCCCCGGGCAGACCTACTTCGTCGGCAGTTCCCAGGGCGGCCGCGAGGGACTGATGGTCGCCCAGCGGTTCCCGACCGACTACGACGGGGTGTTCAGCCGCGTCCCGGTCGTGAACTTCACCGGCCAGCAACTGTTCGTCAACGCGCTCGCGGAGCCGATCCTCGACGGCGGCTGGATCGACGCGGCCGGCATCGCCCTGCTCGACGCGACGACCCGCACCACCTGTGACGGGCTCGACGGCCTCGTGGACGGGATCATCAGCCGACCGCAGGACTGCGACGTCGACTTCGAGGCGCTGCTGTGCGAGGCGGGCGAGACCGCCGGCTGCCTGACGCAGGAGCAGATCGACGTCGTCGAGCAGTTCCACGCGCCCCTGGTGCTCGAGTACGCGCTCGCCAACGGCGTGGCCGGCTACCCCGGCTTCCCGGTCGGCGGCGAAGCCAACGACTGGCCGTTCTGGGTCATGGGGGCCAACGGTGCGCCCGGGTTCACGGTGAACCTCGGAGCCGACTTCATCCGCTACTTCATCGCGCAGGATCCGGACTTCGACACGGTCGGGTTCGACCCGAACGCGCCCGAGTGGCGCGAGCGGATCCTCGAGGTCTCCGAGCTGCTCGACGCGACCGACCCGGACCTGTCCGCGTTCCACGCCAGTGGTGGCAAGCTGATCCTGCAGGAGAACCTCGGCGACAACGGCCGCAGCGCCTTCGCGGGGCTGGACTACCACGCCTCCGTGACCGAGGCGCTCAACAAGGGTCGCACCGACAAGTTCTTCCGGGCCTACGCGGTGCCCAAGGCCGACCACAGCGGTGGCGCCGGACCCAACGACGTCGACTGGCTGGCGCTCCTCGACCGTTGGGTCACCGACGGCAGGGCGCCCCGCGACGTGGTGCTGCAGGAGCGCGGCACCGACCGCACCCGCCCGGCCTGCGAGTGGCCGACCTGGTCGCGCTACTTCCGTGGCGACCCGGACCAGGCCACGAGCTTCAAGTGCATGAAGGCGCCGGGCTTCAAGGGCTGACTCCCACCCGCGCGACCGACCTTCGGGGCGGGGCCACACGGCCCCGCCCCGAAGGCGTCGTGGACGCCGGTCAGATCTCGGTGGACTCGCCGTCCGCGAGGACGACCACCTCGGCGATCGGGCACTGCTTCGCGAACAGCGCGGGATCCGCGAGGAAGTGGTCGTAGTGGACCGGCACCGAGACCCGCGCGCCGCTGGCCTCGACCATCCGGTAGGCGTCACGGGCGCTGCAGCTGGGACCGGCGATCGGCGTGGCGAGCACCTCGGCGACCACGCCGCGCAGGTCCTTCGCATCGCCGGGATGCAGCAGCCGGTCGTCCACCACGAAGCCGAGGTTCGCCGGTCCCGGGCGGCCGTCGACCATCGGCATGTGCGGCAGGTCGTGTGCCGCGACCGGGACCCCGGCCGCCTCGAACGTCGCCCCGGCGACGACCGTGGTCGCACCGTCGCCGATCATGGCACTCACCTCGGCGTTGGCGAACACCGGCACACCGCGCTCGAGCAGCGGCCCGACCCACTCCTCGCCGAAGTGGTCGGGGTGCTGGTGGGTGTACAGGGCCGCGTCGATGCTGCCGAGCTCGTCGAGCGCCCGGCGGCGCGTGACGTGGAACCCGGCGTCGAGCAGCAACCGGGCACCGTTGCCGGCCTCGACCACGAGACACGACTGGGGGTACTTGGTGATCCGCACGGTGTCCTCCTCGGTGACGGGCCGCCCATCCCGGCGGGGCGGCTCGGCCAGGCGGTTCGTCAGCCCCAGATCTCCTGCGCGGTCTCGACCACGAGCTCGAGCTTGGCGCGTTGGTCGTCGAAGGTCAGCGAGTTCCCGTCGACGGTCGAGGAGAAGCCGCACTGCGGCGAGAGGCACAGCTGCTCGATCGGCACGAACCGGCTCGCCTCGTCGACACGACGCTTGAGGTCGTCTTTCGACTCGAGCTCCGGTCGCTTCGTGGTGATCAGTCCCAGCACGACCTGCTTGCCGGGCGGGACGTAGCGCAGCGGCTCGAACCCACCGGACCGTTCGTCGTCGAACTCGAGGAAGAACCCGTCGACGTCCAACTCGCTGAACAGCGCCTCGGCGACGAAGTCGTAGCTGCCCGTGGCCGCCCAGGACGAGCGGAAGTTCCCCCGGCACAGGTGCGTCGTGACACGCAGGTCGCGGGGGCGGTCGGCCACCGCCTCGTTGAGGTGCCGGATGTAGTGCTCGTGTTGGTGTTCGGCGTCGCCGCCCATCTCCGCGATCCTGGCGCGCTGGAGGGGGTCGTTGAGGTACGCCAGGCTGGTGTCGTCGAGCTGCAGGTACCGGCAGCCGCGTTCGGCCAGGGCCTGCAGCTCGTCGCGGTACGCCGCCGTGAGGTCGGCCCAGAACGGCTCCTCGTCGGCGTAGACGTCGGGATCGATCGCCGCCCGTCCACCCCGGTAGTGCACCATGCTCGGCGACGGGATCGTCAGCTTCGTCACCATGCCGGTCTCGTCGGCCAGCGCCTTCGTGAACGCGAAGTCGTCGGCGAAGATCGGCTCCTCGAGGCGGACGGGGCCCGCGACCGCCAGCGCAGCGGCGGTGAAGTCGACGCCACCCTGCTCGTTGTCGAAATGGACCTCGATGCTCCCGTTGGCCTGCGTGATGCCGCCCAGGCGGTAGATGAAGTCCATGTGCCAGGACGAGCGCCGGAACTCGCCGTCGGTCGCGGCCGGAAGGCCCACCTCCTGCTGGAGTGCCACGACCTCCCGGACGGCATCGTCCTCGACCGCACGCAGGCCGGCCGCGTCGAGTTGCCCGGCGGCGTGACGTTGGCGCGCCTCGAGCAGCTGCGGCGGCCGCAGCAGGCTGCCGACGTGGTCGGCGCGGAAGGGGGGAAGTCGATCGTGCATGCGCGGTGCCTCGGTCTCGACGGGTGCGACACCTTAGGCCGAGGTCGTCGCGTCCGGTCGTCCACCCTGGTGCGCCTTCCGGTCAGGCGGGGGGCACCGGCACCTCGGCGGATTGTTCGTCGCGGTCCGGCGGGACCAGCGCCTTTGCCAGGGCCGCGCTGGCGAGCAGCGCCCCGGCGGCGATGGTGAGGGTGGCGCGTTCCGGCAGGAAACCGAGGAGCGCGACGGCCGGCAGCACCGCAGCGCCGACGACCTCCGCGCCGAACACGGGCCAGATCACCGCGCGACCGGGGTCGCCCCGGAGCACCGCTTCGCCGGGGATGACCGACAGGGCCAGCGGCAGGGCCCCCAGGGTGAGGCCGCCGAACGCGAACAGCACCGCCGGTGCCCAGGGGGGCGCGCTGCCCACGGCGAGCACCAGGCTGAGTCCGAGGCCGGCGGCGCCGCCGACCGCCGTGCTCGTGCCGACGGCCAGCCCGCGCCCGACACGGTCCGAGGCCATCGGCACGAACAGGGCCGCCAGCCAGCCGCCGATGCCGAACGCCCCGACGATCGCACCGGCCGTGTCCGGCGTGACGTCGAGGGAGGCGACCACGACGCTGGGACCGGTCTGACTGACCACGTTCAGCCAGCACGCGAACAGGATGCCGAACACCGTTGCCAGGGTGATGTTGCGGCGGCCGTGTCGCGCCAGGACGGGGCGCGCCTGCTCCCGGCGCTGTGCCGCGGTCGTCTCGATCGCCTCGGACGCGGCGGGCGCGGGAGGCGTGATCAGCCAGAAGGCCGCCGTTGCGGCGAGCAGCAGGACGGCGGCCGTCAGCAACGCGGAGCGCCAGTCGGCGCGAACGGCGACGCTGAGCACGACGACCGGTGCGACCAGGCTGCCGAGGAGTCGCGTCGCGGAGAACAGGATGCCGGCGTCGAGTCCGCGACGTCGACGGGGGGCCCAGGCGAAGATGAGCCCCGTCAGCGGCGGGGCGACCGTCCCGGCGAGGACGCCGCCGAGGAACCGCAGGAGGAGGAACGCCGGCCAGCCGCCGACCAGGGCCGACGCCACGTGCACCAGGCCGGCGCCGCCGGCCCCCAACGCGATGCGGGAGCGGTCGGAGAGTCGTCCGCTGAGCCAACGTCCGACCCCCATCGCGACCGCCCAGCCCAACCCGATGGTGAGCGGGACGAGCGCCAGTTGGTGCGCCGCCAGGCCTTCCTGTTCGCGGATCACGACGATCAGGTACAGCGGCGCGAGACGGTCGAGGAACACCATGCCGAACACCAGCGCGCCGCCGCCCACCGCGCGGACCTCGGAGCGGACCGGTGCCTCCAAACTCAACCACCACCCGTAGCGTGCGGCGACCCTAGCGCGGCGCACGGTATTGTTGACAATCTTGTTGGCAGCAACTTGGGTCGGGTTCCCGGTCACTCGCGGAGGCAACATGGCGCGCACGTTCGTACTCACCCATGGCGCGTGGCACGGTGCCTGGTGCTGGCAACGCGTCACACCGGCGCTCCGCGCCGCCGGCCACGAGGTCGTCGTGCCGACCCTGACCGGTCTCGGTCACCGCGCGCACCTGACCCACCCGATGGTGGGCCTCGACACCCACGTCCGTGACGTGGCCTCCGTGCTCGAGTACGAGGATCTGCACGACGTGGTCCTGGTCGGGCACAGCTACGCCGGCATGGTCGTCGTCGGGGCCGCCGCGGCGGTGCCCGAGCGGATCGGGGCGCTGGTGGTGGTGGACGGTTTCGTCCCGCAGCGCGGTGAGCGGGCCGTCGATCTGCTGCCGTCACATGCCGCGGCGCACTACCGCGAGTCGGCCGAGGAGAAGGGCGACGGCTGGCGGGTACCGCCGCGCCCGCTGCAGAACCTCGGCGTCACCGACGAGGAGGCGGCCGCCTGGCTGCGTCCACGACTGGTCGACCACCCCTTCAAGACCTACACCGACACCGCGGACTTCGGAGCCTCCGAGCTCTCGGTCGAGGGGACGTACCTGGCCTGTGACGGTTGGAACACGCCGTTCGGGTGGGCAGCCGAGCGCGCCGCCGGGCTCGGCTGGCAGGTGGAGAGCCTGGACGCCGATCACGAGGTGATCGCCACGTCCCCGGACCTGCTCGTCGACGCATTGTTGCGCGTCGCCACCGAGCGGCACGTCACCGCCTGACCGAAGGACACGTCATGGAGTTCCTCGTCCGCACGACCAACAACCTGCCGGCGGACACGCCGGAGGAACGCCGCCGCGAACTGCTGCAGGCCGAACGGGCCCGCGCTGCCGAGTTGCGCGAGGCCGGGCTGCTCAAGAAGCTGTGGCGGGTGCCCGGAACGCGCTCCTCGATCGGCTGGTACGAGGCCAGGGACGCCACCGAACTTCACGAGGCGCTCTCGTCGCTGGCGTTCTTCCCGTGGGTGGACATCGTCGTCGAGCCGCTGGCGCAGCATCCTCAGGAGCGCTGACGACAGGAGCGCTGACCACGGCAGGCCACGTGAGCCCGGTGCCCGGAGGTACTTGCTCCGGGCACTCGCGCGTCAGCGCCGTGCCTCCAATGGCACGCACAGCACGGGGCGCCCGGCGGCGAGCAGCAGGTCCTGGGTCGTGCTTCCGAGGAGCAGCTTGCTGACCCGGGAGCGCGTCCGGACCCCGATGACGAGCAGCGTCGCCTCGGCGTCGGCAGCCGCATCGATCAGCACCGTGCTCGGGTTGTCGTCGCTGCTGGTGACGACGTGTGCCCGACAGTCGACACCTCGCCGGCCCACGGCTGCGGCGGTGGCCTCGAGTTGCGTCCGCACGTCGGCCGCCGCGGTCATCTCCCGGTCCACACCGGTCGCATGTTCGAGATCCTGGAGCTTGACGTGGCGAACGAGCACCAGGCCACGAGCGGCCTGGCGCGCCTGTTCCTCCCCGGCCGCGACCAGGGTCTGTTCTGCCGGACCACCCGGCGTGCAGACGACGATGCTCATCGGAACTCCTCTCACGGGGACGCGAAGGCCGACCCCGACACGTTTCAGCCCATCAACCCGGGCAGGACCAGCACGATCTGCGGGAAGAAGATCACCAGGAGGGCAGCGACCACCAGCGCGAGCCAGAACGGCGCCACGGAGCGGAACACCTTCTCGAGCGGGACGTCCGCCACCCGGCTGACGACGAAACTGATGATCCCGACCGGCGGCGTCAGCAGACCTGTCAGGAGCATCATGATGCTGAGTACGCCGAACCAGACCCCGTCGAAGCCGAGGTCGATGACGATCGGGTACATGATCGGCGTCATGATCACCAGGATCGCGATCTCGTCCATGAACGCACCGAGCACCACGTACAGCAGCAGGATCGCCGCCGCCACCACCCAGCCGGCGACCTCGAGGTCGCCGATGAAGCCGCCGAGCGTGCGGGGGATCCCGGTGGCCGACAGGAAGAAGCCGAACATCCGGCCGCCGATCACGACGAGGAAGATCATCGCGCTCAGGCGCACCGTCTGGCTGACGGCCTCGATGAATCCGCTCCAACTCAACCGCCCCGACAGCACGCTGAACGCCAGGGCGAGGAACGCGCCGACGGCACCGGCCTCGGTGGGGGTGAACACGCCGAGGTAGATCCCGCCCATGCTCAGACCGAAGATGGCTGGCACCGCCCAGACCCGCAGCACGAGTGTGCGCATCGGGCTGCGTTGCACGTGACCTTCGGCACCGGGGGCGAGTTGCGGGCGTCGTCGGACCAGCAGATAGGCGGTGAGCATCAACAGCAACGTGGTCATCAGGCCTGGAAGGATCCCGCCGATGAGCAGCGCTCCGATGTTCTCCTCGGTCAGGATGCCGTAGAGCACGAGGACGGCACTCGGCGGGATCAGTGAGCCGAGCGTCCCGCCCACGGCGATGCAGGCGGCACCGAGCCCCTCGTCGTAGTTGTATCGACGCATCTCGGGCATGGCGACGAGCGACATGGTCGACGCCGACGCGGTGGCGGAGCCGCTCACCGCGCCGAACAGGCTCGATGCCCCGATGGTGGCAAGGGCGAGGCCCCCACGCACGCGCCAGAGCAAGCCGTCGAGGAAGCGGTACAGGTCGCGGCCCAGCGCCGCCTGCGCCAACAGCAACCCCATGAGGACGAACAGAGGGATCACGCTCAGCGTGTAACTGGCCGTACTGGCGAACGCGTCGGAGCCCAGGCGAGCGAGCGCCGCGTCGGGACGCACGACGAGGCCGTATCCCGCCACGGAGACCAGGATCATGGCGATGCCCACGGGCACCCGCGCGACCAGCAACAGGATGAGGACGGCGAAGCCCAACAGGCCGATCAGTTCTGAGGACATGGGTCAGCGCTCGTCGTCGGTGGTGGGCAGGTCGATGGGCAGCTGCCCGTCCTCGGGATCGGGGTCGTCCGGTCCCCGGCTGCGCTCGAAGGCGGTGGTCAGGACGCCGACCGCATAGATCACCAGTCCGACCACCCCGACCCAGGCGACCCAGTAGAGCGGGATGGACAGGGCACTGGTCGTCCGCCGCGAGGCTTCGAGAATCCCGACGTAGTCGTGCAGGCGCCAGGCCATCAGGGCGACCGTGACCAGGCTGACCGCGGCGGCGAACAGGCCGAGCCCGACCCGTCCACGACGGCCCAACTTCTCGTACACCAGGTCCACCCGGATGTGGTCCTCGCGCACCTGGGCGTAGGCGAAGCCGAGGAACACGATCGCGACCATGCCGATCTCGGTCAGTTCCACGGTCCCGCGGATCGGCCGGTTGAAGAGCCAACGCCCCACGACGTTGCCCACGATCATCAGCATCAGGCCGACGATCAGCGCCCCCGACACGTAGTGGAGCGCTCGGGTCAGGCCGGCGAACCGTGCGACGAGACGTTCCATGACGGCCATCTCCCGTTGAACGCGGTGCAGGGGGCGGGCCGGCTGGCCGGCCCGCCCCCTGCGCTCACTGCTTCGGACGTGGTGCTAGTTGACGCCTGCCAGCTCGAGCATCCGGTCGTACATCTCTTGGGCCTGGACGTCGTCGCCCATGGAGTCGATCCAGCTCTGTGGCACGTCCGCCGTGGCGTCACGCCACTCCTGCAGCTGGGACTCGTCGAGCTCGTGGATCTCGAAGCCCCACTCCTCGAACTGGTCGACCGCCTCACCGCCGACCTGGTCCATGTCCTCGGCGAGCCTCATCGACAGGTCCTCGAACGCGGTTTCCTGGAACACGGCCTGCTGCTCGGGCGACATGGCGTCCCAGGTGGCCGGGTTCATCACGAGGAACATGGTGCCGACGAAGAAGTTCCCGCGGGTCACGTGACCGACGACCTCTTCGAGGCCGAAGGTCGGGACACCGGAGTGCCCGATCAGCAGGCCGTCGATGACGCCGCGGTCGAGCGAGTCGTACAGCTCCGGCGCGGGCATGCCGACGGCGGAGCCGCCCAGGGTTTCGATCAGCGCGTTCTGCATCGGGGCGGGTGTACGGATACTCAGGCCACGGACGTCGTCGGTGGACTCGACCGGCGTGCTGGTCGTGAACAGGTCACCGACGTCGTGCGCCCACAGCGCCAGGACCTGGACCTCGCCGTACTCGTCCTGGAACTCGGGGAACTCCTCGTACAGGTTCCACAGGACCTCGGTGCCCTGGACCGCCGAGCCGAACACGAACGGCAGCTCGATCACCTGGGTGATCGGGAACTGCCCCGGCGTGTACCCGTGCAGCGCCCAGCCCATGTCGGTCACCCCTGCTGCGGGGTGCTCGTAGTTGTCCGGCGGTCCGGAGAGCGCGCCGGCCGGCTGGACGTCGAACCTCACCGTCCCGTCGGTCATCTCGGTGACCTCGTCCATCCACGGCTGCAGCACGTTCACCGCGAGGTGGTGCTGGTCGGGGAACGGGTGACCGAAGACGACCTCGACCTCCGGCGCGTCCGCGAAGGCGTCGGCGTCGGGCGCGGCAGCGCCGTCGTCACCGGCATCCTCACCGGCCGTGTCCCCGTCGGTGTCGGCGGTGTCCTCGGTCGGTGCAGCCGTGTCCGTCGCGTCGTCGTCATCACCGCCGCAGGCCACGAGCACCAGACCCATCGCCATCGTGGCAGCGATCGTCCGACGCCCTCTGCTCGCGTTGCTGTACATCCTCACCAGATTCTCCTCCCGGCCCCGTCGCGCGTGGTCGACGGGCACTCCGGCGGAGGCCGCTCCCACGTCGTCGACGCTCGTCCCTGTGCCGTGTCGGCGAAGCGCGCCGACGGTCTACGACCGATGTCGTTGCCCCGGAAACCTGCCGGACGGGGACAAGATTGTCAACATTATTTCAACCATTCATGTCGGAAGCCGCGTTCCGCCGTGCGCGCTGGCGAGGTGGAGGCCGTCGCCACTACGGCCAGCGAGGGCCTGCAGCGCGTCGATCACGCTGAACACGTGCCGGCGCATGACGTCCTCGGCCACGTCGGCGTCACCGGAGACGATCGACTCGATCACCCCACGGTGTTCCGCCAACCCGACGCTGGGGCGTCCCGGGAGCAGCGCAACACTGAAGTGGTACCGCACGCTCTGGTAGCGCAGTCGCTTCAGCAGGTCCGCCACCGTCTGTTGGCGTGCGATCTCGCGGACGTAGCGGTGCAGGTCCTGGGTGGCGGTGCTGTAGCGCATGACGTCCTCGGCCAGGACGGCGGCCGCCATGTCCTCGCCCAGGCGCCGCAACTCGGCACGCTCCCTGCCCGTGGCGTTCTGTGCCGCCTTCGCGGCGCACAAGCCCTCGAGCACGGCTCGGGCCTCGGTGATCTCGATGGCCTCGTCGAGGCTGATGGCGCGGACGCGGGCACCGCGATTGCGCTCACGCTCGACCAGCCCTTCGCCCTCCAGGCTCATCAACGCCTGTCGCACGGCACCGCGGGTCACGCCGTAGCGTTCCGTGAGTTCGGCTTCCACCAGCCGCTGCCCCGGCCCCAGCACACCAAGCATGATGTCGTCGCGTAGACACGCAACGAGCGGCCGGCCTCCTTCGCGCGCCATGACGCCCCCCTCAGTCGTCGAGTCGGTCGACGTAGGCGACCCCGAGTTCGTCCAGGCGCGCACGCAGGCCGTACAGATCCAGTCCCAGCTCCCCGGCCGCGAGACGCTGTCGGGTTGCCGCCTCCCGTTCGAGTCGGTCCTGGGCGGCCTGGCTCGCCGCGGCCGCTCCGGCCCGGGGAACGACCACGACACCGTCGTCGTCCGCGACCACGACGTCACCGGGGTGGACCACGCCGCCGGCGCAGACGACCGGCACGTTGACCGAGCCCGGGGTGGCCTTGACCGTTCCCTGCGCCGACACGGCTCGGGTCCAGACCGGGAAGCCGAGTTCGTTGAGCTCGTCGACGTCGCGCACGCCCGCATCGATCACGAGCCCGACGCACCCGTGCGCGCGCAACGAGGTGGCGAGCAGTTCGCCGAACATGCCGTCCGTCGACGGCGAGGTGGTGGTGACCACCAGCACGTCGCCGTTGGTCACCTGCTCGACCGCCGCGTGGATCATCAGGTTGTCGCCGGGTTGGCACGTGACCGTCACGGCGGTGCCGGCGATCCGTGCCCCCCGCTGGATCGGCGACAGCTCCGTACCGAGCAGACCCGTGCGCCCCATCGCCTCGTGCACGGTCGCCACGCCCGCCGCACCGAGTTCCGCCACGAGATTCGGGTCGGCGCGGTCGATGCTGCGCACGACGACGTTCCTTCGCATGGGGCCTCCGGGTGTCAGGCGAGCTGGTCGGCGACCTGCGGGAAGACCCGCATGTAGGCCTCGGCCATGGCGTCGGTCGTCAGACCGAGGTTGGGACCGGAGTTCCGGCGGGCCTGCACGCCGCGCCGCTTGGCGACGTCGGTGTAGTAGTCCCACAGGTGCTCCTGGCCCTCCATGCACCGCATGGCCTCCAGCTTGGTCGGCCACACCTCCGTGATGTCGAGCAGCACCTCGGGCCGGAACTCGCAGTACTCGCTCTGATGCGGCTCGAAGAGGAACACCGGTGGTGCCCCGAGCACCTTCTCCCCTGGCTGGTACCCCGGCGCCTGGGCGATGATTCGGGCCTTCTGCGCGAGCCGACTCGCCAGTGGGTGATCGGTGTTCCATGGATCGACCGTCGTGTGGGTGAGCACGGCCGTCGGCTGCACCTCACGGTAGATGCGCACCAGTTCGTCGAGCAGCTCGTCCGTCTCGACGATCGGGTAGTCACCCACGTCGAGCGTGCGCAACTCGGCTCCGAGCACCTCGGCGGCTGCGGCGGCCTCGCGGTGGCGGGCCGCCTTGACCTGCTCGAGGTCCAGCCCCTGGCGCCAGTAGCGCGCCGACTCACCGCGCTCGCCGTACGACAGGCAGACGATGGTGACACGACCGCCTCGGGCGGTGGTGAGGGCGGCGGCCCCGCCGGCACGCCAGACGAAGTCGGCGGCGTGCGCGCTGACGATCAACAGGTTCGTGGTATCGCTGGTCATGCGGACACCCTAGACGGGGACCGGCCAGATTGTCCACAATGTTGTTGACTTTTGTCTGCGGGGACCCCAAGATCGGTGGCACTGTCGGCCGGAGGAGCGAGACGCGACCATGACGACCGTGAAGCGTGAGTACGACGACATCCCCGGCACCTACGTCTTCGACGGGCGCCGCGCGCGGCAGGGCTACGCCCTGAACAAGTTCCTGAAGACCCTCGATGAGTCGGCGAGTCGGGACGAGTTCCGAACCGACGAGACCACCTATCTCGACCGGTTCAAGCTGTCCGAGGAGCAGCGTCAGGCCGTCCTCGAGCGCGACTGGAACCGTCTGCTCGAACTGGGCGGCAACGTGTTCTACATCTGGAAGCTGTGCGTCTTCGACGGCTGCTCCATGCAGTACATGGGCGGACAGATGTCGGGCATGTCCGAGGAAGAGTTCCGCGAGATGATGCTCAGCGGAGGAAGGCAAACACGATGGCTGAGGTGATCGCGGGCGTCGCCAGCTCGCACGTGCCCCCGATCGGGGCCGCCATGGACCACGGCAAGACCGAGGAACCGTACTGGGCACCGTTGTTCGCTGGCTACGAGCGGGCCCGCGAATGGATGGCGGCGAACACGCCGGACGTGTGCGTGCTGGTGTACAACGACCACGCGAACGCCTTCGGCATGGAGATGATCCCCACGTTCGCCATCGGGGTCGCGGACGAGTTCGAGCCGGCGGACGAGGGGTTCGGACCGCGTCCGGTGCCGACCGTGCAGGGGCATCCCGAGCTGGCCTGGCACCTGGCCGAGTCGCTCATCCTCGACGAGTTCGACATGACGATCGTCAACGAGATGACGGTCGACCACGGATTCACGGTGCCGCTGTCGATCCTGTTCGGCAAGGTGGAGCAGTGGCCGTGCCCGGTGATCCCGATCGTGGTGAACGTCACCCAGTTTCCCCCGCCGACCGGCGCGCGCTGCTACGCGCTCGGCCAGGCAATCCGGCGGGCGATCGACGCCTTCGACCAGGACCTGCGCGTGGCGGTGCTCGGCACCGGCGGCATGTCCCACCAGTTGGGTGGCGCGCGGGCCGGGCTGATCAACGAGGAGTTCGACCGCGACTTCATGGACCGCATCGGCCCGGACCCGGAGTCGTTGCTGGACCTGACGCACACCGACTACATCCGGCAGGCCGGCACCGAGGGCGTCGAACTCGTGATGTGGTTCATCATGCGAGGCGCACTCGACGAGAAGGTCCGCGAGGTGCATCGCCACTACCACGTGGCGGCCTCGAACACCGCGACCGGCCTGATTCTCTACGAGAACGTCTGACCGGACCGAGGACCTGCGTGTGGCCTGGCCGAAGCGGCCAGGCCACACGCGTTCGGGCAGCGTCCTCAGTGGGCGGCGTTGGCGAGCGCCTCGTCATCGATGTTGGCGATCGAACGGGTGTCCTGGAAGGCGCGGATGCCGTGGATGCCCTGCTCCCGGCCGAAGCCGGACTGCTTCATCCCACCGAACGGTGCCCGCAGGTCGAGGCGGGTGGCGCCGTGGTCGTTCACCCACACGTAGCCGCAGACCAGTTGCCGGGCGATGCGTGTGGCCGTCTCCGGATCGGCCGTCCACACCGAGCCGCACAGGCCACCCCAGGTGTCGTTGGCCGCACTGATCGCCTCCTGCTCGGAGTCGAAGGGCAGAACGGGCACCACCGGGCCGAACTGCTCCTCGGTCACGACCTTCAGCTTCGGGTCCGGGTCGACGACGATCGCCGGCCGCACGAAGTTGCCACCCTCCAGCTCACCGCCGGGCAGCTCGCCGAACTCCAGCACGCTCGCGCCGGAGTCCTTGGCCTCCTGGATCAGCTCGGTGACGAATTCCTGTTGCGCGCGCTGGTGCAGCGGGCCCATCGTCGTGCCCTCGTCCAGGCCGTAGCCGAGCACGGTCTGCTCGAGCCGCCGGGACAGGCCGTCCACCAGTTCGTCCATCCGTGAGCGGTGGACGTAGACGCGCTTGGCGTTCATGCAGATCTGGCCGGTGGTGTCGTAGATGGCGGCGAAGAGCCGGTCGAGGTGGGTGTCGTCGATGACGGCGTCCTCACAGAAGATCGCGGCGTCGTTCCCGCCCAGCTCCAGCGTCACGCGCGTCAGCGTGCGCGACGCCATCTCCATCATCTTCTTGCCGCCGTTGACCGAGCCGGTGAAGCACACCTTCGCGACGTCGACGTTCTGGATCAGGCCGGCCATCTGCTCGTCGCGGCCCGTGACGATGTTGAGCACGCCCGGCGGCAGCTTCTCCGCGATGCGCTGCACCAACCTCGTCATCGCCAGCGGCGTCGACGGCGGCGGCTTGACGATGGCGGTGTTCCCGGCGAGCAGTGCATGCGGCAGCGCGGCACCCAGGATCGCGATCGGCCAGTTGAAGGGCACGATCACCGTCACGACGCCGAGCGGCTGGTAGCCGATCTCGGTCGTCACGGGCAGCCCGGGGGCCGGCTCGAGCTCCGTCGTGGCCTCCACCTCGTCGGCGTGCTGGAGCGCCAGTTGCCAGCGCAACTCGAAGACGAGGGTGTCGATCCACGCCTCCATCCGGACCTTGCCGTTCTCCTGGGACAGGATCGCGGCGTCCTGGTCACGGTCGTCGGCGATGCCGGCGATCGCCTCGCTCATCATCCGGGCGCGGTCCTGTGCCGACCGTGCCGACCAGTCGTCGTACGCCGCCTTCGCTGCGGCGACGGCCTCGGCGACGTCGGCCTCGGACGCGGCGGCCGCCGTGCCCACCACCCGGCCGGGCTTGGCCGGGTCCAGGACCTCGAGCACCTCCGAGGTCTTCCGGACCTGGCCACCGATGTAGAGCGCCGTACGTGTCTCGGTATCCGTCATCCCGAAGTCTCCTTGCCGTCCTGCGGACGTCCGTCTTCCCGGCACCTCCCGCGCCGTCGTTCCAACCTACTCCCCCGTCGTGGCGCTCGCGCCCGGCCGGAGAGCGTGCTGCCGGGGACCGCAGGACACGTGCGGTCGTGATCGTGGGATCGGTCCGCCTCCGGAACGCCGTCGAAGCCGCCGACTCCCCACCGGCCCGCGAACGGTGCTCCGGCGTGCCTCAGCGGTACGGGAACCACCAGTCCTTGGAGGCCTGGTCGAAGTCCCAGTGCACGTGCTTGGTCTCGAGGAACGTCTCGAGCCCCTCGGGGCCGAGCTCACGGCCGCCGCCCGTCATCTTCATGCCACCGAACGGTCCCGCGTAGTTGTCGGTCAACGGATCGTTGATCCACACCGTGCCGGCCTTCACGCGCTCGTAGAAGCGCTTGATCAGCAGCGGGTCGGACGAACGCAACGTGGCGCCGAGGCCGAGTTCCGAGGCGTTGACCCGGTCGATGACCTCGTCGAAACCGTCGTAGGTCGCCACCGGGATCGTCGGACCGAACGTCTCCTCGGTCATGATGACCATGTCGTCGTCGACGTCGACCAGCACGGTCGGCTCGTAGAACCACCCGCGCCGGTCCGGCCGCTGCCCACCGGTGAGCACCCGCGCGCCCCGGTCGACCGCGTCGCGCACGTGCGCGTCGACCTTGTCGCGGAACGCCGCGTCGGCGAGCGGCCCGAGGTCCGTGCCGGCGTCCAGCCCGTGCCCGAGCCGCAGCTCGCCGACCTTGGCGGTCAACGCCTCGGCGAACTCCTCGCGTCGCGCCGCGGGCACGAACACCCGCTCGGACGAGGTGCACACCTGTCCGCTGTTGAGCAGCGCCGAGTACGCCAGCGCGTCCGCCGCGGGCTCGAGCTCCGCGTCGGGTGCCACCACGAACGCGTCCTTGCCGCCCAGCTCGAGATGCAGGTGCTTCATCAGCGGGGCGGCGACCGAGGCGATGCGCTGACCGGTCGCGACCGACCCGGTCATGGCCACGACCCGCACGTCGGGATGGCGCACCAGCGCCTCGCCCGCCTCGGCACCGGAACCGGTCACCACGTTCACCACGCCGGGAGGGAAGTGGTCGAAGCAGCGCTCGATCCACTCGAGGGTGACCAGCGAGGTCAACTCCGAGGGCTTGACCACCACCGTGTTGCCGGCCGCCAGCGCCGGCGCGAGCTTCCAGCCCAGCAGCAGCAGCGGATAGTTCCACGGCACGATCGCCCCGACCACCCCGTAGGGTTCCTTGAGCACCAGGTTGAGCTGCGTGCGCGGCTCCGCCGAGGGCACCACCCGACCGAGCCCGTTGCGACCGAGCTCGGCGTAGTAGCGCAGCGAGGTCAGCGCCCACTCCGCCTCCTCCTCCTGCTCGGGCCGGGGCTTGCCCTGTTCGCGGGTGAGGAGCTCGACCAGCTCGCCGTGGTGCGCCATCGAGCGCGCGTACGCCTCGTGCAGCAGTTCCGCGCGGTCGTTCGCGGCCAGGTAGCGCCAGTCGTCGAACGCCGCCTTCGCTGCGGCCACCGCCCGGTCGACCTGCGCCGCACCGCCGGCCGGTACCCGGCCGATGACCTCCTCGGTCGCCGGATCGAAGCTCTCGATCCAACGGTCGGCGACCACGTGCTCGCCGCCGATCCACATGCCGCGGGATTCGCTCGTCATCTGCCTGGGTCCCCTGTCTCGCTCGCTTCGCTCACTCGTTGCCCCCCAGGCGGCATCTGCCTGGGTCCCCTGTCTCGCTCGCTTCGCTCACTCGTTGCCCCCCAGGCGGCATCTGCCTGGGTCCCCTGTCTCGCTCGCTTCGCTCACTCGTTGCCCCCCAGGCGGCATCTGCCTGGGTCCCCTGTCTCGCGGGCGGAGATCAGTCGGAGGTCGGGAAGTGCAGGCTCGACGTGCCGGCGGCCGCGGTGCCAGCGCCCTGCTCGGGCCAGCGGGCGGTGACGACCTTGCCGCGCGTGTAGAAGTGCACGCCCTCGGTGCCGTGCACGTACGTGTCGCCGAACAGCGAGTCCTTCCAACCGCCGAACGCGTAGTAGGCCATCGGCACCGGGATCGGCACGTTGACACCGACCATGCCGACCTCGATCTGCTGCTGGAAGCGG
The DNA here is from genome assembly GCF_004300825.1 of Egicoccus halophilus. Taxonomy (NCBI): domain Bacteria; kingdom Bacillati; phylum Actinomycetota; class Nitriliruptoria; order Egicoccales; family Egicoccaceae; genus Egicoccus; species Egicoccus halophilus. The sequence goes on from NZ_CP036250.1 coordinate 3,518,437, forward strand.
CGCGCCTCACGCCCCGAGTCGGTGAACACCGCCGTGCCGTTGCCGTACGGGTTGGCGTTGACCAGCGCGATCGCGTCGGCGTGGGTGCCGACGCGCACGACCGAGAGCACCGGCCCGAAGATCTCGTCACGGTGGACGGCCATGTCCGGGGTCACGTGGTCGAGCAGGCACGGCCCGAGCCAGAAGCCGTCCTCGGCGCCCTCCACGGTCAACCCGCGTCCGTCGACGACCACCTCGGCGCCCTCGTCGGCGCCGGTCGCGACGTAGCCGGCCACGCGGTCGCGGTGCTCCGCGGTGACCAGGGGGCCCATCTCCGCCTGCGGGTCGGTACCGGGTCCGACGCGCAACGCCGCCATCCGGTTCGCGATCGCCGGGACCAGCCGGTCACCGACGTCGCCGACGGCGACCACCGCCGAGATCGCCATGCACCGCTCGCCGGCCGAGCCGAACGCCGCGGCGACCGCCGCGTCCGCCGCCAGCTCGACGTCGGCGTCGGGCAGCACGACCAGATGGTTCTTCGCCCCGCCCAGCGCCTGCACCCGCTTGCCGTGGGTGGTCGCCGTGGTGAACACGTGCCGGGCGATCGGGGTCGATCCGACGAACGACACCGCCGCGACGTCCGGTGCCGTCAACAGCGCGTCGACCGCCTCGCGGTCGCCGTGGACGACGTTGAACACCCCGTCGGGCAGGCCGGCCTCGGTCCACAGCTCGGCGAGCCGCACCGACACCGACGGGTCCTTCTCGCTGGGCTTGAGCACGAAGGTGTTCCCGCACGCGATCGCGAGCGGGAACATCCACATCGGGACCATCGCCGGGAAGTTGAACGGCGTGATCCCGGCGACCACGCCCAGCGGCTGACGCAACGACCAACTGTCGACACCCGAGGAGACCTCGACGGAGTGCCCGCCCTTGAGCAGATGCGGGATCCCACAGGCGAACTCGACCACCTCGAGGCCGCGCTGCACCTCACCGAGCGCGTCGTCGTGCACCTTGCCGTGCTCGGCGACGATCAGCGCCGCGAGCTCGTCGCGGTGCGCGTCGACCAGCGTCCGGAAGGCGAACAGCACCCGCGTCCGCTGCGCCAACGTCGACCAGCGCCAGGTGGTGAACGCCTCGTGGGCGACCTCCACGACGCGCGCGACCGTCGACGCGGACGCGAGCGGCACGTGGCGGGAGACCCGCCCGGTCGCGGGGTCGAACACCTCCCCGCGCCGGGCGTCGTCGTCGGACCACCGCCGGCCACCGACATGGTGGGACAGCAGCGACGCCATCCCCCCGCTCACCCCTGCGCCCGGGTGAACAGGTCGGTGTAGAGCACCTCGGCCTCCCCGGTGTTCTCGAGGAAGTACAGGTTCTCGCGCACGTCCTCGTCGGGGTAGATCGCCGGGTTGCTCGTGACCTCCTCGTCGATGAACTCGGTCGCAGCCTCGTTGGGCGAGGCGTAGTAGGTGTAGTTGGTCAGCTGCGCGCCGTTCTCGGCGTCGAGCATGAAGTTGATGAAGGTGTGCGCCGTGCACGGGCTGTTCGACGAGGTCAGGATCGCCATGTTGTCGGTCCAGATCGTCGCGCCCTCCTCGGGGATCAGGTAGGCGTAGTTCTCGTCGTCACCGATGTTGTCGAGGATGTTGCCGCTGTAGCCCTGCCCGATGTCGGTCTCGCCGGTGAGCAGCAGCTCGGAGTACTGGTCGGAGGTGAACGTCACGATCTGCGTGTTCTCCTCGATCAGCTGCGCCGCCTCCTCGAGCTGCGCCTCGTCGGTGGTGTTCGGGTCGTGGCCGAGGTAGTACAGCGCGGCTCCCATGCTCTCGCGCGGGTCGTCGAGCATCGACAGGTCCAGCCCGTCGCGCAGCTGCGGGTCGAACAGCCAGCCCCAGGTCGGCTCCGGGTCCGGGCCGGTCGCCTCGAGATTCACGCCCAGCCCGGTCGTGCCCCACTGGTAGGGCCGCGAGTAGGCCAGCTCCGGGTCGTAGGGCGGGTTGGCGAAGTCCTCGGCGACGTTGTCGGAGTTCGGGATCGCCTCGGCGTCGAGCTCGAGCAGCAGGCCCTCCTCGATCATGATCTCGACCATGTAGTCGGACGGGACGATCACGTCGTAGTCGGCGCCACCGGCGCGGATCTGCGCCAGCAGGGCCTCGTTGGAGGTGAAGGTGTCCTCGGTGGCGGAGACGCCGTACTGCTCGCCGAACGCGGTGAGCAGGTCCGGGTCCATGTACTCCGACCAGTTGTAGAACAGCAGGTCCCCGTCGACCTCGTCGACCTCGCACTCGGCGCCGGCCGCGGACGCGTCACCGCCACCGGAGGAGTCGTCGCCGTCCTCGGCGGCCGTCTCGGAGCCCTCGGGGGCCCCGTCGGCGGTCTCACCACCGACTTCGCGACCGCAGGCGGCCAGGACCAGGGCGCTGGCCAGCAGCGTTGCCAGCAGGCGAATCCTCATACGACGTTCCCTTCCCTCTTCTCGCAACCGTTGACTCGTCCCCGGGGCGGCGTGGGCCGCCCCGGCCTCACTCCCCCGCGTCCTCCCGACGCCGCGACACCGCCAGTGACAACAGCACGAGCAGGATCGACCCGACCAACATCAGGACCGACACCGCGTTGATGAGCGGCGTGACCCCCCGGCGCAGCGAACCGAACACGTACACCGGCAGGGTCGTTGCCCCCGCGCCGCTCACGAACTCGGTGATCACCACGTCGTCGAGCGACAACGTCAGCGCCAGCAGCGCACCACCGGCGACCCCTGGGGCGATCAGCGGCAGGGTCACCCGCCGGAACGCCTGCCAGCGGCTGGCGTACAGGTCGGCCGCAGCCTCCTCCAACGCCCCGTCCAACCCGGCGAGCCGCGCACGCACCACCAGCGCCACGAAGGAGACGTTGAACGCGACGTGGGCCAGCATGATCGTCCCGAGCCCACGGCTGAACTGCACGCCGGTGGCCAGGAAGATCAGATCGAACGCCTGCACGAAGAACAGCAGCAGCATCACGGCCATCGTGATGTCCGGGATGATCACCGGCAGGTACAGCAGCCCGTCGAACATGCGCTGCCCGCGGTAACGGAAGCGCTCCATCGACAGACCGGCGAGCGTTCCCAGCACCGTCGCCACCACCGTCGAGACCGCCGCGACGACCAGCGAGTTGCGCAGCGCGTCCATCACGCGGGTGTTGCCGACCAGTTCGCCGTACCAGCGCAACGACGGCTCGGTCCACACACCCACCCGCTCGTTGTCGTTGAACGAGTAGACGATCAGGACCAGGATCGGCAGGTACAGGAAGGCGAACACCAGCCACGCGTTGCCGGCCAGCACCCGATCGACCCCCCGGCGCGGCCTGGCGAGCGAGTCGTCGGCGACCTCCGCCCCCGCCCCACCCGGCATCTCCAGCACACTCATGCTGCCCCCTCCGAGACCGCTGAAGGCCCCTCCAAACCCCACAGGGGGCCTTTCCCGCCGCTCCGTCCATCCTCCGAGACCGCTGAAGGCCCCTCCAAACCCCACAGGGGGCCTTTCCCGCCGCTCCGTCCATCCTCCGAGACCGCTGAAGGCCCCTCCAAACCCCACAGGGGGCCTTTCCCGCCGCTCCGTCCATCCTCCGAGACCGCTGAAGGCCCCTCCAAACCCCACAGGGGGCCTTCACCGCCGCTCATAGGTTCTTTCCTCCGGCGCGGAAGTAGGCCGTCGCGGCGGCCAGCATCACGACCAGGATCGCGACCGACAGCGCCGAGCCGAAGGGCCAGTCGCTCGCGGTCCCGATGAACTGGCGGGCGATGTAGCTGCCGAGCATCGTCGAGCCGCGCCCGCCGAGGATCTCCGGCGTGACGTAGGCCCCGAACGACGGGATGAACACCAGGATCGATCCGGCGATCACCCCCGGCCGCGACAGGGGCCAGGTCACCTTCCAGAACGCCTGCCAGCCGCTGGCGTACAGGTCCCGGGCCGCCTCCACCAGCGAGTGGTCGAGGCGTTCGACCGCGGCGTACAGCGGCAGGATCATGAACGGCAGGTAGCCGTACACCAGCCCGATCATCACGCCGGTCGGCGTGAACAGCAGCGTCGCGTCGATGCCGACCGTCTGCAGCAGCCGGGTCAGAGGTCCGTCGCTGCCCAGCAACATCCGCCAGGCGTAGGTGCGCACGAGGAAGTTCGACCAGAACGGGATCATGACCAGCACGAGCAACAGCGCCCGGACCCTGACGGGCCGGGTCGCCAGGTAGTACGCGAACGGATAGGCCAGCACCAGACAGATCAGCGTCGTCACGACGGCGATCCACAACGAGCGCCACGCGATGGTGAGCACCAGCGAATCGGTCAGCCGCGCGTAGGAGTCGAGGTTCCAGCCGGCCAGCACGGTGGCGCCCCGCGGCGAGCGGCTCGCGAACGAGTAGACGACCACGATCAGCAGCGGGGCCGCGAAGAACGCCACGAGATAGGCGAGCCCCGGAAGCCCGATCAGGAAGCCGCGTCGGGAGGCGGCCTTCTCGGCGTCGCGTTCCAGCCCGGGCCCCGGCGGAGGCGGCTCGTCGTGCAGGTCGGGCTGGACGTCGGGGGGAGGAACGGTCGTCGACATGGTCCGGCTCCGTTCAGTCCTCGAGCACGGTCGCGCTGGCCGGCAGCCAGCGCACCCGCACCCGGTCACCGACGGCGAAGTGCTCGATGCCGGGCGCATTGCCCTGTCGGACCCGGACGTGCAGGTCCGCGTCGCCGTCGGCCACCACCTCGTAGCTGGTGGCGTTGCCGAGGAAGGTCACCCGCTGCACCCGCCCGTGCACGGCGTCGAGGGCCGGATCCCGGTCGTGTTCGGGAGATCGCAACCCGATCTGCTCGGGCCGGATCGCGAGCGTGCAGGTGGCACCCTCCGGTCGGCCCGAGGCCACGCGTACCGGTGTGCCGTCGACCAACCGCACCGTGTCGGTGTCCACCACGGTCGCCGGCATCAGGTTGGTGTCCCCGATGAAGTCGGCCACGAACCGGGTGCGGGGGCGGTCGTAGATCTCGGTGGGTGCCCCGACCTGGAGCAGGCGACCACCGTCCATGACCGCGATGCGGTCGGACATCGTCAGCGCCTCCTCCTGGTCGTGGGTGACGTAGACGAAGGTGATGCCGACCCGTTCCTGCAGTTGCTTGAGCTCGAGCTGCATGGCCTGGCGCAGCTTGAGGTCCAGCGCTCCGAGCGGCTCGTCGAGCAGCAGCACCTTGGGGTGGTTGACCAGTGCGCGGGCGAGCGCCACCCGCTGCTGCTGCCCACCCGAGAGCTGCTTGGGCCGCCGCGACTCCCGACCCTGCAGCTGCACCAGCTCGATGACCTCCGCGACCCGCTGGCGCACCTCGCGCTTGTCGACCTTCTGCATCTCGAGGCCGAAGGCGATGTTCTGGGCCACGCTCAGGTGCGGGAACAACGCGTAGGACTGGAACACGGTGTTGACCGGCCGGCGGTTGGGCGGCAGCAGCCCGACCTCGTCGCCGAAGATGCGGATCGAGCCGGCCGTCGGGTACTCGAAGCCGGCGATCATCCGCAGCGTGGTCGTCTTGCCGCACCCCGAGGGCCCCAGCAGACTGAAGAACTCGCCGTCGGCGATGTCGAGGTCGATGGCGTCCACGGCGGTCACCGCCTCGGCACCCTTCGGTCCGGGGAACCGCTTGGTCACCCCGTGCAGGGCGACGGCCACACCGGTGGCGGACGCGGTCGCGTCCACCGGGGGGCGACCGGTCTCGAGCGAGACGTCAGACACGGCGGTCCTTTCGCGGGGCGGGAACCGGAGCAGGCGGCAGTCTGCCCGTCACGAGTCGAATCCGATGCCGAAACGGTCGAGGAGTGCGAGCCACGAACCCCGCCGACCGCCGCGACGGTCGGCCCGGGCCATCGCGGAACGGGTGGCCTGCACCCCCACCCAGCGCAACGGCTCGGGCGGGAAGGGCACCGGCGAGGTGCTGGTGAAGGCCAGGCGAAGCAGCGGCGAGTCGGCCGCGGTGAGCCGGTCGGCCAGGACCCGGCCGGCGAACCGGGTCGCCGCGACACCGAGTCCCGTGTAGCCCAGCGCGTAGTGCACCCGACCACCCAGCGCGTCGCCGAAGGTGACGGTGAACCGGGTGGTGGTCGCGATCGGCCCGCCCCACCAGCGCTCGAACCGCACGTCGGCCAGCTGCGGGAAGGTCGCTCGGAAATGGCGGGCCAGCAGGTCGTAGGTCGCTCGGCGATGGTCGAAGCGCGGACCGACCCCGTTGCCGAACCGGTAGACCGCGTCGTACCCGCCCCACAGGATGCGGTCGTCGGCGGTGAGCCGGTAGTAGTGGAACTGGTTGCCGGCGTCGGCGATGCCCTGGCGGCGTCGCCACCCGATCCTGGCCAGCTGCTCGGCGTTCAGCGGCGCGGTCAGCAGCACGTAGTCGTGGACGGGCACGAAGTGGCGGGCGGTGCGGCGCAGCACCCGGTGGCTGTAGGCGTTGGTGGCCAGCACCGCCGCACCGGCCAGCACCTGTCCCTGCGGGGTGCGCACGACGACGTCCGGACCGGCGGGGGTGAACCCGACGACCGGGCTGCCCTCGCAGACCTGCACCCCCCGGCGCATCGCCTCGGCGGCCAGCGCCCGCACCAGTCGACCCGGGTCGACCAGCGCACCACCGTCGGGCAGGTGCAGTCCGCCCAGGTAGGTGGGTGAGTCCACCTCGGCGCGGACCGCGTCGGCGCCGAGCAGCTCGGCGTGCTCCTTCACCTCGGCGTGCAGGGCAGCGGCCTCGGCGAGCTCGTCGACCTGCCAGGGCGCGGTGGCGACCTCGAGGAGGCCGGTGCGCTCGACCGCGTCGGCCACCCCGAAGCGGGCCGCGTCGGCGAGCAGCCCGTGCAGGTTCTCGTGGCCGAGTCGGGTCAGCTCGGCCACCTCGTCGGGGAAGTGACGCCGGGCGTTGGCGATGCCGTGGGTCAGCGAGGGCTCGACGAAACCGCCGTTGCGTCCCGACGCACCGTGGCCGACCCGCTCGGCCTCGAGCAGCACGACCCGCCGGCCCGGTTCGCGCTCGGTGAGGGACAGCGCCGTCCACAGGCCGGTGAACCCCCCGCCGACGATCACGACGTCGGCGAGGTGCCGGCCGGTGAGCGGCGGACCCGCCGCGCCGTCGGCGTCCCGCAGCCAGTGGCTGGCGTGGCGGGCGGCCGTCGGCGCGGGCGGGGTCACGCGGTCAGGCCCGCGGCAGGTCGGGGAAGGTCTCGGCGACCACCGGGTGCACCAGGGCACCGTCGGCGACGTTGAGCGCCCCGGACAACGACGCGTCGTCGGGATCGGTGACCAGCTGCAGCAGCCGCGGGGTGACGGCGGCCGACAGGGCGGCCGAAGCGGTGCGCGGGAACTGCCCCGGCACGTTGGTCACGCAGTAGTGGACGACGCCGTGCTCGACGTAGGTCGGCTCGGACAGCGACGTGGGCCGGGCCGTGGCGATGCAGCCGCCCTGGTCGATGGCCAGGTCGACCACGACGGACCCGGGCCGCATGGAGGCCACCATCTGCTCGTCGACCACGACCGGTGCCCGGGCACCGGGCACCAGCGCCGCCCCCACCACCAGGTCGGCCTCGCGCACGTGCGCAGCCACGGCGGCGGGTTCGCTGATCTGGGTCGCGTCGACCGTGCCGTCGAGGTGGTGCTCGTAGAGACGCTGCAGGTCGACGTCCACCCCGGTCACGTGGGCGTCGAGCCCACGCAGGCCCCGGGCCGCCATCGTGCCGGCCACGCCGAGCCCGATCACGACTGCCTTGGCCGGCGGCACGCCGGCGGCACCACCCATCAGCGTCCCCGAACCGCCCTGCGCGGCCGAGAGCTTCTCCGCGCCGACGATGGCCGCAGCCCGCCCGGCGATCTCCGACATCGGCGCGAGCAGCGGCAGCCCGGTGCGGTCGGTGAGCGTCTCGTAGGCGTAGGCGTGGATCCCCGACTCGACCAGGGCGCGGGTCAGCTCCGGCTCGGCCGCCAGGTGCAGGTAGGTGAACAGGGTCAGGTCGTCGCGGAAGAACGCGAACTCGTCCGGCTGCGGTTCCTTGACCTTGACGACCACCTCCGCGGCCCAGACCTCGCCGGCGTCGGCGACCAGCTCCGCGCCGGCGTCGGTGTAGGCGTCGTCGTCGAACCCGGCGCCCGTGCCGGCACCGGCCTGGACCAGGACCCGGTGACCGCGGTCGACGACCGAGGCGACCGCCGAGGGCGTCAACGACACCCGACGTTCGCGGTCCTTGGTCTCGCTGGGCACACCGATCGTGCGGGTCTCGCTCATGCGCTCGCTCCTGCGTGGCCGCACGGCGCCTGCACCACCGGTCCGGTGCTCACAGGGCCACCATGCGCTTGGCTGCCTCGCCCAGCACCTGGTCGAGGATCCCGATGATCTCGCCGAGGGTCTCCCGGTCGGCGATCAACGGGGGGGACAGCTGGAGCACGGGTTCGTCGCGGTCGTCGGCGCGGCAGATCATCCCGAGCTCGAGCAGACGCGCCGAGAGGAAGCCGCGTAGCAGCTGCTCGGACTCGACGGCGTCGAACATCACCTTGTGCTCGCGGTCCTTGACCAGCTCGAGCGCCCAGAAGTAGCCGGTGCCGCGGACGTCGCCGACGATCTCGTGGCGCTCGTACAGGCCACGCAGCTGCTCCTCGAACCAGCTCTCGTTGGCGCGGACGTTGTCGAGCACCCCGAGCTCGTCGAACAGCCGCAGGTTCTCCAGGGCGACGGCGGCGGCGACCGGGTGACCACCCCAGGTCGCGCCGTGGACGAACATGGTGGTCTTCTCGAGCTGCAACAGCTTGCTGATGCGCTCGTTGAAGCCGACGCCACCGAGCGGCAGGTAGGCGCTGGTGACGCCCTTGGCGAAGGTGAGCAGGTCGGGGACCACGCCGTACTTCTCCGCGCCGGTCCAGTACCCGAGGCGCCCGAAGCCGGTGATCACCTCGTCACAGGCGAGCAGGACGCCGTAGCGGTCACAGATCTCGCGCAGCCGGGGCCAGTAGTCGGCCGGCGGGGTGAAGCAACCACCGGCGTTCTGCACCGGCTCGGCGATCACCAGCGACACCCGGTCCGGGCCGATCTCGAGGATCTTGTCCTCGACCGCCTGGGCCGGGTCGTCGTGCTGGGGGCGGTAGGCGTTGGTGTTGGGCACGTAGTGGTGCACGGGACGCAGCGGTTCGAACGGCTCGCGCAGTCCTGCCAGCCCGGTCACGCCCAGCGCCCCGAGCGTGGTGCCGTGGTAGGCGTAGTTGCGGCTGATGACCTGCGTGCGTTCGGGTTCACCGTTGAGCCGGTGGTACTGCTGGGCCATCTTCACCGCCGACTCCACGGCCTCCGAGCCGGAGTTGACGAAGAAGAAGTGGTTCAGGTCCCCCGGGAAGCGCTCCGCGAGTGCCGCGGCGAGGTCGATCGCGGGCTGATGGGCGTAGGACCAGTTGGTCGCGAACGGCAGCCGGTCCATCTGCGCCCGCGCGACCTGCCCCATCGACGGGTGCCCGTAGCCGATCTGGGCGCAGAACAGCGCCGAGAGTGCGTCGAGGTAGCGCTTGCCGTCGGTGTCCCAGACGTAGCAGCCCTCGGCACGGTCCATCGTCGGGATCGACGGCGCGTCGCCGAGCCAGTCCGAGGTGCGGGTGAAGTGCAGCCACAGGTTGCCCGTGCCCAGTTCCGCGGTGCTCATACCGGCGTCCTTGTCAGATCGTGATGTCGGACATCACGTGCTTGATGCGCGTGTAGTCCTCGAGGCCGTACATCGACAGGTCCTTGCCGTGGCCGGAGTGCTTGAACCCGCCGTGGGGCATCTCCGCCACGATCGGGATGTGGGTGTTGATCCACACCGCGCCGAAGTCGAGCCCTCTGGCCATGCGCATGGCCCGCCCGTGGTCCCGGGTCCAGACACTGGAGGCGAGGCCGTACTTGACGCCGTTCGCCCAGCGCAGCGCCTGGTCCTCGTCGTCGAAGCGCTGCACGGTCAGCACCGGACCGAAGATCTCGGTCTGGCTCATCTCGTCGTCGGGGCGCAGGCCGGCCACGACCGTGGGCTCGAAGAAGAAGCCGTCGCGGACCAACGGCGAGCCGCCGGCCACGACCTCGAGGTGGCCGGGAGCCCGGTCGAAGAAGCCCCGCACGCGTGCGTGCTGGTCGGCGTTGTTGAGCGGCCCGTAGTCGGGTTCCTCGTCGTCGTTCGGCGCGCCCGTCGAGGTCGCCCGGGCCTGCTCGGCCAGCGCCGCCACGAGGTCGTCGTGGATGCGCGGGCCGGCCAGGACCCGTGACGCGGCGGTGCAGTCCTGCCCGGCGTTGAAGTAGCCGGCCCCGGCGATGCCGGCGGCCGCGTGTTCGACGTCGGCGTCGTCGAACACGATCACCGGCGCCTTGCCGCCGAGCTCGAGATGGGTGATCTTGAGGTCACGCGCGACCGCCTCGGCGACCTCCATGCCCGCACGGACCGAACCGGTGACCGACACGAACTGTGGGATCTCGTGGGTGACCAGACTGCGGCCGGTGTCCCGGTCCCCGCAGACGACGTTCATCACCCCCGGCGGCAGGAACTCCTGCATGAGCTCGGCCATCCAGGCCGTGGAGACCGGCGTGGTGTCGCTGGGCTTGAGCACGACCGCGTTGCCGGCCGCGAGCGCCGGCGCGAACTTCCACACCGCCATCATCATCGGGTAGTTCCACGGTGACACCTGCGCACAGACCCCGATCGGCTCCCGACGGACGTAGGAGGTGTGCCCCGCCAGGTACTCGCCGGCGGAACGGCCCTCCAGCACCCGCGCGGCGCCGGCGAAGAAGCGGATCTGGTCGACGGCCGGCGGCAGCTCCTCCTCCATCGTGAGCTGGAACGGCTTGCCGGTGTTCTCGCACTCGAGCCGGACCAGCTCCTCGCCGCGCTCCTCGATCGCGTCGGCGATCCTGAGCAGCGCGCGGCTGCGCTCGGACGGCGTCGCGTCCCGCCAGCCGGGAAAGGCGTCGGCGGCCGCACGACAGGCGTCGTCGACGTCCTGTGGGCCCGACCGCGGCGCGCTGCCGAAGACCTGTCCCGTCGACGGGTCGACCAGGTCCATGGTCTCGCCGGCGACCGGATCGCGCAGCTCGCCACCGATCACGTTCTGCACCTTGCGCACTGGCTCGACCTCCCGGTCCGCTCCTGCCCGCTGCCACGATGCCTGCCACGGACGTCTCCCTCGTCCGCGTCACCGGCTCCGCCGCACACCGGCTTCCGATCTCGCGCCGCGAACCGTAGGACCGGCCGGCGATCGATGTCGTTGGCCGTCCGGCGCTGGTCGCGGGTGTGGCCTTGGCCACCTGGCGAAGTGTTGCACGGATCGTCGCGGCGCCTGGCCGATCGTCGTACGCATCCCGCGCACGGTCGTGGGTTCGGCCGATGCCGCCCCGGGAGGACCGCCGTAGCGTGTGCCGAGCGGCCGAGGGAGATGTCGCGACGTGGGTACGACGGAATCCGGCGCGACCGCGCCCGAAACGCGACGGTCCGGGCAGTACGCTCCGGCGGTCCTCGACCCGAAGGGTCCCGTGCCGCTCTGGCCGTCGGAACTGCTGGCCGATCCCGGTCTCGGGCTCGAGCTCGTCGCCGGCCGGGCAGGACTGGACCGGCGTGGCCCGATCCGCTGGGCCCACATCGCCGACACGCCCGACCCGACCCCCTGGCTCGAGGGCGGGGAACTGCTGCTCACCACCGGTCTGGGGGTGAAGGACAGCCCGTCGCTGCAACAGCGCCTGATCGCCGGGCTCGCCGGACGTGGTGTGGTCGCCGTCGGGTTCGGCACCGGCGTGAGCCTCGAGGAGGTACCGGCCACCATGGTGGCCGCCTGCGACAGCGCCGCGCTGCCCCTGTTCACGGTGCCCTACGAGGTGCCCTTCCTCGCCGTCACCCGCCGGGTGTCTCGCGCGGTGTTCGAGGAGCACTTCGCCACCCTGCGCAGCGCGGTCACGTTGCACCGGCAGGTGCTGGCCGCGGTCGTCGCCGACCACGGGCTCCGGGGCGTGCTGGCCACGGTCGGTCGCGCGATGCCGACGACGGCCCTGCTCGCCTTCGACTTCGCGGGTGCGGAGCTCGCCCGCCACGACCCCGACGGGCGACTCGACGGACTTGCACCCGAACTGCTGTGGAAGGCCGCGGCCGCCGAGGGACCGGCCGCGACGCTGCCCGACGGTCAGCTGGTGACCAGCGCCACGGTCCGCATCGGACAGGAGCTCGAGGCGGTCGTCGCCGTCGTGACCGCCGAGTCGCTGATCGAGCACCAGACGCTGCTCTTCGAGCAGGGTGTCGCGGGCGTGTCGCTGGAGCGCGCCCGACGCCGATCGGTCCGCGAGGCACAGCGTGCCCGGGTCGACGAGCTGCTCGAGGAGGTCGCCGCCGGACGTGACACCCCCGGCCTCGTCGCCCGGGCGCTGCGACGGCTCGGCGTCCCACCACCGGCCGCCTACCGGGTGCTGGCCGTCGCCCGCCCGGACGGCGTCGGCGACGCCCAGCTGGCCGCCGTGGTCGAGGACGCCCTGCTCCCGTTCGGCCGCCCCGTCGTGGGCCGACTCGCGGAGACGTGGTTCGCCCTGGTCCCCGTTCCGGCCGACACCGATGCTGGGGGGCACGACGCCCGCGCCCACGACCACGACGGCCGGGACACCGACGACGGCCCCACCGGCGGCGACCACCCCGACGCGGCCACCCGGATCGTCGAGGCGCTGCGCGCCCGCGGCTGGCCGCGACCGCGGGTCGGGCGCAGTCGGGTGAAGACGGGCGCCGAGGCGTTGCGTGCCGCCATCCGGGAAGCCAGCGTGGCGCTGCGCGTCGACGACGGCACCGCCGTGCACGACGTGGACCAGCTCGGTCTGTCCGGGCTGCTGGCCGGCATCCGCGACGACCTCGGCGCGACCGACTTCGTCACCTCGGTGCTCGGCCCCGTCCTCGACCACGACGCCCGCGAGGCGACCCGCCTCGTCGACACCCTGCGCGCCTACCTCGCGCACGGCTGCCGACCCGGCCCGGCCGCCGCGGAGCTGTGCGTGCACCGGCACACCCTGACCTACCGGCTCGACCGGATCCGGGAGCTCACCGGCCGCGACCCGCGCGGCGGCGACCACCTGCTCGAGTACGGCCTCGCCCTCGAGCTGCATGCCCGAACGACGGCCCGGGAGCCCACGTGACCAACTACTGGCTCGCCACCTCGGCGGACGACCTGACGCCCCGCGCACCACTCGAGGGCGACCGGCGCGCCGACGTCGCGGTCGTCGGTGGTGGTTACACCGGCCTGTGGACCGCCTGGTACCTGCGCGAGCGCGACCCGGCCCTCGACGTCGTGGTGATCGAGGCCGAGACGGTCGGGTTCGGCGCGTCCGGCCGCAACGGCGCCTGGCTGTCCCCCGGCGTGGGCGTCACCCCGGGCGAGCTGGCCCGGCGCGCCTCCCCCGGCATCGCCGCCGCAACCGTGCGGGCGGTGCGCGACAGCATCGACGAGATCGCGGCCGTCTGCGACCGCGCCGGCATCGACGCGCAGCTGCGTCGCGGGGGCATCCTGCGCATCGCCCGCGGCCGCGCCGAGGTTCCCGCCCTGCACGCCGGACTCGACGAGCTGGTCCGGCTCGGGCTCGGCGACGGGGTCACGCTGCTCGACGCCGACGCACTGGCGGCCCGCGTCCGGGTCGCCGACGCCCTCGGGGCGCTGCACGACCCGTACGGCGCCGTCCACCATCCGGGCCGGCTCGTGCGCGGCCTCGCCCGCCGGCTCGAGGACGCCGGCGTGCGCATCGTCGAGGGCACCCGGGTCACCGACCTGCGCCCCGGACCGCCCGCGGTCCAGGTCGTCACCGACCACGGGGTCGTGACCGCCGACACGGCCGTCCTCGCCACCGAGGCGTGGCTGCCGCAGCTGCCCGGCCGCGCCCGGGACGTGCTGCCGATCTACTCGCTGGTCGTGCTCACCGAACCGGTCGACGACGCGACGTGGGCCCGCATCGGCTGGCAGGGCCACGAGGCGCTGTCCTCGCACCGCTACACGGTCGACTACCTGTCGCGCACCGTCGACGGCCGGATCCTGTTCGGTGGCCGTGGGGCGCCGTACCACTTCGGCTCGGCCGTCGCCCCGGCCTTCGACCGCCACGACCGTACGCACGACGAACTCGCCCGGCAGCTCACGTCCTGGTTCCCCGATCTCGCCGGCGTGCGCGTCGAGCACCGGTGGGGCGGGCCGCTGGCGATGCCGCGCGACTGGCTGCCCGCGTTCCGGCACGATCCACGCACCGGCATCGCCACCGCCAACGGCTACACCGGCCAGGGCGTCGCCGCGACCAACCTCGCCGGGCGGGTGCTCGCCGACCTGATCGTCACCGGCACCACCGAGTACGCCGAGCTGCCGATGGTCGGCCACCGCCCGCGCCGCTGGGAGCCCGAACCGCTGCGCTGGCTCGCCGCCCGCTACCTGCAGCACTCCCTCGCCCGCCTCGACGCGAAGGCCGCCCGCACCGGCCGTCCTCCCACCGGTCGCACCCTCGCCGAACGCCTCGTCCGGCACTGAGCCGGCGCGCTGCGCGCGGTCCTTCGTCGCGGGCGCGGGAACCCGCACGGCGCGACACCCGGGAGACCGCAGGACCTTGTGCCCGCCCGGCGCGGCGAGACGGGGTCAGACGGTGTCGAGGAACTGGCCGCCGAGCAGCGTCAGCCCCACGGAGACCGCGTTGAAGGCGGCGTGGGCGACGATCGGGACCACGAGGTTGCCGAAGCGGTGCAGCGACCAGGCCAGCGCCACGCCCAACGCGAGCAGCCCGGCGCTGTAGACGGGCTGCTGCACCTCGACATGGACGGCGGCGAAGACCAGGCCGGACACCAGCGCACCGGGCCACAGGCCGAGGCGTCGCTTGAGCGCCTGGAAGAGCACGCCGCGGAAGATGACCTCCTCGACGACCGGGGCCATGACCACGGCCACCACGACCGCCAGCACGGTCGTCGCACCGCCGGCGGTCAGGTCGGTCAACAGCTGCTGCTCGGGCGGGTCGACGGGGCCGATCAGTTGCAGCACCAGCGCGATGACGGCGTTGACGCCGAGGAAACCGGCGATGCCGACCACGATCCCGTAGGCCGCCCGGGTCCAGGTCGGTGGCCGTGGTCCGAGCAACCGCCACGACAGCCGGTCCCGGGCCTGCAGGTAGGCCAGCGCGCCCGCGAGCCCGACCGCCTGCGACACCAACGCCAGCAGCATCATGGTGGCGGTGTCGTCCTGGCTGACGAAGCCGAGCACGGCCGCCGGCAGGATGACGAGGAACTGCGCCAGGATCATCCACACGACCAGCAGTGCACCGTCCACGGCCGAGAACGGCACCGGGAAGGCGTCGGCGGCGCGGGCACCGTCGCGGTAGCCGCCGCCGGGCCAGGCCGGGTCGCCGTCCGCACCGGGGGAGCCGGCCGGCGGAGGGCCCGACGGGCCGGCCGGCGGCGGACCGGGTGGTGGCGGGAGGTGACTCATGACGGACTCCTGCGGGAACGGCGGAGGACGAGCGGGAGGAGCAGGACGGCGAGGACGGCTGCCGCGAGCAGGGCGACCACCCGCGAGCCTGGACCCGAGGTCGCGTCGCCGGTGCCGATGCGCTCGGCAACGGCCGCGGCCTGGTCGTCGCCGACCGTGACGGTCAGCGGACTGCCGGCCTCCGAGCCGTCGGTGTCGCGGGCGAGCAGGGCGACGGCGTAGTCGCCGGCCGGCACGGCCGCACCGCCGGCGTCCTCGTAGCGCCAGCTGGCGGCGTGCGAGCCGGGGTCGGCGGCGCCGAGATCACGCGAGAGGACCTCGTTCCCGTCGGCGTCGCGGACCGAGAGACGCAGTAGCGCAGGCCGGTTGACCTCGACCTCGACCACGACGGCGTCCCCGAGGTCGATCCCGGCGGCGGGGCGGGTGGCCGACACGTCGAGTGCGGCGTCGTGGCCCTCGGGAGGGGTCAGCGTCCACTGTTCACCGACGCGGGTGACGGTCCAGGTGCCGATGGCGGTCTCCTCGACCACCTCGTCGCCGAGCGTTATCCGCATGGTCTGCGAGGGCCGCAACGTGAACGTGTCGGCGACGTCGAGGCCGACACGGACGCGTTCGGGCAGGGCGGCGCTGGAGGTCGGTCGACGGCCGTCGTAGTAGGCGGCGAGGATCTCGGCGTGGTCCTGTCCCTGTTCGGCGCGGCCGAGCGCGCCGTACTGCCCCATGCCGACCCCGTGGCCCCAGCCGCGCCCCTCGATGATGACGTGGTCGTCGTCGAGGTCGATCGTGAACCGGCTGGAGGGCAACGTCTCGGGCAGTCGCCGCAGCCCGTCGCCGCGGACGCCGGGGAACTCGTCGGGGTGGCGCTCGGCCGCGATGCGGCTGACGAACTCGCGGAAGGTGCGCACCCCGACGCGGACCTCGGTGCCGTCGGCTCCGGTCACCACGACGTCGGCGAACGGGTCGTGGACGTCGCCCTCACGGCGGACGTCGACGACGGGCGCGGCCGGTCCGAGGGTCTCGCCGCGGGCGACGATGTCGTCGAACTGGGCGCGGGTAAAGGGCACCGTCCAGCGGTGGTAGGGCGACACGGCGTCGGCCGGGTCCTCGGTGCCGACCAGGAACGGACGCGGCCCCTCGGCGGGGAACACGAGCTCGTTCGGGTAGGTGCGACCACCCGAGGTGGAGAAGTAGCGGGCCAGGATCGGCGCGCCGGCGTCGTCGACGAGGACCTGTCCGGCGGTGGCGTCCACGGCCTCGCGCCACCGGTCCCCGAGGTCGTCGAGGACCACCTCGGCGCCGCGGAACACCTGGCAGGCGACGGTCGCGCAGATGTCGTAGTGGGAGAAGGTGCCGAGCTCGATCGAGTACCAGGCGTAGGTGCGGGCGGCGACGGCCTGGGCCTGGAGCGCCTCGAGGTGCCACCGCGAGGGCATCTCGGCGACACCGGCGACGTAGTCCTCCATCCCGAGCTCGTTGACGAGCAGCGTTCCCGACGAGCCGGCCCGGAACTCGAGGGTGTCGAGGTGACGACGTACCCCGCGCATCTCGTCGCCGACCCCCACCACGCCGTCGTCGGCGGCCTGGACCCGGAGCACACCGGTCCCGGTCCACGGTTGTCCCGCGAGGGTGTCACCCGCGAGGGTGGCTGCCGTGACGCCAGCGCCCTCGGGCAGCACGCCGGCGGGGGCGAGCAGCACGCCCAGCGCCGTTGCCAGCACGGCGAACGCGGCCCGACGGTGCCGCCGGGGCGTCCTCCGGAGGTCGCGGTCAGGCATCCACATCGCTGGCGGGGACGCGTTCGACGTCGGCGCCCAGCGCCTGCAGACGTGGGATCCAGTCGGCGTAGCCGCGGTCGACGTGGTGGACGTCGCGGACGACCGTGGTGCCGCGGGCGACCAGGCCGGCCAGCGTGCCCGCCGCACCGGCGCGCACGTCGAGGCCGGTGAACGTCGCGCCGACCAGCGGGGCGGGGCCGCGGATGAGCGCGTGGTGGCCGTCGATCTGGATGTCGGCGCCCATCCGCGCGAGCTCGTCGACGAACGAGAACCGCGACTCGAAGACGTTCTCGGTGCAGCGCGAGGTGCCCTCGGCCTGGGTGAGCAGCACCATCATCTGCGGTTGCAGGTCGGTCGGGAACCCCGGGTAGGGCAGGGTCACGAAGTCGACCGGGTCGAGGTCGCCGGCCTTGACCCGCAACGAGTCGCCGCCCTCCTCGATCACGACACCGGCGGAGCGCAGCTTCAGCAGTGGCAGGGTGAGATCGGCCGGACGGACCCGTTCGATCACCACGTCGCCGCCGGTCAGCGCGGCGGCGACGGCGTACGTGCCGGCCTCGATGCGGTCGGGGCAGGTCTCCCAGGAGATCGGCGCGAGCCGGTCGACGCCCTCGATCTCCAGCGTCGGCGACCCGATGCCGTCGATGCGGGCGCCCATCGCGACCAGCATCCGGCACAGGTCCTGGATCTCGGGTTCACGGGCGGCGTTGTCGAGCACGGTGGTGCCGTCGGCGAGCACGGCCGCCATCACCAGGTTCTCGGTGGCGCCGACGCTCGGGAAGTCCAACGTCAGGATCGCGCCGTGCAGTTCGCGGGCGACGACCTCGACCTCGTCGGCGCGCTCCTCCACCTCGGCACCCATCGCCATCAGACCCCGCACGTGCATCTCGATGCGGCGGGCACCGATCTTGTCCCCGCCGGGCAGGGCGATGCGGGCCCGACGGGTGCGGCCGACCAGCGGGCCGAGACAGGAGATCGACGCCCGGATGCGGGTGACGGCGTCGCGCGGCGGCCGCCAGTCCGGCTCCACCGACGCGTCGATCGTGCAGCGCTCGTTGGCGAGGTCGAGGTCGACCCCGAGCCCGATGCCGCGCAGGACCTCGGCCATGACCGGCACGTCCGCGATACGCGGGATGGCCCCGAGCTCGAGCGTGCCGTCGCACAGGATGCCGGCGGCCATCAGCTTCAGCGCGCTGTTCTTGGCGCCCGACAGTCGGACGGTGCCCCGCAGGGGGGCACCGCCGCGGACGACGAAGACGTCGGTGGAGGAGGTGGGATCCAGCATGACCGCCGAGACTACCCGGGCCCGGCATCCGGCACGCTGCGACCGCGCGGCCGCAGACCCGCCGACCGTCGCGAGCACGCGACCAACAGCATCGACGACGACGGCGGCCCCGACCCGGGGCCGCCGTCGAGGCGTGGAAGGCGTCGCTCGGTCAGCCGTCGGCGACCGTCAAGCGGGTACGGGCGCGCTGGATCGAGGCGCGCAGCACCGGGTCGTCACCGGCGGCCTGACGGCCCTCGAGCTCGCGCAGTGCGGTCTCGGCCCGTGCGGCGTCGATCGAACTGGCGGGCTCGGCGACGTCGGCGAGGACGATCAGGCCGTCCCGCCCGACGTAGAGCAGCCCGTGGTGGACCGCGATGGTCTCCCACGTGCCGTCCTCGAGCTTGACGCGGACCGGGGCGATGTCGAGCTCGATCAGTGCCGGCTGGTGGCCCGGCAGGATGCCGATCTCGCCCTCGACGGAGCGGGCGTAGAGCTCGACCGCGTCGGCGGAGAGCACGTGGCGCTCCGCCGACACGACCTCGACGTGCATGGTGGTGGCCATCAGGCGCCCAGTTCCTTGGCCTTGCGCAGGACGTCGTCGACGCCGCCGGAGTACAGGAAGGCCTGCTCCGGCACGTCGTCGAGCTCACCCTCGATCAGGGCCTTGAAGCCCTGGATGGTGTCCTGCACCGGCACGTAGACGCCGGGGTTGCCGGTGAACTGCTCGGCGACGTAGAAGTTCTGCGAGAAGAACCGCTGCGCCTTGCGGGCCCGGGACACGACGACCTTGTCCTCCTCGGACAACTCGTCGATACCCAGGATGGCGATGATGTCCTGCAGGTCCTTGTAGCGCTGCAGGACCTCCTGGGTGCCGGTCGCCACGCGGTAGTGCTCCTCGCCGACGATGGCCGGGTCGAGGATGCGCGAGGTGGAGTCGAGCGGGTCGACGGCCGGGTAGATGCCCAGCGAGGCGATGTCGCGCGAGAGCACCGTCTGCGCGTCGAGGTGGGCGAAGGTGGTGTGCGGCGCCGGGTCGGTGATGTCGTCGGCGGGCACGTACACGGCCTGCAGCGAGGTGATCGAACGACCCTTGGTCGAGGTGATCCGCTCCTGCAGCTGGCCCATCTCGTTGGACAGCGTCGGCTGGTAGCCCACGGCGGAGGGCATGCGGCCGAGCAGTGTCGACACCTCGGAGCCGGCCTGGACGAACCGGAACACGTTGTCGACGAACAGCAGCACGTCCTGGTGCATCTCGTCGCGGAAGTACTCGGCCATGGTCAGCGCGGACAGCGCGACGCGCAGACGCACGCCCGGCGGCTCGTCCATCTGCCCGAAGACGAGCGCCGCCTTGTCGAGGACGCCCGACTCCCGCATCTCGAGCATGAGGTCGTTGCCCTCGCGGGTGCGCTCCCCCACCCCGGCGAACACCGACACACCACCGTGCTGCTGGGCGACCCGGTTGATCATCTCCTGGATGACGACCGTCTTGCCCACGCCGGCGCCGCCGAACATGCCGATCTTGCCGCCCTGGACGTAGGGCTCGATCAGGTCGATGACCTTGATGCCCGTCTCGAACATCGTCGCCTGCGACTCGAGTTCGTCGAACGGCGGCGGGTCGCGGTGGATCGGCCAGCGGGTGTCGGCCTGGATCGAGTCGACCGGGGCGTCGAGCGGCTCGCCGAGCACGTTGTAGATGTGCCCGAGGATGCCGGTGCCGACCGGGACCGAGATCGGCGCACCGGTGTCCGCCACCGACGACCCACGGGCGACGCCGTCGGTCGGCTGCATGCACACCGCACGCACGCGCCGGTCACCGATGTGCTGGGCGACCTCGGCGGTCAGCGTGCGGGTCTCCCCCTGGTAGGTGCGCTCGAAGGTCAGCGCGTTGTAGATCTCGGGCAGCTCACCGGGCGGGAACTCCACGTCCACGACCGGCCCGATGACCCGCACGATGCGGCCTTCGTTGACCCCGACGGTCTGGGTCGCCATCTCTTCGCTCCTTGTTGGGTGACCGGCGCGGCTGCTGCCGGGCCACCGAAACTTCGATCGGTACGCGGGTTGGTCAGCTGGCCTGGCCCAGGGCCTCGGCACCACCGACGATCTCGGAGATCTCGGTGGTGATCTGGTCCTGGCGGGCCTGGTTCATGACCCGGGAGAGCTTGCCGGCGACCTCTTCGGCGTTGTCGGTCGCGGACTTCATCGCGCGCTGGCGCGCGGCGTGCTCGGACGCGGACGACTCCAGCAGGCTGTGGAACACCTTGGCGTCCACGTAGCGCGGGATCAGCGCGTCGAGCAGCTCCGCCGGGCTCGGCTCGAACATGATCTCGGGGGCGATCTGTTCGCCGCCCTCGAACTCCTCGGTCTTGACCGGCAACAGCTCCATGCGGACCGGCTGCTGGGTCATCGAGGACTTGAAGTCGGTGTAGACCACCCAGACGCGGTCGACCTCGCCGGTCGCGTACCGGTTCATCAGCCCCTCGGCGATGCCGGCGGCGGCGTCGAGGCGGGGTTCGTCGGAGACGCCCTCCCACGACGCGGCCGCCCGGCGGCCGCGGTAGCTGAAGTAGCCGATGCCCTTCTTGCCCACGACGTAGAGCTCGACCGTGTTGCCGGCGGCCTCTTCCTGGCGGATGGTCCGTTCGGCGGCCTTGATGACGTTGGCGTTGTAGGCGCCGGCGAGCCCCCGGTCGGAGGTGTTGACCAGCACCGCGACGCGTCCCACCGGGTTCTCGGGCGCACGCAGCAACGGGTGGTTGCGGACCTCGTTGGCGAGCGCGAGCCCCTTGATGACCTCGGTGATCTGCTCGGCGTAGGGACGTGCCTCCTGCACGCGCCGCTGCGCCTTGAGGATCCGCGACGCGGCGATCATCTCCATGGCACGCGTGATCTTCTGCGTGCTCTTGACGGAGCGGATGCGCCGTCGCAGCTGGCGGATCTGGCCGCTACCTGCCACTGGGGTCTCCTGGTGGGTCGAGGGACGGGTCGGACCGCGGGAGGGTCCGACCCGTGCCGTCGTCAGCTGGCAGCGCTCGAGCCGCCCGCGGGCACGCTGTCCTCGGTGACCGCCTCGCTGGTGGACGCCATGGCGTCCCACCCGTCGTTGCGCTCCTCCTCGGGTGCCTGCTCGGTGGCCGTGAACGTCGACTTGTAGGTGTCGATCGCGTCCGACAGTTGCGCCTTGAGGTCGTCGTTGAGCTTCGAGGTCCGCAGGGTGCCGAGCAGCTCGCCGTGGCGCGACTGCAGGAACTCGTGCAGCCCGGACTCGAACCGGCGGACGTCGCCGACCGGGATGTCGTCGAGCTTGGCGTTGGTGACCGCGAAGATCGACGCGACCTGGAGCTCGACGGGCAGCGGCTGGTACTGCGGCTGCTTGAGGATCTCGACGACCCGCTGACCACGGGCGATCTGCTGCTGCGAGGCCTTGTCCAGGTCGGAGCCGAACTGGGCGAACGCCTCGAGCTCCCGGAACTGCGCCAGCTCGAGCCGCACGGTGCCGGACACGGCCTTCATCGCCGGCCGCTGCGCCGAGCCACCCACCCGCGAGACCGAGACACCGGCGTTCATCGCCGGGCGCTGGCCCTGGAAGAACAGGTCGGTCTCCAGGAAGATCTGCCCGTCGGTGATGGAGATCACGTTGGTCGGGATGTAGGCCGAGACGTCGTTGGCCTTGGTCTCGACGATCGGCAGGGCGGTCATCGACCCGCCGCCGAGCTCGTCGGACAGCTTCGCCGCACGCTCGAGCAGCCGGCTGTGGAGGTAGAAGACGTCACCCGGGTAGGCCTCACGGCCCGGCGGACGGCGCAGCAGCAGCGACAGCTGACGGTAGGCGTCGGCCTGCTTGGACAGGTCGTCGTAGATGATCAGCGAGTGCTCGCCCCGGTACATCCAGTTGGCACCGATGGCGGCGCCGGCGTAGGGGGCGATGTACTGGAACGGCGCCGGCGAGGAGGCCGGAGCGGTGACGACGGTGGTGTACTCCATCGCGCCGTAGCGCTCGAGGGTCGCGACGACCTCGGCGACGGTGGAGTTCTTCTGCCCGATGGCGACGTAGATGCACTTGACCGCGTCGGGGGTGCCCCACAGCTGCTTCTGGTTGATGATGGTGTCGAGCGCGATCGCCGTCTTGCCGGTCTGACGGTCGCCGATGATCAGCTCGCGCTGACCGCGGCCGATCGGCGTCATGACGTCGATGACCTTGATGCCGGTCTGCATCGGCTGGCCGACCGGCTGGCGGTCGACGACGCCGGGCGCCTGCACCTCGAGCGGACGCTGACCGTCGAGGCGGGTCTCGTCGAGCGGGCCCTTGCCGTCCAGCGGGCGGCCCAGCGGGTCGATGACCCGGCCCAGCATCGCGTCACCGACGGGGATGGACAGCACCCGCTCGGTGCGCCGGACCGACATGCCCTCCTCGATGCGCGAGGCATCGGCGAAGACGGCCGCGCCGATCTCGTGCTCGTCGAGGTTCATGGCCATGCCGAACACGCCCCCGCCGAAGTCGAGGAGCTCGTTGGCCAGGGTCCCGGGCAGGCCCGAGATGCGGGCGATGCCGTCGCCCGTCTCGAGCACCCGGCCGACCTGCTCGGTGGTCAGGCCCGGCTCGTAGCCCTCCAGCATCGACTGAATCGCGGAGGTGATGTCCTCCGTGCGGATCGTGAGGTCAGCCATGTGTTGATCCTTGCGTGTCTCGGCCCGCGATCGGGGCCGTCGGGGGCGCGTGTCAGCGCCCGACGCGGGTGCGCAGGTCCTGCAGACGGCGGGCGACCGACCCGTCGATCACGGTGTCACCGATCTTGGCCCGCACGCCACCGACGACCGTCGGGTCGACGTGGACCTGCACGTCCAGCCGCTTGCCGGTGGCCCGCTCGAGCGCCTCGACCAGCGCACGCTGGCGGGTCGCGTCGAGCGGCGCGGCGACGTAGACCTCGGCCAGCTCGCGCGAGCGGAGCTCGGCCGAGCGGGTCGCGACGGCCTCGGCGATCTCGCCCAGCTCGGAGGCGCGCTCGGCGGCGATGATCATCGCCAGCGCACTGCGGGTCGCCGGGTGCGCGGCGCGCAGCACGTCGGACTCGACGAACTTCAGCCGCTGCCCGAGAGGCAGGTTGATGTCGATGAGCCGCTGCCGCAGGTCCTCGCTGCCCTCCACCGCCGCGGCGATGGTGCGCAGCTCGGTGCCGACGGCGTCGAGGGCGTCCTCGCCCTCGGCGAGGGCGACGACGGCCTGCGCGTAGGCGCCCGTCCGTTGGGTCGTCATGGGCCGGTCCTCGTTGGTCCGGTGAGCGTCGGCTGCGCCCGTCGCCTGGCGACCGTGGAGCCGGTCGGTTCGGCGTTGCGGGCGGCCCGGCCGGGTGGTCCGGTCCGGGCGCGACGACGTCGGGTCAGTTCTGGCTGGCGAGTCGCTGGATGTAGTCGTCCACCAGCGACTGGTGGGTCGTGGGGTCGAGTTCGCGCTCGACGATGCGCGAGGCGAGCTCGACGGAGATGGCGCCGACCTGCATGCGCAGTTCCTGCAGGGCGCGGTCGCGTTCGGCGTTGATGTCGGCCTGCGCCCGCGAGACGATCGCGGCGGCCTCGGTCTCCGCCTTCGCGACGATGTCGCGGCGCAGGGACTCGGCCGTGGCCTTGGCGTCCTCGATGATGGCGTTGGCCTCACCGCGGGCGTCGGCGATCTGGGCGTCGAAGTTGCGCCGGGCCTCTTCGGCCTCGACCAGCTTCGCGTCCGCGTCCTCCATCTTGCCCTGGATGGCGGCCGACCGCTCCTCGAGCACCTGGTTGGCCTTCGGGAAGACGAACTTCATCATCCCGAGCATGAGCAGGGCGAAGGCGACGAAACCCCAGATCAGCTCCGGTGCGGCCGGAACCAGCAGCTGGGCCCCCGAGGCGTCCTCTGCGGCGACGGCGAGCAGCGTGATCACGTTGACTCCTGACGGTGGCGTGCGACGTTCAGATGATGAACGCGAGGACGAAGCCCAGCAGCGCGAGGACCTCGACGACGCCGATGCCGATGAACATCGTGGTCCGGACCATGCCGGCCGCCTCGGGCTGACGCGCCATGGACTCGATCGCCTTGCCGATCAGGATGCCGAGGCCGATGCCGGGACCGAGGGTCGCGAGACCGAAGACGAGCCCGTTACCGAGGTTCTCCATCGTGTTGCTTCTCCTTGCCGAACCCGTTGGGGGCGCGGCGTCGTGGAACGAGTGGTTGTGGGGCGTGGGACGCCGCCGGGATCAGTGCGATTCCAGCGACGAGCTGATGTACACCGCGGTGAGCAGCGTGAAGATGTAGGCCTGGAGGCCGATGATGAACAGCTCGAAGGCGAACACCAGCGGCGAGATCCCCAGCGCCAGGATGCCGACCGGCAGGCCGGGTCGCGGGTAGAGGAACACGTGGACGGTCACCAGCGTGATCACCACGAGGATGTGGCCGGCGACCATGTTGGCGAACAACCGGATGGCCAGCGCGAAGGGGCGCAGGATCAGGTTCGACACGAACTCGATGATCGCGAGCAGCGGCAGGATCGCCAGCGGCGTGCCCGGCGGGACCGACACTTCCTTGAGGTAGCCGAAGAACCCGTGGTTCTTGATCCCGACGCCGACGTAGACCGCCCACGCGGTGAGGGCCAGGAAGCCGGTCACCGCCATGCGCGAGGTCGGCGGGAGCATGATGCCGGGCGTGATCTTCATCAGGTTCATCGCGAAGATGAAGATGAAGAACGTCGTCAGCAGCGGCACGAACCGCACGCCCTTGGGACCGATGATGTCCAGCGCGATGTTGCGGACGAAGTCGATGACCAGCTCGCAGGCGGACTGCAGCTTGCCCGGCACGACCTTGGAGTCGCGGAACGCCGCCGCGAAGAGCGCGAAGACCAACGCCGTGGCCAGCCACATGATCAACACGGTGCGGTTGATCGAGAAGACGCCCAGGTCGAAGATGGCGGGCATGTCGAACAGGGCGTTGATGTCATCCAGCGCCCCGTCGAAGTTGCCTCCGTACTCAACCTCGACAGCGAGGAACGGTGTCACAGCGTCAGCTCCGGGTAGCGGCCGAGACCGTCGGCAGGCGACGGGCATCGGGGTCGACGTTGAACAACTGCGGGGAACGCGTGAGCCACACGAACTCGGCCACCATCGTCACGGCCAGCGCGATCGCGACCGCGACCGCCAGCGCCTCGGCGTGGAACCAGGTGGCGCCGGAGGCGGCGTCGAGGATGACGAGGTAGGCCGCGAGGCGGATCCCCAGGCCTCCGACGAGGAGACCGAGACTGGCGTCCGAGGGTCGCGACACGATCCAGACCAGCAGCAGGACCGACAGCCCGAACAGCACGGCCGCCAGCGCGACGCCCACGACGGCCGACCAGGCGGCCGGCGCGCCGGCCGTCAGGCCCCCGACGAGTGCCGCGCTCGCGGCGAGGACCGCCAGCAACCGCCAGGTCCGAACCGCCAGGCGCCAGGCGCTGGCGCGCGTGGGGTCAGCGACCATGGTCGTCCCGTCCTGCCGCCTCGCGGGCGTCCATGCGCTGGGCACGCAACCACACGAGGTACAGGCCGGCCGCGAAGCCGGCGAGCGCACCGATGGCGAACAACCAGGGCGTGGTCCCCAGCGCACGATCGATCAGCCAGCCGAGGCCGGCGAGCACCAGGATGCCCGACAGCAACTCGGTGCCCATGCTCCAGCCCTGGTCGAGGGCGACCATCGACTCACCCAGGTCCCGGCGCACGGAGGTGCGACGGCCTTCGGGCGCAGACGAGGAGAGCAGGGACATCAGCCGGGGACCGATCGGTGGGATGCGCCACGACGGGAACGACACGCGTCACGGCTCGGGCGCACACCAAGGGGTGGGCGCGATCGGGCCGGACGATAGCAGCGGACGAGAAGGGGCGCCAAAGCACGAGCAGGCGACGTGCGGCAGTCCCCGTCCGTGCGCTACAGGGCGCGACGTGGCGTGCGTCGGCCGGCACCGGATGTCGCTCAGGCGGTGGTCCGTCGACGTGGCGGGGCCGGCGGCGCGCCGTCGTCGCGCGTCCCGGGGCGGGTCCCCGCCTCCGGTGCGGTGTCCTCGCCACGGGCCTGGGTCCCCAGTGCCGTCAGCGCCAGCCCGACGCCGGCGGCGACGAGCAGCCACGGCAGCAGACGCACCATGGGCACGAACGTGGGGCCGACCGAGCCGAACGCCAGCAGCGCCGACCAGTAGTACAGCACCAGCACCGCCCGCCGGTGCGAGTGCCCGAACGCGATCAGCAGGTGGTGCAGGTGGCCGCGGTCCCCGGTCGCCAGCGGCCGGCGTTGCAGCGCCCGGCGCACGACCGCGAACGCCGAGTCGAGGAACGGGATCGCGAGCACCAGCACCGGCACGAGCAGCGGGATCGAGCCGTAGAAGTCGGTGTTGGACGGCGAGGTGGAGCGTGCGGTGTAGGACACCCCGGCCGCGCCGAGCAGCAGACCGAGCAGCATCGCGCCGGTGTCGCCCATGAAGATCCGTGCCGGGTGCCAGTTGTGCACCAGGAAGCCGGCCCCGATGCCGGCCACCACGGCCGCGATCAGCGTGGCCGAGGACGGGACCAGGGTCTCGCGGATCCCGCTGCCCTCGGTCGCCACGCTGAAGGCGAAGAACGCCAGCGCGGCGATCACGCAGACGCCGGCGGCGAGCCCGTCGAGCCCGTCGATGAGGTTGACCGCGTTGATCATCGCCACCAGCGCGAGGATCGTCACCACCAGCCCCAGGTCGCTGGACAGCGCGACGATCTCCACACCCGGCACCCACACGTAGACCAGCTGCATGCCGAACAGCACCACACCGAGCGCGGCCACGATCTGCCCGGCCAGCTTCACCGTCGGCGGCAGGCCGACGAGGTCGTCGGCGACACCGACCAGCACGATCACCAGCGCTCCGACCAGCAGGGCCACCGGCTCGGAGGTCGAGGCGAACAGCGGTGCGAACGGGCCGCCGAGCGCCCAGGCGACCGCGAGGGCGGCCAGCACCCCGGCCAGCATCGCCAGGCCCCCGAGGGTGGGCACTGCGCGCGTGTGGACCCGACGCCCGTCGCCGGGATGGTCCAGTGCCCCCAGCCGGCGTGCCAGCCGGACCACCACCGGGGTGATCCCGGCGGTGACGACGAACGCCGTGAGCGCCACCACCAGGTGGTGGAGCAGGGGGCTGTCCACGCTCAGGCCGAGGTCGGGGGCACCGGCCCGGCCTGCGGGTAGGCCGGGAAGGCGGTGACGAGTTCGCCCACCTCGGCCCGCACGGCGCCGAGTTCGGACTCCGCGCCCGTCAACGCCCGGTCGATCAGTTCGGCGACCCGGGCCATCTCGGCGGTGCCCATCCCCTGGGTGGCCACACACGACGCACCGGCCCGGATGCCCGAGGCCACCGCGGGCGGGTGGGTGTCGAACGGGATCGCGTTCTTGTTGAGCACGATCCCCGCCGCGTCGCAGCGCGCCTCCGCCTCCGCCCCGGTCAACCCGCGCGGCGTGACGTCGGCGAGGAACAGGTGCGTGTCGGTGCCTCCGGAGGTGACCCGGTAGCCACGCTCGACCAGCCCCGCCGCCAGGGCGCGGGCGTCGTCGAGGATGCGCTGGCCGTACTCCTTGAAGCCCGGGTCCATGGCCTCCTTGAGGGCCACGGCCTTGGCGGCGATCACGTGCTCCAGCGGTCCGCCCTGCGTGCCGGGGAAGACCGCCTTGTCGATCTTCCTGGCCCACTGCTCGTTGGTCAGGATGATCGCCCCGCGCGGGCCACGCAGCGTCTTGTGGGTGGTGAAGGTCACGATGTCGCAGTAGGGCACCGGGCTCGGGTGCACGCCGGCGGCGACCAGGCCGATGAAGTGGGCGGCGTCGCACATCAGCACGGCGTCGACCTCGTCGGCGATCGAGCGGAACGCCTCGAAGTCGAGCTGACGCGGGTAGGCCGACCAACCGGCGATGATCAGCTTCGGACGGTGTTCGCGCGCGAGCCGGCGCACCTCGTCCATGTCGATGCGGTGGTCGTCCTCGCGCACCCCGTAGGACACGACGTCGAACCACTTGCCGGAGAAGTTGATCGGCATGCCGTGGGTGAGGTGGCCACCGTGCGGCAACGACATCGCCAGCACCTTGTCGCCCGGGGCGACCGTGGCGAAGTAGGCGGCGATGTTGGCACTCGCGCCGGAGTGCGGCTGCACGTTGGCGTGCGCCGCCCCGAACACCTGCTTGGCCCGGTCGATGGCGAGCTGCTCGAGCGGGTCGACCGCTTCCTCGCAGCCGCCGTAGTAACGCTTGCCCGGATAGCCCTCGGCGTACTTGTTCGTCAGCACCGACGCCTGCGCCGCCATCACCGCCGGCGAGGCGAAGTTCTCGCTCGCGATCAGCTGCAGCTTGCTGCGCTGCCGGTCGAGCTCGGTGATCAGCCCGTCGGCGACCTGGGGGTCCAGGGCTCGCAGCTGGTCGAAGTCCGGACCCCAGAAGGTGGTCAACGCAATCGCTCCACGTTCGACGGATGGGTGCAGGGCGCGCGGGACGGCGCCGGGAGGGCGCGACCAATCTACCCGCGGGGACTGCCCGCGGACAGTCCGGCGCCGACGCCCCGGGGACCGGTCGCGACCGTGGGGCGTGCCCGCCTCACACCGGCCGTGCGTCGTCGAGCGGGTCCTCGCCGTCCTCGTCGGGCACCGCCGCGACGTCGCTCGCACCGGTCGACGCCGGTCCGACGGCGTCCTCGTCGGGCGGCGGCATCGTGGCCGCGAACGGGTCGAGCTCCCCGCGGGCGACGGCCAGCACCTCGTCGGCGTCGAGCAGGCCGGCGCGCAGGACCGCCGGTTCCCGACGGGTGAGGTCCACGATCGTGGAAGCCGCCGCTGCGGGGCGCGGCCCGTCGTCGAGGTAGACCTCGACCGCCTCCCCCAACGCCTCGCGCGCCGCGGCCGCGGTGGCCGGTGCCGTCTCCCCGCAGCGCGACGCCGCGGTCATCGCGACCGGCCCGACCGCCCGCACCACGGCGAGGGCGACGTCGTCGAGGGGCATGCGGACCGCCACGGTGCCCTCGTTGCGACCGAGGTCCCAGCGCAGGTTCGGCTCGGCGAACAGCACGATGGTCAGGGCGCCGGGCCAGTAGGCGGCCACCAGCCGCTCGGCCGCCTCGGGCACGACCGTGGTCAGGCCGGCCAATTGCTTGGGCGAGCGCACCAGCACCGGCAGCGGTGTCCGGCGCGGCTGGTCGCGCGTGCCGAAGATCCGGGCGGTGCCCCGGGTGTTGAAGGCGTCGGCCGCCACCCCGTAGGCGGTGTCGGTCGGCAGGACGGCGAGCTGACCGGCCCGCAGGGCCTCCGTGGCGCGCAGCACGGCGTCCTCGCGGCCGTCGCCGGTGACGTCGAGCAGTTCGCCGGTCACGGCCTCGGTCTCCTTCGGGCGGACGGGGTGGACAGCCGAACGCTACTGGGCCCGGCCACGGCGCTGCGACGCACCGGCCTGCTTGAGCGGCCGCCACCACGACTCGTTGGCGCGGTACCAGGCGATCGTGCGCTCGAGCGCCTCGTCGAGGCTGGTGGCGGGCTCCCAGCCCAGGGCCCGGACCTTGCTGCTGTCGATGCTGTAGCGGCGGTCGTGCCCGGGTCGGTCGGCGACGAACTCGACGTGGTCCTCCCCCAGCCCGAAGTGGTCGAGCAGGCGGTAGGTCAGCTCCTTGTTGGAG
Organism: Egicoccus halophilus; assembly: GCF_004300825.1. Taxonomy (NCBI): domain Bacteria; kingdom Bacillati; phylum Actinomycetota; class Nitriliruptoria; order Egicoccales; family Egicoccaceae; genus Egicoccus; species Egicoccus halophilus. The sequence continues at coordinate 3,548,581 of NZ_CP036250.1, forward strand.
CGCTCGTTGTCGGCACCGACGTTGTAGACCTCGCCGGGCGCGCCCTGGGTGAGCACCAGCCACTGGGCGGCGGCGTTGTCGAGCACGTAGGTCCAGTCACGCACGTTGCCGCCGTCGCCGTACAACGGCACGGTGCCGCCGTCGATGAGGTTGGTCACGAACAACGGGATCAGCTTCTCCGGGTAGTGGTACGGGCCGAAGTTGTTCGCCGTGCGGGTGATCGTGATCGGGTGGTCGTAGGTGGTCGCGTAGGACTGGGCGAGCAGGTCCGCCGACGCCTTGGACACCGAGTAGGGGCTGTTGGGGTGCAGCGGGTCGGACTCGACGAACGAGCCGGTGTCGATCGAGCCGTAGACCTCGTCGGTCGAGATGTGCAGCGTGCGTTCGATCCCGTGACGGCGCGCCGCCTCGAACACCACGCCGGCACCGAGCACGTTGGTGCGCAGGAACGCCGAGGGCCCGTCGATGGAACGGTCGACGTGGCTCTCGGCCGCGAAGTGCACCACCGCGTCGACGTCACGCATCGCCGCGTCCATGGCCTCGGCGTCGCACACGTCGGCCCGGACGAAGGCGTAGCGCGGGTCGTCCTCGACGTCGCGCAGGGAGGCCAGGTTGCCCGCATAGGTGAGCGCGTCGAGGTTGGTGACGCGCACGTCGTCGGTCGTCGACAGCACGTGGCGGACGAAGTTGCTGCCGATGAACCCGGCACCGCCGGTGACGAGCACGTGCATTCAGGAGCCTCCCTCGATCTCGACCTGGCTGTGGTCGCCGAGCAGGAACCGGTGCGCCGCCGGTCGACGCCGCGTGCGGGTGAGCTCGACGTTGCGGCCCAGCAGCGACCCCTCGAGGCGGGAGATGCCCCGCACCAGGCAGTCCTCGAGCACCACGGAGAAGTCGACCTCGCTCGACTCGATGCAGGTGCGTGCGCCGATGGAGGTGAACGGGCCGACGAAGCTGTCCACGATCCGGCAGCCGGCGCCGATGACCGCCGGCCCCCGCACCGTCGAGCGCACGATCGAGGCACCGGCCTCGACCATCACCTCACCGACCACCTCCGAGTCCGCGTCGACCTCGCCGGCGACCGACCGGCCGATCGACCCGAGCACGATCCGGTTGGCGTCGAGCAGTTCGTCCTTCTTGCCGGTGTCGAGCCACCACCCCTCGAGCAGCGACGAGCGCACGCGTGCGCCGTCGTCGAGCAGCCGCTGGATCGCGTCGGTGATCTCGAGCTCACCACGCGCCGAGGGTTCGATGCGGCGGGCGGCGTCGAGGATCTTGGACGTGAACAGGTAGATGCCGACCAGGGCGAGGTCGGAGCGCGGCTCGGCGGGCTTCTCGACCAACCGGGCGATGTCCCCCGACGGCGTGAGCTCGGCGACGCCGAAGCGTTCCGGGTCGGGCACCTGCTTGAGCAGCAGTTGCGCGTCGGGGCGCTCGCGCCGGAAGGTCTCGACCGCGTCGGCGATACCGCCCTCGACGAGGTTGTCGCCGAGGAACATCACGAAGTCGTCGTCGCCGAGGAAGTCGGCCGCGGTCAGCAGCGCGTGCGCGAGCCCGAGCGGCGCCTGTTGCGGGAGGTAGGTCGGGGTGATCCCGAGCGCGGTGCCGTCACCGACGGCCGCCTCGATCTCCGCCCGGGTGTCCCCGACGATGATGCCGACGTCGGTGATGCCGGCGTCGCGGATCTGCTCGAGCCCGTAGAACAGGATCGGCTTGTTGGCCACCGGGACCAACTGCTTGGCACTGGTGTGGGTCAGCGGACGCAGCCGGGTACCGGCGCCGCCCGCGAGGACGAGGGCCTTCATCGCACGGACTCCTGTTCGTCACCCGCATGCCCGACCACGTGCGCGCCTGCACCGGTCCGGTCGCGGCGTCGCGGCGTCGCGGACGCGAAGGCGGGATGGTCGGGGAACCGCTCACGCAGGGTCGGGTTGGCCCGGTCGGCCTCGGAGACCTGTGGACGCGCGACCGGCCACGCCACGGCCAGGTCCGGATCGTCCCAGGCGACGGCGCGCTTGTCCGCACCCGGGTACCACTCCTCGGTCACGTCGTAGAGGTAGTCGACGTCGTCGTCACCGTGGGTGCAGTAGGAGTTGGCCAGTCCGGCGGCGACGAACAGCCGGATCCGCTCCACGCCGTCACCGAGTTCGAACGTGCGGACCTGGCCGAACGTGGGGCTCTCGGGCCGGATGTCGGCGATGGCGGCCATCGCCCGGCCACGCACGACCTGGACGAGCTTGTCCCACGGCTCGGCGTGGAAGCCGCGCAGCACGCCGGGGGCCGAGCGGGCGTGGTTGCCCTGTCGGAACGCGACCGGACGACCGAGCGCCTCCTCGAGCTCGCTGCGTTGGTAGGTCTGCCGGAAGAACCCGCGACCGTCCTCGTGCACGGGCCAGGAGACGACGAGCAGACCCTCGATGTCGGTGCGCCGGACGGTCACGGGCAGGCCTGTCGTGTGGGGGCGGGCAGGGAGGCGACGGTGTCGGCCGGCGCAGCGAGCTCCCCCATCTCGGCGAGCAGGCGGGTCAGGCCGTCGCGCCAGTGGGGCAGCGCCAGCAGCCCGCTCGCCTCGGCGTGCAGGTTGTCCAGCACCGAGAAGCCGGGGCGCGGCGCCGGCCGGTCGAGCTCGTCGCTGCCCATCCGCTGCAGGTCGACCTCGATGCCGGCCAGTTCGAAGGTCACCGCGGCGAGGTCGTACCAGGAACACCGCCCCGCGTTGGTGCGGTGGTAGGTCCCGTACCGGCCGCTGACCGCCAGCTCACGGATGGCAGCGGCGAGGTCGCGGGTGCAGGTCGGCGAGCCGACCTGGTCGTCGACGACGCGCACCACCTCGCGTTCCCGGCCCAGGCGCAACATCGTGCGCACGAAGTTGGCACCGCGGGCACCACACACCCAGGCCGTGCGCACGAGGTAGTGCTCGGGCAACGTCTCGCGCACGAGCTGTTCCCCCGCGGCCTTGCTGCGGCCGTAGGCGTTGATCGGGCACACCGGGTCGAACTCGGCCAGGCCACGACCGTCGACGCCGTCGGGCGCGGTGCCGTCGAAGACGTAGTCGGTCGAGACGCTCACCAGCGCGGCACCCGCCGCCCGACAGGCCCGGGCCAGCCACCACGGCCCGAGCGCGTTGACCCGGTGGGCGCGGGCCGGGTCCGCCTCGCAACCGTCCACGTCGGTCCAGGCGGCGGCGTTGACCACCAGGTCCGGCGCATGGTCTCGGACCGCGGCCCACACGGCCGGCTCGTCGGCGACGTCGAGGTCGGCGGCGCTCAGGCCGACCGCGTCCTCGAAGACGTCGAGCAGGTCGAGACCGAGTTGTCCCCCGGCCCCGGTGACGACGACGCGCACCTCGCTCCTCGTGTCGTGGCAGCCACCCACGCTAGCCGCGCGTGGGGTGTCCCGACGTCGGGGGCCGTTCCTGACGGCGCCGGGCGACGACCGCCCGCTCGGCGCCGGTGAGGTCGTGGACCAGTGCCACGTCGGTCAGTCCGACCGCGGAGGCCGCCGTGCGGGCGTCGGCGCCGCGCCGGTCGTCGATCTCGAGCACCACCAGGCCCCCGGGCCGCAGCCAGTCGACGGCGAGGGCGAGCAGGCGGTCGACGACCTCGTGGCCGTCCACACCACCGACCAGTGCCCGGTCGGGGTCGTGGTCACCCACCTCGGGCTCCCAGCTGCCGCGGTCGGCGGCCGGCAGGTACGGCGGGTTGGACACCAGCACGTCCAGGCGCCCCCGCAGCTTGGGTGCCAAGGGTTCGAGCAGGTCGCCGGGCAGGACCTCCACCTGGTCGGCGACGAGCGGCGGGCCGGCGTCGCCGGCCAGCACGCGCCCGAGGTTGTCGCGAGCCAGGTCCACCGCCGCCGCGTCGAGGTCGGTGGCCACCACCCGCGCACCGGGTACCTCCACGGCCACGGACAGGGCGATCGCGCCGGTACCGGTGCACGGCTCGGCCACGATGGGCGCGTCCAGCCCACGGGCCTCGTCGATCGCCACGCCGGCCACGATCTCGGTCTCCGGTCGCGGCACGAACACGCCGGGGGCGACCAGCAGTTCGAGCTCACGGAACCAGCTGCGGCCGAGCACCAGCTGCAGCGGCTCGCGTGCGGCCCGGCGCGCCACCAGTCCGTCGAGCAGCGCCGCACCGCACCCGGTGCAGGATCCGGCCACCTCGACCACGTGCTCGACCAGCCAACGCGCGTCGACGGCGGGGGTGGGCACGCCGGCAGCGGTGAGACGGGCGGCGACCGCCTCGACGGTCGCGCGGTCCACCGGCGTCATGCCGGGTGTCCGTCGCCGTCCTCGAGCGCGGCGAGCCGGTGCTCGCGCTCGGTCTGACGCAGCGCCGCGACGACCGCGTCGAGCTCCCCACCGAGCACGTCGGCGAGGTTGTGCACGGTCAGCCCGATGCGGTGGTCGGTGATCCGCGACTGCGGAAAGTTGTAGGTGCGGATCTTCTCGGAGCGGTCCCCGGTGCCGATCTGCCCGGCCCGATCGTCGGCGCGGGCCCGGGCCTGGCGCTCCTGCTCGGCCTGCAGCAGCCGTGAACGCAGGATGCGCATGGCCTTGTCGCGGTTCTGGTGCTGGGACTTCTCGTCCTGGCACGCGACCACCAGCCCGGTCGGCACGTGCGTGATGCGCACCGCCGAGTCGGTGGTGTTCACGCTCTGCCCGCCCGGGCCCGACGAGCGGTAGACGTCGATGCGCAGGTCGTTGGTGTTGACCTCGACGTCGACCTCCTCGGCGGCGGGCAGCACGGCCACCGACGCGGTCGAGGTGTGGATGCGCCCCTGCGACTCGGTGGCCGGCACCCGCTGGACGCGGTGCACCCCCGACTCGTGCTTGAGGTGGGCGTAGGCGTCCCCGCCGGCGATCTCGAGGATCGCCTCCTTGACCCCGCCGATCCCGGAGGCCGACGCCGACAGCACGTTGGTGCGCCACCCCTGGCGCTGGGCGTAGCGCAGGTACATGTCGCGCAGCTCGGCGGCGAACAGGCCGGCCTCGTCACCACCGGCGGCAGCCCGGATCTCGACGATGACGTCCTTGTCGTCGTGGGGGTCCTTCGGGACCAGCAGCAGCCGGAGGCGGTCCTCGAGCTCACCCCGCCGCTGGGTGAGCTCGTCGAGCTCGGCCTTGACCATGGCCTTGTCGTCACCCTCGGACTCGGCGAGCATCTCCAGCGCGGCGTCGACGTCCCCACCGGTGTCGCGCCAGGCACGGTAGGCCGCGACGACCTCGGCGAGCTCCGCGTGCTGCTTGGCCGCCACGGTGTAGCGCTGACCGTCCGACACCACGTCGGGGTCGGCGAGTTGTGCCTCGAGGTCGCGGAAGCGCGCCTCGAGCTGGTCGAGTTTGTCGAACACGTCGATCAGCCCTCGTCGAACGGCGCATCGGCCGGGTCGGTCCCACGGTCGGGGGTCACCGCCGGGGCGCCGTCGACGCGCACGTCGGCGTCGGACAGCGTCACCGGCAGGCCGTCGCGGGCGAGCACGACGGGGCTGTCCAGCGTGTGGGGGACCCGGCCCTCGCGCAACTCGGCCGGCACGACCGCTTCGAACGAGCGGATGGCGACCTCGATCTGGTCGCGGGTCGGCGGCTTGGTCGTGATCCGCTGCAGCCACAGGCCGGGCTGCATCAACGCCCGCACGAGCGGGTGCTCGCCCTTGGCGGCGCCGAGCCGCAAGCCCTCGTAGGCCAGCCCCGCGACCACCGGCAGCAGCACCACCCGCAGCGCGACGTGGTAGAGGATGCTGACCAGCAGGCCCGCACCCTCGGGCGGCGGCACCAGCACCCCGGCCAGCGTGTAGATCACCACGGCGAGCAGCATCACCATGATCAGGAAGTTCGTGCCGCAGCGCACGTGCAGGGTGGAGTAGCGGTCGACCGTCTCCGGCTCGAGCGTCTCCCCGTGCTCCCAGGCGGCGATGGTCTTGTGCTCGGCGCCGTGGTACTGGAACACCCGTCGGATGTCGGCGAGCAGCGAGATCGACCACAGGTAGCCGAGGAAGATCACGATGCGAACGAACGACTCGACGAGGTGGAACCACACACCGTCGCCGAGGTGGCCGCCGACGAGCGCGTCGACCGCCTTGGTCCCGGCCGAGGGCAGGAAGATGAAGATGCCGACGAACAGCAGCAGGGCGACCAGCAGCGACGCCCCGATCGCGCCGCCGCCGAGCTCCTCCTCGCCGTCCTCGTCGTCGAAGGCCTGCGTCGCCGAGATGCCGAGCGCCCGCATGCCCACCGCCAGCGAGTCCGCCAGCGCGTAACAACCGCGCACCAGCGGCTTGCCCAGGATCGGGCGTCGCTGCGGCAGGTCGGACACGGCGTGGCACTCGAGCCAGATGTCCCCGGCCGGCCGGCGCACCGCCACGGCCCAGCGGTCGGCGCCGCGCATCATGACGCCCTCGATGACCGCCTGACCGCCGTAGTAGTGCGGCGCCGCCGCGAGCGGCTCGGGCCGGAGCGGGGAGACGTCGGAGCTCACACGGGTTCCTGGCGGGACGGAGGGCGGCGCGGTCGGCGGACCGGTGCCCGCGACGGGCACGGTACCGGTCGGCCCACCGCGACAACCCGCGGACGGTCGCTCGAAGACCGCCCCGCGTGCCTCAGACCCCGTGGCGCAGGGCACGACCGGTGACGGCGTCGAACAGGTGCACGGCGCGCGCCGGCGCACCCAGGGTCAGGGAATCACCGACGCGCGGCCCCGGGGTCGCCAGCACCGCCACGACCTCGCCGGCCGGGGTGTCGAGACGCACCTCGACGGCCGCGCCGACGAACGCCGCCGTGCGCACCGTCCCGGCGAGCTGGCAGGCGTCGGTCGCCCGCCAGGGCGCGAGTGCCGTCGGACGCACGCCGACCAGCAGCGTTCCCGACGGCCGCCACCCTGGCCGGCTCGGCACGACCGCGACCCGGGACGCGCCCGGATCGACCCGCTCGCCCAGCACACCCGGCAGCAGGTTCATCGGGGGCTCACCGACGAAGCGGGCCACGAAGGTGTCCGCCGGCCGGTCGAACAGCGCCTGGAGACGGTCCACCTGCCGCAGCCGTCCCCCGTCGAGCACCGCGACCCGGTCGGCGACCACCCCGGCGGTGCGCTGGTCGTGGGTCGCGATCACGGTCGTGACCCCGTACCCCTGCTGCACCGCGACCAGCTCGTGCGCCAGCTCGTCACGGCGGTGCACGTCGAGTCGGGAGAACGGCTCGTCGAGGAGCAGGACCCGTCCGCGCCGGACCAGCGAACGCGCGAGGGTCACCGTGCTGTGCTCGCCCGCGGCCAGCTGGCGGGGTCGGCGCCGGAACAGGTGGGTGATGCCGAACGCGCGACCCTCGGCGCGGGTGCGGTCCGCGACCTCCTCGGCCGGACGCCGCCGCACGCGCAGCGGGAACCCGAGGTTGCGTTCGACGTCGAGGTGGTCGAGCAGCGGCGCGTCCTCGGCGACGAACACCACGTCACGCTCGCCCGGCGACGCCGAGGTGACGTCGACGCCTCCGAGCAGCACCGCGCCCGAGCTCGGCGGCTCGAGTCCGGCGACGACCCGCAGCAGGGTCGACTTGCCGGCCCCCGACGGGCCGAGCAGGGCGAGCCGTTCTCCGGCCGCCACCGTGAGGTCCACGCCGTCGAGGACCGTCAGCCCCTGGCGTTGCAGGCGCAACCGTCGCAGTTCGAGCGTGTCCATGTCCCCAGCTTCGCCGCTGCCGGGGGGGCGCGCCAGCCGGCGTCACCGACGTCCGCGGCGACGGCGCCCCGGCCGACGACCGCGACACCGGAGACCGCGTCGTCAGCGTGAGCGGTCCTCGACCGGATGGCGCCAGCGGAAGGCCACGTAGCTGTCGAGCGTCGCGTCGATCCCCTCGCGGTAGGTGGGATACCGCGGGGTGATGCCGAGCTGCGGCCACAGCGCATCCGGAGCCACCGGCATCGAGAAGTTCCAACTGCGCACGGCGTCGACCGTCTGCAGGGTCGGCTGGCGCCGGAGCGCGACCGCCGGCGCGAGCAGCGTCGTTCCGACGCGGGCCAGCGACTCCGGGACACGGACCACCCGCAGGTCGGGCATGCGCGCCTGCAGGTGACCGAGCACCTCGTCCCAGCCGGCCGGCTGGGCGTCACCGATGGCGCTCGCACCCTGCCAGCGCTGCTCGCTGGCACGGATCAGCGCCCGTGCCGCGTCCGTGACGTGCAGGTGCGCGTACGGCCGTGAGGTGCGGCCAGGGACGAGCAGCACCCGCCGGTGCACCCGGCCGAACAGCTGGTCGGTGGGTCCGTAGACGTGCGGGAGCCGGACACTGCCGACCGCCAACCCGGTTCGCGCCCCGAAGGCGGCCAGCTTGCGCTCCACGAACCACTTCGTGCGGCCGTAGTCGGTCACCGGATCCGGCGGCGTGTCCGCGGTGATCGGCTCGTCGGTCGGTGCGTGCACCAACAGCGACGAGGCGAACAGCAGGTGCTCCACGCCGGCGTCCGCCGCCGCCTCGGCCAGGTGCCGGGTCCCGTGCACGAAGGAGTCGACCAGCTTGCGGGCCGGCTCGAACACCGCCCGACCGGCGAGATGGATGATGCGGTCACAACCCGCCACCGCCCGCGCGAGGGTCTCCGGCGCCCGCAGGTCGGCATGGACGATGTCCGCGTCCAGACCGTGCAGCAGCGGCCCACGGGCGCGCCGCCGCACCACGAGTCGCGGCCGTTCGCCGGCGGCGGCCAACTGGCGGGCCACCTCGTGGCCGATGAAACCGGTCGCACCCGTCACCAACGTCGTCATGTTCCCGTTCCTTCACCTCGTCCGGCCCGACCGCCTCATGACGGCGTCCACCGCGCATGGACGACGGTCCGCCGCCTGACAGGAATCCGGAGCGCCCCACCCCCGTCGGATGGACGCCCGGCCCGGCCGCGACCGTGCCGGTCGCTGGACGAGCTCGTCTCCACGCACGAGAACGCCGTCGGCGACTCGCCGACGGCGTTCTCGAACGGGTGCATCAGAAGGCCTGCCCTGCGCCTTCTCCAGGCTTCAGCCCTGCGCCTTCTCCAGGCTTCAGCCCTGCGCCTTCTCCAGGCGACGCTTGAACCGGTCGACGCGGCCACCGGTGTCGACCAGCTTCTGCTTGCCGGTGTAGAACGGGTGGCACTGGTTGCACAGCTCGACGCTGATCTTGTCGACGGTGGCGCGGGTCTCGAACGAGTTGCCGCACGAACACGTGACGGTCGCGACCGAGTAGTCGGGGTGGATGCCCTGCTTCATGGGTTCCTCCGTGCGGCACGGGTACCGCGGGAGTGGACGGCGTGGGGGGTGGTCGACTCGTGTGGGGGCGCGCGAAGACGCGTGCTGGTCTCGCGAGTCGGGACGCTGCTGGAGTCCCGCGTGCGAGGTCGGCCCGCTCACACGACAGCGCGCCCGAGGCGCGCACCTGGTCAGGTTAGCAGTCGGGGGCACCACCCCGCCAGGGGTTCGAGCCGACGTGCGACCCAACGACCGGCACCGGTCCGACATTCCCCGCGGCGATGCGCGCCACACCGGCGGGCACGTCGCGCTTGCGCCGCGACGTCGTGGTCGTGCGGCGCTGCCTGCGTCCCCGTGGCGCATTCCCTGTCCGAACGGGGCCGGGAACGGTAGCCTTACGGAACCTGACTTCCCCTTTCTCCGGCGCGGACGCGCCGACGACGAGGAGACACGGAACCTTCATGAGCCAGTCGTTCACGCCGCCCCCGCCGCCGGGCGCCGCTCTGCCGCACGCGCCGATCGCCCAGCAGTCCGTCGACGTCCGCGCCGACTTCATGCGCGGGGTCTACACCAACCTGGTGCTCGGCATCGTCGCCTTCATCGGCATCTCGTTCGTGCTGCTCAGCGACGTGTTGTTCGCGACGCCGCCGGCCGCCGTCATCTACGAACTCGTCGTCGGCACGAACTGGCTGCTGATCCTGGGCGGTTTCATGCTGGTGTCCTGGCTCGCCAGTCGCCTGAGCGTCAGCGCCCGGACGCCCGGACAGCAGTGGGCCGGGTACGGCCTGTTGGTGCTGGCCAACGCGCTGCTGTTCGCGACGCCGCTCTACATCGCCACCCAGCGGCCGGAGCTGCAGGGCACCGTCGGCACCGCCGCACTGCTCTCCGTGCTGGCGTTCGGTGGACTGTCACTGGTCGCCGTGCGCAGCTCGAAGGACTTCAGCTTCCTCGGCACGCTGCTCAAGTGGGGCGGCATCCTCGCGCTCGTCGCCATCGTGGCCGGTGTGCTGACCGGTTCGGGCCTCGGCACGCTGTTCGTGGTCGCCATGATCGGCTTCGCCGGCGGCGCGATCCTGTACGACACGCAGAAGATCTACCGGTCGTTCCCCCCCGGGACCGAGGTGATCGCCGCGATGCACCTGTTCAGCTCCATCGCGCTGCTGTTCTGGTATGTCCTGCAGTTGCTGATGCGCCGCTGAGACCGCACCACCTTCGTCGACGGGCACCGGGCGACCGGTGCCCGTCGTCGCGTTCCGGCACCTCGCCGGGTCCAGGCGGGCCTCGGCCACACCGGGCGCACGTCGCGCCGAACCGGCCCCGGTGCGGAGGGACGAGGTGCTAGACAGCGCGGAGCGTCGACGTTCGGCGGGGACGGCCACGGCGGCGCACGAGACGGCCACGCGACCGCGTGGACCGGCGGGGGTCGCGCCACCCGTGGGGGCCGACGACGACGAGGGAGCACGCGATGACCGAGATGGACGGCAACGGGCTCTCCCGACGTGACGTGCTGCAACGCGCCGCCGGACTGGGACTGTCGCTGAGTGTCGCCACACCGCTGGTGCAGGGGCTCGGCCGGATCCCCGCCTTCGCGACCGCCAGCGACGTCGCCGCCCCGCCGCAACCGCTGCCGCCGGTGTACCGCGCCCCGTCCGCCGTGCAGGTCGCCTTCCGTGACCCCTCACCGCGACGGGTCGTCTATGCGCTCCGCCACCACGGCGGTGCGTGGCAGGACCTCGGCCGCAGCGACGACTGCCTGGGCCTGAACGAGACCATCGGGCGGACCGGAGGGCTGCGCCTGTACGGCCAGCGCTTCGACGGCACGATCAGCCCGCTCGGCGTCGACGACGGCCTGCGCTTCACCCCACCCGCGGGACTCGAGATCCTGCACGTGGCGCTCGAGGACGCCGCCGTCAGCGGCGGCCCCGCCGCTGCCTGCTCCGCGCCCGTCGTCGCCGAGGCCGACGGCACCTACCTGCTGCGGGTGCCGGTGCCGACCCCGTAGCCCGGTCGGTGTCCCAGCGGCGGCCCCGACGCTCGCCGTCGGTCGTCCTCACCGAGACGACCGACGGTGTGCTGGTGCTCGACACACGCACCAGCGAGCTGCTGCTGCTGCGTCGCGATGCCGGCCTGCTGCTCGCGCAACTCGACGGCGCCGCCACGCTCGACGAGCTCGTCGAGGACGCGGCCGACGGTTCCGACGCCGACGCGGTTCGCGCCTGGCTCCTCGCGACGCTCGACGGTCTGCGCGACGCCGGCCTGCTGGCCGGGGACCCGTGACCGCGGGGAAGGCGACCGGGGGCGGGGCGACCGGCGAGCCGCGTATCGGACCGTTCCTGGCCGTCGCCCACGCGTTCACGGTCGTCACCGACGAACCGTCCCTGACGCGCCACCTCGACACCGTGCTCGCGCCGCTGGCCACGGCGAGCACCACGGTGCCCACGTCGCACTACCGACTGGCGGTGCGTGCCCGACCCGCGACGTTGCACGCCGACGATCGGCTGTTGATCCGCGCCGACGAGCCGTCCCGTCCACTCGCCCACCTCCTGCACGCCGTCAACGAGGCGGCGCGCCGGTCGACGAGCGCCTGCGTCCTGCACGCGGCCGTCGCCGACCGCGGCGACGGCGCGGTGGTGTTCGCCGCCGCGTCCGAGTCGGGGAAGAGCACGCTGGTCCGCGCGCTGGTCGACGCGGGGTGGGGCTACCTCAGCGACGAGTACGCGATCGTCCACGACGACCTGACCGTGCAGCCCTATGCGCGTCCGATCTCGCTCGATCCAGGATCGTGGCAGCTGTTCGCGCAGCACCGGCCGGATCCGCCGCCGGCCGTGACCGCACTGCTGCCCGACCAGTGGCAGTTGCCCGTCCCCGACCCGGTGCGCGAGCGCCGTCCCGTCCGTGCCGTCGTGCTCCCCCGCCACGTACCGGGTGCGGCGTCCCGACTCGTGCCGGTGGCCCCGCTCGACGCGGTCCGGCTGCTGCTCGGATGCTCGTTCAGCCGGCAGGAGCAGCCAGGTCGCGATCTGGCACTGCTCTCCCGCCTCGCGCACACCGTTGCCGTCGCCCGCCTGCAGGTGGACGGGCTCACGAGCGCCGTCGACGTCCTGCGAAACGTCGGACGTGCACGCTCACCCGGGCATCAGCAGAGGTAGTGCGCTTCGCGCTTCGCCTCCCCGGCGAGGTTGGCGGCCTCGACGTCACCCTGTGCCCGCGCGAGCACCTCGACCGCCTTGGCGAGGGCGTGCACCGCACTCGCCAGCTCCCGCAGGCCGTCCGTGGGCTGTTCGGCTCCCATGAGGCTTCCTCTCCCGACCGGTACCTGCCGTGAACGCGTCGAGCCCCGCTGTCAGCCAGCGGGGCTCGTCTCGATCTCGTCGTCCTCGCAGGTCGATGACCTGCCCGAACATCCGGATCGCTCGCGCGTCGGTCGAATGCCTAGATGGCTTCGACCTCGGTCGCCTGCGGGCCCTTCTGGCCCTGACCGACGTTGAAGCTGACGCGCTGTCCGTCGTCCAGGGACTTGTATCCCTGGGACTGGATCGCGGAGAAGTGGACGAACAGGTCATCGCCGCCGTCGCTCGGGCTGATGAACCCGAAGCCCTTGTCGGCGTTGAACCACTTGACGGTGCCTTCTGGCATGTACCAGTTCCAATCTGCACGCGCACCGAACCGGATGTTCGACGAGATGCGGAACCTGAGGCCCCGTTCGGACGCGACGTCGACCACCGTAGCGTGCCCTCGACCCGTGCGCTGATCGATCGGACGCGCCGCACCGGTGGGCGAACCGGACGTCAGGAAAGGTTGGACTTCGAGATCATCTGCAGGAACTGGGCGTTGTTCCTGGTCGCGCGCAGCTTCTCGATCAGCAGGTGCAGCGCGGCCTCGTTGTCCATCGACGACAGCAGACGACGCAGCTTCCAGACCGTCTCGAGCTGGTCACGTCCGAGCAGCAGGTCCTCGCGGCGGGTGCCCGACGCCTGGATGTCCACGGCGGGGAAGACGCGCTTCTGCTCCATGCGCCGGTCGAGCCGCAACTCCATGTTCCCGGTGCCCTTGAACTCCTCGAAGATCACCTCGTCCATCTTCGAACCGGTCTCGATCAGCGCCGTCGCGATGATCGTCAGGCTGCCGCCGTCCTCGATGTTGCGGGCCGCACCGAAGAACTTCTTGGGCGGGTACAGCGCCGCCGAGTCGATCCCCCCCGACAGCACGCGCCCGCTGGCGGGCGTGGCCAGGTTGTAGGCACGACCGAGCCGGGTGATCGAGTCGAGCAGCACCACCACGTCACGACCGCTCTCGACCAGGCGCTTGGCCCGTTCGATGGCGAGCTCGGCGACCTGGGTGTGGTCCTCGGCCGGCCGGTCGAACGTGGAGGAGATGACCTCACCGTCGGTGGAGCGCTCGAAGTCGGTGACCTCCTCGGGACGCTCGTCGACCAGCACCACCATCAGGTGGACGTCCGGATTGCTGGTCTCGATCGCCTTGGCGAGCTGCTTGAGGATCGTCGTCTTGCCCGCCTTCGGCGGCGACACGATCAACCCACGCTGCCCCTTGCCGATCGGGGCCATCATGTCGACGATGCGCATCGAGATCGGCGACGACTCGTCGGTCTCGAGGACCAGGCGGTCGTCGGGGAACAGCGGCGTGAGGTCCTTGAACTCGACCCGCTTGCGCGGCAGGGAACGCTCGTCGATCGCCTCGCCCTCGATGGCGTCGATGCGCGCCAGGGCGGGGAACTTGTCGTTGTTCTTGTTGCGACGGATCGGCCCGGCGACCCGGTCCCCGCGGCGCAACTCGAAGCGGCGCACGAAGGACTGGCTGACGTAGACGTCCCGGCTGCCCGACAGGTAGCCGGTGCAGCGCAGGAAGCCGTACCCCTCGGGGAGCAGGTCGAGGATGCCCTCGCGGACCTCGGCGTCGTCCGAGGTGTCCTGGCCGTTGCGTCCCTTGCGGCGGCGGTCGCGCTTGCCCCGGCCCGCGTCGTCGTCGCTCTCGTCCCGGGCCCGCTCGCCCTCGCCGTTGCGCTCGCGCCCGTCGCGGCCGTCGTCACCGTCGCGGTGACGTCCGCGGGTGTCCTCGCGCTCGTCGCGGCCGGTGCGGCCCGTGCGCTCCTGGGGGGCGTCGTCGTCGCCTGCGGGGCGCGGCTCGGTGCGAGGGCGGAACGGCCGCTCCGGTGTCCGGGCACGGGCCCGGACACGTTCAGGGCCTTCCGTGACGGGCTCGTCCGCCGCCGCCGACTCGTCGGGCGTCAGCTGCGGCTGCGAGGGTTCGCCGTTCTCACCGGCGGCCGGTGCCTCGGGTGCTGCGGCGACCGCGGCGCCGCCGGCGTCGATGATGAGGCTGACCAGGTCGGCCTTCTTCATCCGCTGGAAGCCCTTGAGCTCCAGGGCCGAGGCGATCTGGCGGAGCTCGGCGAGCGCTTTGCGCTCCAGCGTCGAGCGGTCCATACGGGTCTCCGTGTTCGAACGGTCGAGCAGCGGGCGGCGACACCGCCGCGGCGTGGGCAGCGGCGGTGCGGCTGGGCCGTCAGCGGGTCAGCCCATCGCCTGCAGGTAGGCGTCCCAGTCGGCGAGGAAGCGCTCGAGCCCGATGTCGGTCAGCGGATGCTTGACCATCTGCTCGAACACCTTGGCGGGCAGGGTCGCGATGTCGGCGCCGGCCAGCGCGGCCTGGGCGACGTGCTGGGGACTGCGCAGCGAGGCCGCCAGTACCTCCGTCTCGTAGCCCTGGACGCGGAAGATCTCGCAGATCTCGGTCAGCAGCGCGATGCCGTCGTTGGCGATGTCGTCGAGCCGGCCCAGAAACGGCGACACGTAGGTCGCGCCCGCCTTGGCCGCCAGGATCGCCTGCGTCGGCGAGAAGCACAGCGTGACGTTGGTCCGGATCCCCTCGCTGGACAGCTGCGAGCAGGCGGCGAGACCGGCCGGGATCAGCGGCAGCTTGATCACGACGTTGTCGGCGATGTCGGCGAGCTTGTGGGCCTCGTCGAGCATGCTCGACGTGTCGGTGGAGACGACCTCGGCGCTGACGTCACCGCTCACCTCCGCGCAGATGTCCTTGATCATCGACGCGAAGTCCCTGCCCTCCTTGGCGGCGAGCGTCGGATTGGTCGTCACGCCGTCGAGGACACCCCATCGGTTGATCTGTGCGATCTCGTCGAGGTTGGCCGTGTCGAGGAAGAGCTTCACGAATGGCTCCCGAGGAAGGACGCGGACGCTCGTCCCCACCCGGGGCGCGTCGGCGAATGGCGCCGCGCGACGGCGGCGGATGCAAGGACGTCGACGCCCGTCGACCGGGGAGGTGATCTGCGCAGAAGATCGGTCCGCAACCGATCGGTGCGGCGACGGGGCGCATCATAACCCCTGACGAGGGCAGTGCGCACAGGTCCGCTGGACCCCGGAGAGCGCGCAGCCGCCGTCCGCGCAGGCGAAGGCGCCCCGCAGATCCGGCCGCAACGACCGGACGGTGACGTCGTGCGCCCGGCCGATCGCCTCCAGTTCGGCGAGCTCGACACCCGCGGTCCCGTCGAGCAGGCACACCGCCGTGGGGCCGGCGCCCGACAGGAAGGCGTGCAGACCCCGCTCGCGCAGCGCCGCCAGCACGGCGCCGGTGGCGGTCATCACCTCGAGGCGTGCGGGCTCGTGGAGTCGGTCGCCGGCCGCCCCGGCAGCCACGGGCCATGCACCCAGCAGGCCTGCCAGCACATGACCGGCACGGGCGGCCTGCTCGGCGACCTGCGCGCGCGGCAGCGTGGCCGGGAGCACGGCGCGCGCCGCCGTCGTGGCCTGCCGTGCCTGCGGCACGAACGCCACCGGACGCAGGCCGGGTGCGGGGTTGCGACGACGCACGACCAGGCTCCCGTCGTCGTCGCGCGCGCAGGCGACCAGGCCGCCGAGCAGCGCCGGCGCGACGTTGTCGGGGTGCCCCTCGATCTCGGTGGCGAGCTCGACCAGCTGACGGTCACCGACGCGGACGTCACACAGGGCTCGGCCCAGCACGAGGCCGGCGACGATCGCGGCCGAGGACGAGCCCAGCCCACGCTCCAGGGGAATGGCGTTGACCACCTCGAGCCGCACCGGTGGTGGCTCGACACCCTGCTCCACGCACAGCCGCTCCAGGCTGCGCCACACCAGGTTGTCGTCGCCCTCGGTGACCTCACCGGCGCCCTCGCCACGCGTGGTCACCCGTGGGCCGTCGCCGCCGGGCACGGCACGGACCACGAGCTCGCACGCCAGCGCGAGCCCGAAGGCGTCGAAGCCCGGGCCGAGGTTGGCCGTGGTCGCGGGGACCCGGGCCGTGACCGCGACCCCCGTCGCCCCAGCCGTCGACGTCTGCATGCTCGAACCCCTCCGGCCGCTCGGCGCCGCGGAGCGTAGCGACGGCGTGGTCCTCGCGAGACCGCGACCCAGCCGACGCCGAGGACCGGTCCTCGACCGCCCCCGGGGGTCGCCGGCTACTCGAGCGGCGCGCCCCGCTGCGGGACCAGGGCACGCAGGCCGCGGACCACGACCGAGGTCGCCGTCCGGGCGATGACCGCCAGATCGAGCGAGAGCGACCAGTTCTCCACGTAGAGCAGGTCGTAGCGCCGGTAGAGGTCGAAGCTCGCGAGGTCCCGTGCCTCGACCTGCCACAGCCCGGTCACGCCCGGCTTGACCCGGGTGCGTGAGGCCAGCTCCGGGTCGAAGTGGACGGTCTCCTCCGGCAGCGCCGGACGCGGCCCGACCAGGCTCATCGACCCGCCCAGCACGTTGAACAGCTGCGGGATCTCGTCGAGGCTGGTCGCCCGCAGCAGCCGTCCGACGCGGGTGACCCGCGGATCCCGGTCGAGCTTGAACAACGGTCCGGAACGGGCGTTGCCCGCCTGCAGCTCGGCGAGGCGACGCTCGGCGTCCACGGCCATCGTGCGGAACTTCAGCACCGTGAACGGCTCGCCGTCCTGACCGACCCGGGTCTGACGGAACAACACGGGCCCGCCGTCGGCGACCTTGACCGCGAGCGCGATCACCGCGAGCAACGGCAGACCGAGCAGCAGCACGCCCGCCGACACCCCGACGTCCAGGATCCGCTTGGCCAGCCGCTGCGCCTGGCTCAGTCGGGTGGGCGCGATGTGGAGATAGGTCTCGTCGGCCAGCGGCGAGACCGTGATCCGCCGCCAGTCCACCCCACGCAGACCGCTCGAGAGGTGCACGTGCAGGTCGGTGTCGGCCAGCTGGCGCAGGGTGTCGTTGAGCTGCCGTCCCGTGAGGCTGCCACCATCGACGACCACACCGGTGGCACCGTGCGTCAGGGCGACGTCACGGACGTCCTCGTGGTCGCCGAGCCAGGCCGGCCCCTCCGGTGTGCCAGGTGGCACCGGTCCGACCACACCCAACACGTCGAAGCCGAGTACCGGATGTTCGGCCAGGAAGCTCGCAGTGGCCAGCGCGTCGTCGCCGGCGCCGACCACGACGACCGGCGCGCGGAACTCGCCGCTCGCGCGACAGCCCTGGATCCATTCCCGGAGGAACCCGCGTTCCACCAGCAGCACGAGGGTCCAGACGCCGGCAGCCGTACCGGCGACGAGCATGGCCGTCTCCGTGCCGGCGCCGCCGGAGACGACGGCGGCCAGTGCGGTCAGCATGGCCACGACCCGGAGCAGCCGCGCCACCTCGACGCTGCGGACCTGACAGACCCGGCGCCGGTACAGGCCGTTGGCGGAGAACAGGAACAACCCGGCCGCGACCCCGAAGACGACGGTGGCCAGCACGCGCAGACCGCCCGGCGCCGTCTCCGCCCCCGCCGTGCGCAGGTCGAAGACCAACTGGGCGACCAGCCAGCCCACCAGCAACGCCGCGGCGTCGGCGAACACGAGGATGCGCCGCAGGGGCAGGGCTCGCGAGGTCCCCTCGGCTTCGGTCCGCTCCGTCGCCGCAGGATCGGCGGCGGGGCCCTCCGGTGCCTCGATCAGATCCGACGCCTCGATCCGGTCGAGGTCGTCGGTGGTGACCAGCCGGGGGTAGTCGTCGCGGACGCCACCGAGCGAACCCGGTGGGTCGACGAAGAACCGTCGTTCCTGGTGCATGTCGCCCGTCCCCGTACGAGAGCCGGCCCGTGTGCGAGACGAACGCGTGGGTGAGGTACCCGCCGGGATCCCGACGGAAGCAGCCACGTGGTTCGAATCGAACGCTCCGGCGTCAGCTCGTGGTTTGCGATCAGCTCCCGCGCACGCGGCTGGGAGTCAGCCGACGCAGCAGTACGCCACCTGCCGCCAGCAGGAGGAACGCGACGGCCGTGAGCGTGCCGGCGTCCCCGCCGGTCCGACTCAGCTCACCGTCACCGACGGCGACGGGTACCCCACCGTCACCGATTCCTTCCGGACCGTCCGGGGAACTGCCCTCGAGCGGAGGTGCGTCGAGCACCTCGTCGTCGACCTCGGGCGGGGTCTCCAGCCCGCCGTCGTCGGTCGGGCAACCCTCGACGGGCACCGGATAGCAGGGCTCGACCTGTGCCACGGCCGCTGGCGCCACCGAGAAGGACAGCAGGACCGCCCCCACTCCGAGCCCCGTCAGCCGTCGACGCATGCCGTCCCCGATCATCGTTCTGAGTCGTTCTGGAGTCCGTGAGGACCCACCCGGAACGCAGCGAAGAACATGTCCGGACCGACCGGAACGTAGCAGTGCGTCTCGTCGGCCGCCGTCCCTGTCCGCATGACCGAACGGCCGAGGCCGCTGGCCGGCCTCAGCTCCCCCCGGCGGCCGCCAGCCGGGCGAAGCGCACGGGAACCTCGAGGTCTCCCACGCCGTGCCCGTCGAGTCGGACCCGCCCGTCGGCGTGCTCGGCACCCTCGGGCAGGTCCACGGGCCAGTAGCCGCGGGGTACCCGCACCTCGATGGTGTAGGTGACCCCGGGGACGGTCGTCTGCAGCAGGTGCCGCACGGGCACCTCGATGCCGCCGTCGTCGCGTCGCTGCCAGCCGTGCGGTGTCTGGGTCGTGAAGCTCAGGGAGCGCGACGTGCCGGCGGGGACCTGCAGTCGCACGTCGACGGCCGTCGCACCGGCCTCGTTCCCGCGGGCGGGCGCACCCCCCGGTGCGTGCAGGATCTGGCAGCCGGTGCCGCACACCAAGGTGACCAGCGACTCGTTGTCGCCAGGACCGAGGTGGTCCACGGTCGGGCCGAGGACGTAGTCCGGCAGCCCGTCGGTCGGTGCGGTGTTGGTGAACGTCGCCTCGATGCGCGCACGCGTTCCACCGTCGGGCCGGAGCGACACCTCGTGGTGGACCCGTCGCTCGCCGAAGTAGTCGACCTTGTTGCCGGCCACGTTGTTGACCAGGATCCCGGCGAACTCCTGCGGCGCCGCAGCCAGTGCGCCGCCGACCCCGACCTGGTCGAACACCCGCTGGGTGTCCTCGTCGACCGAGTAGACCCGGACGCTGCCCTCGCGGGCGAGCCCGGCCAGCAGCTCGGCGGTCGCGACCACGTCCTCGTCCTCGAGCAGGGCGAGCAGTTCGGTGAAGGTCGCGGCGGCGACCGCGCCGAGCACGGCCTTGCGCTGCTCCTGGTCGTCGAACACGCCGTACGCCTCGACGCCGACGAACTCCTGCACCCGATGGGGCTCGAGCGTGCCGATCCCCGGCACGTCGAGCCCGCCAGAACGCTCGGCGACCCCGACGAACGTCCGGCTGTCGGCCAGGATCACCCCGTCGACGGGCTCGTTGCCGCGGGCCTCCCACTG
This sequence comes from Egicoccus halophilus, assembly GCF_004300825.1. NCBI lineage: Bacteria > Bacillati > Actinomycetota > Nitriliruptoria > Egicoccales > Egicoccaceae > Egicoccus > Egicoccus halophilus. The sequence continues at coordinate 3,568,498 of NZ_CP036250.1, forward strand.
CTGGAGCACGGTGCGCGCGGCGCTCGGGAAGTCGGCGGTGAAGTTGGCGCTGTGCCAGTGCCGCAACGCGCCGACGCGGCTCCAGCGCTCGACGTACCAGTCCGCCGGACCCCCGACCTCGCGCGCCAGCCACGGGTCGTCGCCGCTGTCGTGGAACTCCCCGAAACGCAGTGCCCCGTCGCTGACCTCGAGCAGCGCGTAGGAACCGAGCAGGCCCGAGGACCCGCGCAGCTCCGAGAGCGTCGAGGCCACCAGCAGGTAGCGACGCGGCTCGTCGGCGCCGAAGAATCCGGGAACCACCTCGGCGACGTCCGCGGCCTGCTCGAGCAGCTCGGCGGCCGGGCCGGCGACCTCGAGGAACTGGGTGCGCACGTCGAGCACCGGCCCGAGCAGCCCGTGCTCCGCCGTGGCTCCCACGTCGTTGACCGCCCGTCGCAGGGCGAGCGCACTGGCACGCAACGGCGGCGTGAGCTCCTGCACGTAGGCCACCGGGACGACCCCGACGCCGCCCGAGTCACGCTCGTCGTGCACGATCGCCGACGCCACCGCGAGCAGTTCGGTGGCCGGTGCACCGACCTCGTGCAGCCGTTCGCTCAGGCGCACCGTGAAGCGCAGGTCGTCACCGACCACCGGCAGCGCACGGGCCGGCGCCAGCAGGGGGGAGCCGAGCCGGGAGGCGGCCGTTCCGGCCCCCTCGGTCGCCCGTGCCAGCGAGGCGCGCGCACCGGAGAGGTCGGTCGAGCGCAGCGCACGCTCCGTGGCCGACAGCTGTGCACGGGTCTCGCGCAACTCGAGCGCCGCGGTCCCGGCCAGGACTCCCGCGGCGACCCCCCACACCACGAGCACGGCCCCCAGGGCCACCACGAGCCGCGCGCGGCGAGTTCGCACCTCCGCTGTCCCTTTCGTGCCCGGAGCGTCGAGCGCCGGTCCTGCCGTCACGCGGTGTCGACCGCCGGCCCGCGGCTACACGAGGTCGAGTTCGCGGGCTGCGGCGTCGAGCTCCGCGGGGATGGTCACCGGGTCGGCCGCCCCGGCGATCGCCCACTCCGGGTCCTTGAGCCCGTGCCCGGTCAGCACGCACACGACCGTCTGCCCGGGCTCCAGTTCCCCGGCGGCGTGCAACTGCAGCAGTCCGGCGACCGACGAGGCCGAGGCCATCTCCGCGAACACGCCGGCGCGGGCGAGCTGACGGAAGGCGGCGATGATCTCGCGGTCGGTCACCGAGCGGATCGAGCCCCCCGAGTCCCGGGCGGCCTCGACGGCCGGTTCCCAGGAGGCGGGGTTGCCGATGCGGATCGCGGTGGCGATCGTCTGCGGCTTCTCGACCGGGTGGCCGAGCACCAGCGGTGCCGCTCCGGCGGCCTGGTAGCCCCGCATCACGGGCAGGCCCCCCGTCAGCCCGTCGGCGGCGTACTCGCGGTACCCACGCCAGTAGGCGGTGATGTTGCCGGCGTTGCCGACCGGCATGCAGTGCACGTCGGGCGCCCGGCCGAGCTGGTCGACGATCTCCCAGGCACCGGAGCGCTGGCCGTCGATCCGGTAGGGGTTGACCGAGTTGACGAGCCCGACCGGATAGGTGTCGGCCAGCTTTCGGCACAGCGTCAGCGCCTGATCGAAGTTGCCCTCGATCTGGATCACCTTGGCACCGTGGACCAACGCCTGGGCGAGCTTGCCCATGGCGATCTTGCCCTTGGGGATGATCACCCCGCAGGTGAGCCCGGCCTTGCCGGCGTAGGCGGCCGCGGAGGCCGAGGTGTTGCCCGTCGAGGCACACAGGACGGCCTCGGCCCCCTCCTCCTTGGCCTTGGTGATGGCCATGGTCATCCCCCGGTCCTTGAAGGAACCGGTGGGGTTGGAACCGTCGAACTTCAGGTGCACCTCGCACCCGGTCAGCGCCGAGAGCGCCTCCGAGTGGATCAGCGGGGTGCCGCCCTCGCGCAGGGTCACGACCGGCGTGGCGTCGGTGACCGGCATGCGGTCGCGGTACTCCTCGATGATGCCCCGCCAGACGTGGGGGCCGCGCTGCTCGGCGCCGGATCCGGGGACGGACAGGCCGGTCATGACGCGAACACCTCCGACTCGACCCGCAGCACGCTGGCGACGCTGCGGACGTTGGTCATCGCGGCCAGGGCACCGACGGTCTGCTGCAGGTCGCCCTCCCGCGCCCGGTGGGTGATCAGCACCAGCTGGGCCGAGTCGCCCGCACCCTCCTGCCACACCTGCGCGATCGACACGCCGTGGTCACCGAAGGTCCGGGCCACGTCGGCCAGCACGCCGGCCTGGTCGTCGACGGCCAGCAGCACGTAGTACTGGGTCTGCAGGTCCTCGATGGGGCGGATCGCCTTCGCGCGGTGCACCGACTCGGCGGCGCCGCGGGCGGTCTGCAGCAGGTTGCGCGCCACGTCGATGACGTCGCCGACGACGGCCGAGGCGGTCGGCATCGCGCCGGCCCCACGGCCGTAGAACATCAGCTGACCGGCGGCCTCGGCCTCGACGTACACGGCGTTGAACGCGTCACGGACGCTGGCCAGCGGGTGCTCCTTGGGCAGGAACACCGGATGGACGCGGGCGCCGACCCGGTCGTCGACCTCGCTGGCGATCCCGACGAGCTTGACGACGTAGCCGAGCCGGTCGGCCACGCGCAGGTCGGTGGCGGTGATGGCGGCGATGCCCTCGCGGAACACGTCGGAGGCATGCACGACGGTGTCGAACGCCAACGAGGCGAGGATCGCGCACTTCGCGGCGGCGTCGTGGCCACCGACGTCGGCGGTCGGGTCGGCCTCGGCGTACCCGAGCCTCTGCGCGTCGGCCAGCACCTCGGCGTAGTCGGCACCCTCCTCGCTCATCTTCGTGAGGATGTAGTTCGTCGTGCCGTTGAGGATGCCGACCACCCGCGTGACGCGATCGCCCGCCAGCGACTCCTTCAGGGGGCGGATGATGGGGATCGCCCCCGCGACGGCGGCCTCGTAGGCGAAGTCGACACCGGCAGCCCGTGCGGCCTCGTACAGCTCCGGCCCGGCGTCGGCGACCAGTTCCTTGTTCGCGGTGACGACCGGCTTGCCCAGCTCGAGGGCCCGACGGATCAGGCCCCCCGCGGGGTCGAGCCCACCCATCACCTCGACGACCACGTCGACGTCCGGGTCCTCGACCACGGCCGAGGGGTCGGTGGTGAAGACGTCCCGGGACACCGGCAGTCCCCGGGCGCTCGCCTTGTCGAGGTCGCGGACCGCGATGCGGACCACCTCGAGACGCGCGCCCGTCCGGGCCGTGATGTCGTCGACCTCGCCGGACAGCAGCGTGACGACACCGCCCCCGACGGTGCCACAGCCGAGCAGGCCGATGCGCAGAACACGGTCCAAGGGGCGTGCCTCGTGTCGACGGTGCGAGAGGGACGCGAGCCTATCCGTGCGCACCAGCCCGCCCGTGCCCGTCCGCGGGACACGCCGAGCCTACGGGCGCAGGTGACGGCCGGTCGCGGTCCAGACCGTGGCGTGCGGGACGAAGCCGAGGCGGCGGTAGATCTGTTCGGCACGTCCGCCCGGTTCGGCACCGACCCCGACGCGTGCGTCGGGCTCGAGGTGCAGATGGCCGGTGACCGCGGCGTGGGTCAGCGCGGCGGCGACCCCGAGCCCCCGGTGCACGGGGTGGACGATCACGTCCTCGACGGCCGCGAGCCCCTGGCGGTCGTGGACGAGCGTGGCGCGGGCGACCGGAGCACCGTGCCGCTGCGCGACCCACACCTGGGCGCGCTCGGCCGTCGCGAGCTCCCGCTGCACGTCGACGCTCCAGGCGACGAACTCCTCGTCCCAGGCCCGCCACCGCTCGGGATCACCGACGTCGTCGGCGTCGTAGCGGTACAGCACCGTCGCCGCGTGCCAACGACGGTCGGTCGGCTGCGGGTCCACCGCCGACGGCGGCGGGACGGGTGCGATCGTGACGGGCGCGGCCGGGGGGGCGTGCAGCTCGTCGAGCAGCAGCACGGTCAGGGGTTCGAGGTGCAACCCCAGCACGTCGGCCGCGCGTCGCAACGCCGGGTCCGGGGTCGGAGCGGCCGGCGGCGCGTCGTCGGGCAGCGGCACCTCCCACCGCAGGCGGGCCTGCCGGGCACCGAGGACACCGATCGTCTCGTCGAAGCGCGTCGTCCAGCGCTCGAGGTCGTCGGGGGTCGGCACCGCCAGCAGGTCGAGGGTGTTGCCGTCGCGGAAGTCGGGACGCGACGGGGTCCGGACGCTGACGTGGTCGCGTGCGTAGGTGACCAGCGACCGACCCGACAGCGACGTGCGCAGCACGGCCAGGCCCAACCGCTCGTCGACCCGGCGCAGACCTCCGCTGCCGCCCACGGCCTCGTCCTTCCAGCTCGGAGTCCCCGCCGCTCAGCGCAACGGGACGTCGCGTGCGACCAGGTCGTCGAGCGTCTCGCGTCGGATGATCGTGCGGACCTGGCCGTCGCGGACGAGCACGGCGGCGGGGCGCGGGAGACGGTTGTAGTTGGACGCCATCGACTCGGTGTAGGCACCGGTGGCCGCGACGGCGAGCAGGTCCCCGACGGCCACGTCGGCCGGCAACGACGCGTGCTCGCGGACGAGGTCACCGGACTCGCAGTGCTTGCCCACCACCGTGGTGGAGATCGGGTCGTCGGCCCCGAGCCGGTTGGCGAGCGCCACCTCGTGCTCGGCGTCGTAGAGCGCCGGACGGATGTTGTCGGACATGCCCCCGTCCACGCTGACGTAGGTCCGTAGACCGGGCAGCACCTTGATGGTCCCGACCTCGTAGAGGGTGAGCGTGGACGGGCCGACGATCGCGCGGCCGGGTTCGACCACCAACCGCGGCCGCTCGAGTCCCCGTCGCCGGCACCGCTCGTCCACCGCGTGCAGGACCGCCTCGCCGTAGCGCGCCACCTCGACCGGATGGTCCTCGTGGGTGTAGCGGATGCCCATGCCGCCGCCGAGGTTGAGCTCGGCCAGCGTCACGCCGAGCTCGTCGCGCCAGCGGGCGAGCAGGTCGAGCATCACCTCGGCGTTGGCGACGAACGGATCGGTACCGAAGATCTGCGAGCCGATGTGGGCGTGCAGGCCGACGACCTCGACGTGCTCGAGGTCCCGGGCGCGGGCGACGGCGCGGTCGGCCAGACCGAGCGACAGCGTGAACCCGAACTTCGAGTCGTCGTGTCCGGTACGAACGTACTCGTGCGTGTGCGCGTCGATGCCGGGCGTGATGCGCAGCCAGACAGACGCGATCGTGTCGCGCGCGGCGGCGAGCCGCTCGAGCCGGTCGAGCTCCTCGAACGAGTCGACCACGATGCGCCCGACGCCGACCTCGAGCGCCCGGTCGAGCTCGACCAGCGACTTGTTGTTGCCGTGCAGCACGATCCTCGACGGGTCCACCCCCGCGACCAGCGCCGTGTGCAGCTCCCCACCGGAGACGACGTCGACCAGCAGGCCCTCCTCGTCGACGAGTTGCAGGACGGCGGTGGTGCACCACGCCTTGGACGCGTAGGCGACCTCGACACCCGGGAACCCCGCGCGGTAGGTGCGGCACCGCTCGCGCAGGTCGGCCTCGTCGACGACCCACAGCGGGGTGCCGTGCTCGCGGGCGAGCTCGGACAGGGCGACACCACCGACGTGCAGTCCCCCGTCGGCGTCCCGTTCGGCCGTCAGGGGCCAGGGTCCGGCAGTCATCGTCACATCCGTTCCGGGGCGGTGACCCGCAGCAGGCCCAGCGCGTTGGCCAGCACCTGCCGGGCGGCGACCGCCAGCCAGTAGCGCGCCCGGCTCAGCGCCTCGTCACCCTCGACCAGCACCCGGCACTCGGTGTAGAAGCGGTGGAAGGTCGCGGCCAGGTCCTCGGCGTAGCGGGCCAGGCGCTGGGTGGCGCGCAGCTCGGCGGCGTCGTCGACCACGATCGGCAGCTGGGCCATGGCGCTCAGCAGCTCGACCTCCGCCGGGTGGGTCAACCGGGACAGTTCGGCGTCCTCGGGCGCACCCGCCTCGAAGCCGCGTTCGTCAGCGGTGCGCACCAGGGAGTTGATGCGCGCGTGGGCGTACTGCACGTAGTAGACCGGGTTCTCCATCGACTGTTGCGCGACCACCTCGAGGTCGAAGTCGACCATCGTGTCCAGGCCCTGGCGCAGGAAGTGGTACCGGGTCACGTCCGCGCCGACCTCGTCGACGACCTCGTCGAGGGCGATCATCTCGCCGGTGCGCTTGGACATGCGCACCGGTTCCCCACCGCGCAGCAGGTTCACCAGCTGGCCGATGCGGATCTCGACCCGCTCGCGCGGGATGCCCAGGCACTCCGCGGCGGCGAGCAGCCGTCCCACGTAGCCGTGGTGGTCGGCCCCGAGCAGGTAGTACAGCCGCCCGCCCCCACCGGCGTCGCCGCCGGTCACGCGGGCCCACTTGTCGCGCAGATAGGCGCAGTCGGCCGCGAAGTAGGTCGGGCGACCGTCGGAGCGCACGATCACGCGGTCCTTGTCGTCCCCGAACTCGCTGGTGCGCAGGAAGGTCGCGCCCTCGGACTCGTAGGTGCGTCCGTCGTCGGTCAGCTGGGCGATCGCCGCGTCGATCGACCCGGTGTCGTGCAGGGTGCGCTCCGAGAACCACACGTCGAAGTCGACCCCGAGCTGGTGCATCTGGCCGGCGATGCGCTGGCGCATCGCCTCGACGGCCAGGACCCCGACCCGGGCGCCGATGCGAGGGTCGATCCGCGGGTCGGCGCCGGTCGCGGCGTCCTCGACCAGCCCGTCCTCGCCGGCACCGTCGTGCTCGACCCCACCACCGAGCTCGATGTCGGCGTCGGGCACGTGCTCGAAGACGTCCTCGCCGTGCTCGGCCCGCACCTGCTCGACGAGCTCGGGCAGGTAGCTGCCGCGGTAGTGGCCCTCGCCGAGCGGCAGTCCGCGGGCGGTGAGCACGACCGACTCCCCGAAGCGCCGGATCTGCTCCCCCGCGTCGTTGACGTAGTACTCGCGCGTCACCTCGTGCCCGTCGGCCTCGAGCAGGGCGGCGATCGCGTCGCCGACGGCGGCCCACCGACCGGCGCCGACGTGCAGCGGGCCGGTGGGGTTCGCCGAGACGAACTCGAGGTTGATCGTCTCCCGCTCCCGGGCGTCGCGGTGGCGGCGACCGAACGCCTCCCCCTGCGCGATCACGTGCCGGACCAGGTCCTGGTGGTAGCGGTGCGCGAGCCGGAAGTTGACGAAGCCGGGCCCGGCGATCTCGACGGCCTCGACGGCGTCGGGCAGTTCGAGGTGGTCGACGATGGCCTGCGCGATCTCCCGCGGCGGGCGCTTGGCCGGCTTGGCCAGCCGCAGCGGAACGGTCGTCGCCCAGTCCCCGTGCTCGGCCTGGCGTGGGCGCTCGAGATCGGGGTCCGCCTCGGGCAGGCCGGCCGCTCCCAGCGCCGATCGGATCCGGCCGGCGAGGTCGGCGAGAACGGGGTCGAGCAGTTCGGGGCGGGCCATGGCGACGCTCCGGCGGGAGAGGGGACGGACAGGAACTCGGGATCGCCGCAGGACGACGACGGGCGTCGGGCACCGACGTCGGCGACGCGCCGCGGACGCACCGGGCGGGCAGCCTACGGGTCGGCGGCCACGACGTGCACCGTGTGCCCGTCAGCGGCGGCCGGCCGCGAGCCGCTCGATGGTCTCGACGAGGTCCACCGGGTCGAACGGCTTGGTGATGTAGGCGTCCGCACCGCTGGCGAAACCGCGGTCGAGGTCCGCCTGCTGGGCCCGCGCCGAGACGAACACGATCGGGGTGGCGGTCAGCTCGGGGTCGGCGCGCACGGCCTCGCAGACCTGGAACCCGTCCATCTCCGGCATCATCACGTCGAGCAGGACGACCTCGGGCTGCTGGGCACGGATGGTGTCCAGCGCCACCCGCCCGTTGTCAGCGAGCAGCACCTCGTGCCCCTCCATCTCCAGGTTCACCTGGAGCAGACGCAGGATGGTGGGATCGTCGTCCACAGCGAGCACGCGCACCAAGGCCCCTCACCTCCGGGCGCGAACGCTATCCCGTCGACACGCGTGTCAGGTCGCGTCTCCCCGACCGCCGTGCCGGTGCGCTCGGGCCGCGCGTTCGGGCCGTCTGGCGTGCGTGCTACGGTGTGCGTCCGCGAACGCTGGTGCCGGTGCGGCCCCGCGCCGTCGCGAACGACCCGCCCCCGTAGCTCAGTGGATAGAGCACTGGCCTCCGGAGCCAGAAGCGTAGGTTCGATTCCTACCGGGGGTACCACCGGCCGGCCGCCGAGCGATGCTCGACGGCCGTTCGTGCGTTCCGGCGCCGCCGTCGTCGGTGGGGGTCGGCGGGAACCACGGCGAGCGGTCCGTGCTGGTGGCGTCCGTGTGTGTGGCGTCAGTGCGTGGCGAGCAACCACTTCTCGTCGAGCCGCCCGAACCGCTCGAGTCCGGCCTGCGCGAGCGAGGCGTCGAGCCCGTCCTCGTCGAGGACCTCCGCGGTGAAGTGCTGGGTCCACTCCCGCTCGCCGAGCACGTAGGTGATTGCGGCGTCGAAGCTCGCCCCGCGCTGCTCGAGCAGCCGGAACCGCAGCGTGACCTCGCCGGCCGTGCCCTCACCGTCACGCAGGTCGTCGATCGCCGCCGGGTTCCAGTGCTCGAGGTAGGCCGACCCACCCGGGGCCAGATGTCGGGCGACGGCCAGCAGCAGGGCGCGCCGTTCGTCGCGGTCGGCGGTGTTGACCAGGTGGCTGGCCAGCACCACCGCCGAGAAGCGGCGGCCGAGGTCGAGTTGCTCGATGCGGGCCTGCACGCCCTCGACGCCCGGGGCGAGGTGGGCGAGCATCTCGGCGGACTCGTCGACCCCGACCACCTCGTGGCCGCGTCGCGCCAGCTCGTTGGCGAGCCGTCCGACCCCGCATCCCAGGTCGAGCACGCTCGCGCCGGGGTAGAGGTCGTCGAGCACCGGGGCGAAGTCGCGCTCCGCCGGGATCGCGAGGTAGATCGGTACCGGCGAACCGTCCGGCGTGACCTCGACATCCGTCACCGGGACCCCCTCGCAACGACGCGGCGGCCGCGGTCGACGGCCGGCGCGCACGCTACCGGGCCGTGCCGCCGGGACACCGGGAACTCAGTCCGCGTGCACGGGCCGCAGGTAGCGGGCCTCGACCAGGCAGAACGCGCCGAACACGACCAGGCCGACGCCGAGCAACGGGAGCAGGAGACGGCCGTAGGGCGCCTCGACCACCTGCTGCAGCGTGTTGTCGAGACCCACGCCGGCCTCCGGGTCGTGCCGCCAGGCCGCCAGCCCCACGAAGCCACCGGCGAGCAGGAACACCACCCCCCGGGCCGCGTAGCCGACGCGACCGACGAACTCGAGTCGACGGCGGGTGCGACCCGCCAGTGCCTGCACGTCGACGTGGTCGCGGAAGGCCGCGCTCCACGCCTCGCGCAGCTGGACCACCCCGACCACCAGCACCCCGAACCCGACCGCCGCGACGGCCAGCCGTCCCCCCGGTCGAGCCAGGGCGAGGGCGGTCAGACTCTCCTCGGCGCCCTCGGCCCCGTGGCCCTGACCCGAGGCCTCCCACCAGGCCAGCACCGCGAGGGTCCCGTACAACGCCGCCCGGGCGGCGAACGTCAGCCGCGCGAGCCAGCCCGGCAGCGAGCTGACGCGCGCCGAGGCGCCCCGCACGCTCTGCCAGGCACGGAACAGCGCGTAGCCGCTCAGGCCGAGCGCGAGCACCGTCACCAACGCGCGACCGAAGGGCTGCCGCGCCACGAGGGTGATGGCCCCCTGCTGGTCCACCTCCTCGGGCGCGCTACCGGCCGCCAACCGAACGGCGAGCACACCCAGCACGGCGTAGAGCACGCCCTTCGCGGTGAAGCCGGCACGCGCCAGGCGATCGACGCTGCGCCGGCCTCCCGCCGCGGTCGCACTGGCCATGCCACTCCTCCTGCATTCGGGTGCATCGATAGCACAGGACCGGCAGGAGGCCGGCCGGCCGGTCACGGGCACACGTCCCGTCCGCGTGTCGGTCGCGGTCGGGCCGGGCACTACGCTCGGGTGTGTCCACCGCGCTCACGACGGTTCGCGACGGCACGGGTCGACCCTCGGGGTCGCGCCGTCGGGCGCACCGACCGCCTGCGAGGCCTGCATGTCCGCCCCCCTCGACGTGTCCGACCGTTCCCTGTACTCCCGCACGGTCGGCATCGACCACGATCCGCTGGCAGGACCGCGCCGGCACGTCGACGAACGCGGGCGGGAGGTCGCACCCGACCTGCTCGCGCTCATGGGCGACACGCCGCTCGTGCGCCTCGACCGGCTGTCGAAGGACGTCGGCCCGACGCTGCTGGCCAAGCTCGAGATGCTCAATCCGGGCGGCAGCGTCAAGGACCGCATCGGCATCGCGATGATCGAGGCGGCGGAGGCGGCCGGGGTGCTCCATCCCGGGGGCACGATCGTCGAGCCGACCTCCGGCAACACCGGCGTCGGCCTCGCGATCGCCTCCGCCCGCAAGGGCTACCGGTGCGTGTTCGTGGTGCCCGACAAGGTCTCGACCGACAAGATCTCGCTGATGCGGGCCTACGGCGCCGAGGTGGTGGTCTGCCCGACCTCGGTCGAACCCGACGACCCGCGCTCCTACTACTCGGTGTCCGACCGGCTCGCCGCCCAGCCCAACGCGTTCAAGCCCAACCAGTACTTCAACCAGGCCAACCCGCAGACCCACGTGTTCTCCACCGGCCCGGAGCTGTGGCGACAGACCAACGGGCTGATCGACGCGTTCGTGTGCGGCGTCGGCACCGGCGGGACCGCCACGGGCGTGGGGCGCTACCTGAAGGACAGGAACGCGTCGGTGCAGATCGTCGGTGCCGACCCGGAGGGCTCGCTGTACTCCGGTGACGAGGTCCACACCTACCTCGTCGAGGGCATCGGCGAGGACTTCTGGCCGCAGACCTTCGATCCGGCGATCGTCGACCACTGGTACCGGGTCAGCGACCGCGACTCGTTCCTGACCGCCCGCCGCTGCGCCCGTGAGGAGGGGATCCTCGTCGGTGGCTCGTGCGGGACGGCGCTGTGGGCCGGGCTCGAGTACGCCAGGGACCAGCCCGAGGACGCGACCATCGTCGTCCTGCTGCCCGACTCGGGCCGCGGCTATCTGTCGAAGTTCTACGACGAACGCTGGCTCGCCGAGCACGGGTTCGTCGAGCACGCCTCGGGTGCCGGCACCGTGGGTGACGTGCTGCACGCCAAGGGCGCCGAGCTGCCGCCCCTGGTCCACCTGCACCCGGGCGAGCAGGTGTCCCAGGCGATCTCGCTGCTCAAGGAGTACGGCGTGAGCCAGATGCCGGTGTTCCGCGAGGGGGTCCACGACGACGCGACCGCCGACGACATCCTCGGCTCGGTGCGCGAGAACGCCCTGCTCGACGCGGCGCTGCGCGACCCGGAGGCGATGAGCAAGCCGGTCATCGAGGTCATGCAGCCCCCGTTGGCGACCGCCGCCACCGACGACGCGCTCGACCACGTGCTGGCGGGCCTGGCCACGGGCGCGCCGGCGGTGGTCGTGCACGACGCCGGCCGCGCCGTCGGCGTGCTCACCCGCGCCGACCTGCTGACGTTCCTCGCCACCCGCTGAAGGCTTCCGCGATGCAGTTCGAGACCCGCGCCATCCACGTCGGTCAGGAACCCGAGCCGCGCACCGGCGCGGTGGTGGTCCCGATCTACCAGACCTCCACCTTCGCCCAGCCCCGCGTCGGTGAGCACACCGGCTACGAGTACGCCCGCACCGGCAACCCGACGCGCACCGCCCTGCAGGAGTGCCTGGCCAGCCTCGAGGGAACCGAGCAGGCGGTGTGCTTCGCCTCGGGTCTCGCCGCCGAGGACGCGGTGCTGCGCCTGCTCGCTCCCGGCGACCACGTCGTCATGGCCAACGACGTCTACGGCGGCACGTGGCGCCTGATCAGCAAGGTGCACGCCCGCTACGGCATCGAGGTGTCCGCGGTCGACCTGACCGACCTCGACGCGGTCGCGGCGGCCTTCCGGCCGACCACCCGGTTCGTGTGGGCCGAGACGCCCTCGAACCCACTGCTGAAGGTGCTGGACCTGGCCGCGCTGGCCGAGCTGGCCCATGACCGGGACGCCTGGCTGGTCGCCGACAACACCTTCGCCACGCCCTACCTGCAGCGCCCCACCGACCTCGGTGCCGACCTGGTGGTGCACTCCACCACCAAGTACCTCGGCGGGCACTCGGACGTGGTCGGGGGCGCGGCGTGCACCGACGCGCAGACCGCCGCCGACCTCGCCTTCCTGCAGAACGCCGTCGGCGCGGTGCCCGGCCCGTTCGACTCGTGGCTCACCCTGCGTGGCATCAAGACGCTCGGTGTGCGCATGGACCGCCACTGTGCCAACGCCGGCCGCATCGCCGAGTTCCTCGCCGACCACGACCGGGTCGAGCAGGTCCTCTACCCGGGTCTGTCCGACCACCCGGGTCACGAGCTCGCGGCCCGGCAGATGACCGGGTTCGGCGGCATGATCAGCTTCCGGGTCGCCGGCGGGGTCGAGGCCGCCCGCCGTGTCGCGGAGGGCACGCGCCTGTTCTTCCTGGCCGAGTCGCTCGGCGGCGTCGAGAGCCTGATCGAGCACCCCGGCATCATGACCCACGCCTCGGTGGTGGGCACCGACCTCGAGGTCGCCGACGACCTGCTGCGCATCTCGGTGGGCATCGAGTCGGTCGACGACCTGCTCGCCGACCTCGCCACGGCCCTGGACTGACGGGCCCGGTGCGCGCGCTGCTGCTGTTCAACCCGAACGCGACCACGACCGACGACCGGGTCCGTGACGTCATCGCCTCGGCGCTGGCGTCGGCGGTCGAGCTCGACGTGCAGCCGACCAAGCAACGCGGACATGCGACGCACATCGTCGCCGGCGCCGTGCACGAAGGGGTCGACGCGGTGTTCGCCCTCGGCGGCGACGGCACCGCCAACGAGGTCCTGCAGGCACTGGTGGGCACCGACGTCCGGCTCGGGATCATCCCTGGCGGGGGCGCGAACGTGCTCGCGCGCTCGCTCGGGCTGCCCAACGACGCGGTCGCGGCGACCTCGGTCCTGCTCGAGCACCTGCGGGCCGACCGCACCCGCCGGATCACGCTCGGACGGGCCAACGAGCGCTGGTTCGGGTTCAACGCCGGCTTCGGCTTCGACGCCGCGGTCGTCCGCCACGTCGAACAGCACCCGCAGGTCAAACGCGTGTTCCGTCAGGCCGCCTTCGTGGCCTCCACGACCCGCGAGTGGTTCGTGGGTGAAGGCCGCGGATGCCCGCGCATCACCCTGCACCACGCCGACGGCAGCGTCGCGGGTCCGTACCTGGTGGCGGTCGTGGCCAACACCGATCCCTACACCTTCCTCGGGCCGCGGCCGATGCACGTCCACCCCCGGGCGTCGTTCGATCTCGGCCTCGACCTGGTGGGCATCCGGCGGGTGTCCACCGTCGCGCTGCTGCGCATCCTCAACCGGGTCTTCCGCGACGGCGAGCACGTGCGGGCCAAGGGCCTGGACTACGTCCACGACCTGGCGGCGTTCACCCTCTCGTCACCCGAGCCGTTGCCACTGATGGTGGACGGTGATTACTCCGGTGAGCACCTCCAGGTGACCTTCGCGGCCGTCCCGGACGCGCTCCGCGTGCTCGCCTGAGCGTCGTCGTCCGCGCCGCAGTCGCGGCTGTCCGCTGCCTGGCCCCTCCCAACGCCGCGTTCCGGGCCAATCGGCACAGGCGGCCCGCGTCGCGTTCGGCGCCCGGCCCGGCTCGTGCGGTCATCGCTCGCCTGCACGCAACGGCAAGCACTCCTCCGACCAACCCCTTGACTTGTGCTCCAGGAACGTTACGGTCCCGTTCCGGGTTCGAGAATTCGTTCACAAGCCGACGGCCGTGCCCCGCAGGTCCCCCTCGGTGAGCGAGTTCTTCGCGAGTTCACACGGCGGAGGCCACCTGGCGGTCGCCTCCTGCTCGGGCCCGGCCCCACCCACCCCACCCACCTGACGTTCTCCGTCGCCCGGCCCCGAGGCGTGCCCGGGGACCTCGGCGACGTCGACAGGGAGAAGACCCATGGACTGGCGAAGCCGCGCCGCGTGCATCGACGAGGACCCGGAGCTGTTCTTCCCGATCGGGACGACCGGCCCGGCGGTCGAGCAGGCCGACGCTGCCAAGCGGGTCTGCACCCGTTGTGACGTCCGTGAGCAGTGCCTCGAGATGGCACTGAGCACCAACCAGGACGCCGGCATCTGGGGCGGCCTCACCGAGGACGAGCGCCGCACCCTCAAGCGTGCCCGTCAGCGCCGCCGCCGTATGGCGAGCTGACACGACGCGGGCCCCGCGCGAACGACGCGAGGACGGGCCCACGATGCACCCGCACCCGCAGCACGCGAGACGACCCCGGCAACCGTGCGGCGCCCCGACGGCGCCACGCGGACCGGGGTCGACGCGTGTCCGGCGACGGACGGCCCGGGCGGCCTCAGCGGGGCAGGGGCAGCAGGGACTCGCAGACCGTTCCCGTCGCGTCGGTGCGTCGGCGCACCTCCAGCGTCCCGCCGAGCTCGGACTCCACCAGGGTCGCGGCGATCCGCAGCCCGAGGTTGGCATCGCGCTCCAGCGACCAGCCGTCGGGGACGCCGACGCCGTCGTCACACACCTCCAGGTGCAGACTCGCCGAACGTCGCTCGAGTGCGACGACGATGTCGCCACCGCGGGTCGGGAACGCGTGCTCGACCGAGTTCTGCAACAGCTCCGAGAGCACCAGGGCGAGCGGGGTGGCCACTTCGGCGGGCAGCTCACCCGCACCGCCGTCCAGCAGCATGCGCACGGGCCGCTCCGGATCGGTCAGGCCGGTCGAGAGCATGTCGATCAGCCGCTGCGCGACCTTGTCGAAGCTGACCCGCTGCCGTGAGTCCTGCGAGAGGGTCTCGTGCACGAGGGCGATCGAGGAGATCCGGCGGACCGACTCCCCCAGCGCGTCGCGGGCCTCGTCGGAGGTCAACCGCCGCGACTGCAGCCGGAGCAGTGACGCCACCGTCTGCAGATTGTTCTTCACGCGATGGTGGATCTCGCGGATCGTGGCGTCCTTGTAGAGCAGCAATCGCTCGTGACGCCGCAGCTCGGTGACCTCCCGGATGAGCATCAGGCCCCCCAGGACGTGGTGCTCACGCGTGAGCGGTAGCAGACGCCGCAGGACGACCGCGCCCCTGGCCTCCACCTCGGACTCGAGCGGTTCCCCGTCCGCCAACGCCTCGAGCACGGCAACGTCGTCGAGGTCGAAGTCCCCGAGGTTGCGGCCCAGGATGTTGTCGACGACCCCGAGTCGCCGGTAGGCACTGATCGCGTTCGGGGACGCGTAGACGACCGTCCCGCTCGGGTCGACCCGGAGCAGGCCGTCACCGACCCGGGGGGCGAGCTCGCGTTCGGGGTCCTCGCCGGGGAAGGGGAACGAACCGTCGGCGAGCATGTTGGACAGCTCGTTGGCGACCTGGAGATAGGTCAGCTCGAGCTGGGACGGCGCGCGCACCATCGAGAGGTTGGCCTCCCGGGTGACCACGGCGATGACCTCGCCCTCGAAGGGGACCGGGATCGCCTCCTCGCGCACCGGCACCCCGGTGGACCAGTCCGGCTCGCCGTCACGGACGATCCGTCCGCCGTCGAAGGCGCGCTGGACGGCCGACCGCTCCTGCGGGCCGAAGACGGTCCCGACCAGATCGTCGTAGTAGATGGTCTGCGCCGTGTAGGGGCGCATCTGCGCCACGACCGTCAGCTCACCGCTGGACGGGTCGCGACAGAACATCAGCAGGTCCGCGAACGACAGGTCGGCGAGGATCTGCCAGTCGGAGACGATCGCCTGCAGGGTGTCGACCGCGGCGCCGAAGAGGCCACCGTGGTTCTCGACCAGCTCCTGGAGCGACGACACGTCAGCGCGGCAGGAAGCGCTGCAACTGCTGCAGCGGTACGGCTTCGCGGATGTGCTCGAAGGCGCGCTTCTCGATGTCACGGGCCTCGCTCATCGACAGCCCCAGGGTGCGGGCGGTGTCGGCGAGGTCGTGCGGGTGCCCGTCGGTCAGCCCCATGCGCAGCTCGAGGACCCGGCGTTGGGTCTCCGGGAGCCGCTTGAGCACCTTCTCGAGCGGACCGGCGAGCTGACTGACGGTCTCGTTCTCGGTCGGTGCGGAGCGGCCACCGCGGCGGCCGGCGGGGGCGCCGTGACGACCCCCCTGCCCACCGGCACCTCCACGCCCGCCTCCGGCACCACCCCGGGCGCCGCCGCGCGTGCCCCCACCACCGCGGGAGGCACCGTCGCCGGCGTTCCGGCGACCGTTTCGGCCACCGGAACCGGATCCACGCTTCGAGGAATCGTCCATGCGGGGCAGGGTAGCCGCACCGACCGATGGCCGAGCCGGGCACCGCCACCCCGACCATCGGGACGCTGCCGGCGGCTGCGCGCGCTCGCGTGCGCGGCCATGCTGCGGCTCTGCCCGATCGCACGCCGACCCCCGGGGGTATCGCGACCATGCGCCTGCGCCGTTCCCGACTGCTCACCACCTGCGCCGCGGGCCTGCTCCTGGCGGCCTGTTCGGGAGGTCCGGAGGAGACCGACGCCAGCGACGCGCCACCGCCGCGGGACGACGAGACGGCCGAACAGGACCCGGCTGCGGCCGGCGAGGCCTGCGAGCAGGCGTTCGCCGACGCCGAGACGGCCGAGGACGGGCAGGCCGCACTGATGGCGGCCGTGGCGGCCTGTGACGACATCGCGTCGTTCACGGCCGCGTCCGCCGAGCACCCCGACGCGCTCGGGGACGTCGAGCCGCACGTGTTCCTGGCCGAGGCGTGCGACGACGCGACCGAGCCCGCCGTGAGCGAGAGCCCGTTGTGCGACGAGGTCGCCGGCGAGCAGAACTGAGCGGACCGGGTACCGCCGCGAGCCGTCTCAGGCGTCCTGCAGGACCCCGAGCTCGCGCAGGCGTTCGACCAACTCGTCGGGCGGGACGTCCTGGATGACCGCGAGCGCCCGCAGGTCGTCGCCGCGGACCGAGAGCACCCGGCGGTTGAAGTCGCCCCGCTGCACCTGGATCGACTCGCAGTAGCGCCGCAACGCCTGCCAGCCGTCGCCCAGCGCGTCGAGCCGCTCCAGGTCGATCACGAGTCCCGCCGCCTCGTCGGGATGCCGCGGTGGGGCCTCGCCCGGCAGGATCTCGCCCGGCGCGACGCCGTAGAACTCGGCCAGCTCGAGCAGGCGGGTGGCCGTGATGTTGCGGTCACCGCGCTCGTAGGAGCCGATGACCGCGGCCTTCCACCGGCCGTCGGAGCGGCGTTCGACGTCCTGCAGTGACAGCCCTCGGTCGATGCGCACACGCCGCAACCGTTCGCCGACCTCGTGGGTGTACGTCACCGTTGCCTCCGCCGTTCGAGCGCGAAAGGTATCCGGCCACCGTGCGCGGCGGGGCAGGTCAGGCGCGCGATGTGCCAGCCGCCCAGGCCAGGGTCGCGGCCAGCCCTTCCTCGAGGGTGGTCCACGGCTTCCAGCCCAGCTCCCGCGCCGCCGCCCTGGCGTCGACACAGCTGTGGTGGACCTCGCCGTCGCGAGCGGGCGCATGCACCGGCTCGTGCGGGTAGCCGGTCGCCGCGGCGAGGGCACGGAACAGCTGGAGCACGCTGGTGCGCTCCCCCGTCCCGATCAACAGGCGTCGGCCGGGCGCCCGGTCCGCGGCCAGCACCAGCGCATGCACGACGTCGTCGACGTAGACGAAGTCCCGGGTCTGTTCGCCGTCGCCGAACACGGTGCAGGGCTGCCCGGCCAGCATGCGACCGGCGAAGGTCGCCACGACCCCGCCCTCGCCCGCGGTGGTCTGGTGCGGGCCGTAGACGTTGGCCAGCGTCAGCGCGGTCCAGTCGATCCCGTGGAGCAGTTCGTAGGAGCGCAGGTAGTCCATCGCCACGCGCTTGGACACCCCGTACGGCGAGAGTGCCGGCCGGTCGAACGACTCGTCGACGGGCAGTTCGTGCTCGCTCGGCTCGCCGTAGGACCCGATGGAGGACGCGTAGACGATCTTGCGCACGTCGACCGCACGGGACGCCTCGAGCACCGCCAGGGTGCCCAGGACGTTGATCGAGGCGTCGTGGACCGGGTCCTCGACGCTGCGACGCACGTCGACCTGCGCCGCGAGGTGGAACACGACCTCCGGGTCGAGGCGCTCGAACAGGCGGGGCAGACCGCCCTGGCGGATGTCGAGGCGATCGAACTCGAAGCGCCCGGCGTGGCGTTCCCTCGCCACCGCGAGGTTGCCGAGCGCGCCCGTCGAGAGGTCGTCCACCCCGATGACCCGGTGACCGTCCTCGAGCAGCCGCAGCACCAGGTTGGAACCGATGAAGCCGGCGGCGCCGGTGACCACGACGGGACGATCGGACACGGCGAACCCTCGACTGCCAGACGCCAACGGCCCCGGAGCCTAGCGGCGTCGGTGGCCCGGCCCGGTGAGCCGACGTCGCGGTCCGCGCGGGCGGTCGTCAGCGCTCGTCGTCGACGGTGGCGAGGTGCTCACGGATGCGCACGAGCAGCGACGGCGGCGGGGCGTCGACGCAGTCACGGCGCACGATCGCGCGCAACTGCTCCTCGAACGATGCCCGATCGGTACAGGGATAGCAGGCCACCAGGTGGGTCTTGATCTGCTCGAGCGTCGTGTCGGGGAGCTCGCCGTCGAGATAGCGCTCGAGCTGTGCGAGCGCCTCCTGGCACGGCGCGCCGCAGTCGGGGACGTTGCCGGCACTCACGCGTCCACCTCCGCTTCGTCGATCAGGCCCCGCTGGAGGGCGTAGCCGGACAACGCCCGCTGCAGTTGTTTCCTTCCCCGGTGCAGTCGCGACATCACCGTGCCGACCGGGGTGTCCATGATCTCGGCGATGTCCTTGTAGGCGAAGCCCTCGACGTCGGCGAGGTACACGGCGAGCCGGAAGGTCTCGGGCAGGTCCGCCAGCGCCTGCTTGACCTCGTCCGCCGTCAGCGACTCGAGCACCTCGCGTTCGGCGGAGCGTCCGCCCGAACGCGCGATCTCGTCGTAGAACGAGTAGTCCTCCAGCGTCTCCTGCAGGTCCTCCTGCGGCCGACGCTGGGCCTTGCGGTACATCGAGATGTAGGTGGTGTGCAGCACCCGGTACAGCCAGGCCTTGAGGTTGGTGCCCGGCCGGTACTGGTGGAACGAGCGGTAGGCCTTGACCACCGTCTCCTGCACCAGGTCCTCAGCGTCGGCCCCGTTGCGGGTGTAGCGGAGCGCGGCCGAGTACAGCCGGTCGAGGTGCGGCAGGACCTCGGACTCGAAGCGCTCCCGGCGCTCGCTCTCCGACAGTTCGGCGCGGGCGATCGAGCCGTCGGCCTGCCGGCCGTCGCCGATCTCGGCAGCGGGGAGATCACTCACGCGCGACGGCGCTCCTGCGACGGGGTACGCCAGCGTAACGCGGGTCGGGTGACGACTGGCCACGACCGCCGGGTACCACGGCGGTTCTCGATGTCACATCGGTCCTCTTCACATCTTTTCGCGTCTTTTCGTTGCCATCCATCGCTCCCCCGCCTACGTTGTCCTCGCCCCGACGGCGGCCCGGTGCGGGCGTCGCGTCGCCCCCACCGACGCCCGCACCAGACGCCGTGCCGGCGCGACGAGGAGGCCTGCACCGATGCGCGACGAACTGCCCGACTGGATGGACGTGCCCGACGCCGACGACCCGCCCCCACGGCGACGGGTGCACCGGCTGCTGATGATGGCGGCCGTCCCCTGGGTGTTGGTCGCCGTCCTCGTCGGTTGGCGTGGCGCCGCCGGGGAGCCCGACGCTGCGACGGCACCCGAGCGGTCCACCACCCCCGACGCGACCACGACCGCACCGGCGATCGACGAGCCGCCCGGGACCGCTCCCGCGCCGGACCCCGGCGACGAGCGAGCGACGACCGCACCGACGACGAGCGCCGACGGCGGGTCGGGGACGGACGGATCGGGGACGGACGGATCCGGGGAGACCGACCACACCGGTGCGCTGGCGCTGGACGAGCTGGTCGTCGAGCAGTGGGGGGGCTACCGCGACCGGCCTGGTGACGGTGGTGCCGTCGTCGTGGCGCTCGCGGTGGCCCGGGCGTGGTTGACCGGCGTCGCACCCGTGTTGGAGTTGCCGCTGCCCGCCACGCCCGACGAACGCCACTACGCCGAACACCTGGTGGTCGAGGCGATCGAGCGCGAGAGCGAGGGCGCCGCCGTGGTCACCCTGGTCGCCACCGTGTTGGAGACCGGCGACCCGCACCGCGTGACGTTGCGCCGGCTGGCGGTCCCGGTCGACGAGTCCGGCGACCAGCCGCGGCCGGCCGGCGCCCCGTGGGACCTGCCGCCGCCCGAGCTGACCCCGACCTCGCCGCCCGTCACCGAAGAGATCGACCGGGAGCACTGGCCGGCAGCGCAGGCCGCCCTGCACACGGCCGGCTTCGTCGACGCCGAACTACGCGGACTGCAGCAGACCGCGGGCTGGCCGGTCCTGGCCTCGATCCGGCGTACCACCGCCGAGGGGAACGAGGACCACGTCGTCTGGCTGCGACGACACCAGCACGAGTACGTCGTGGCCGGGCTGCCCCTCTCGGAGGCCCTGCCCTCCCGCTTCGGGCGTGGGCCCGACACCACCTACGGCATCGATCCCGACGCGCAGGAGGACCGACGATGAAGCCCACCGCACCCGCACCGGGCCGTCCACCCGCCGGGCGGCCCGGTCGCGGCCCTCGACGCCCCGCGGCGCCCGACCCGCAGCGGCTCGCCGGCCTGCTGGTGCGCGCCTGGCTCGAGGTTCGCGCCGGGCGGCGCACGCTGCGACAGCTCGAGCCGCTGGTGTCTCCGAGCGTCTACCAGCGCCTGGCCGACCAGCTGCCGCCCGCGCCGAGGCGGGCGCCGTTGGGCCGCGTCGTCCGCGTCCGGGCCACCTCCCCGACCCCACGGGTCTGCGAGGCCGCGGTGCTCGTGCGCTGCGGACCCCGCACGACCGCCGTCGCCGTGCGCATCGAGCGACACCTCGGTCAGTGGCGCGCGGTGGAGCTCACCGCCCCGGAGTCCGGACTCGCTCCGCTGACGACGGCGACACTGCCGCCCGACTGGCGGCCGCGTGACAGCTTCGACGAGGTCCTGGCCGGCGAGGACGCCTGACGCACCGCGTCAGGCGTCCTCCCCACCGGCTCAGCCTTCCTCGGCCCCGTGGCACTTCTTGAACTTCTTGCCGCTGCCGCACGGGCACGGGTCGTTGCGACCGACCTTCTCCGAGGCTCGGTAGGTGTCTCCGGCGGCCACCCGGCGCACGGTGGAACCGTCGGACTTCTGCTCCACCGACCGGCCGGCGTCGTCCGTCCGCACCGACGCGGTCGTCGACCCGGCGGAGACGGCGTAGCTGGCCGAGCCGGCGGGCGCACCCGCGGTGTAGGTCAGTCGCGCGGCCGAACGGCGCTGCTCACCCAACGGGATCGCCTGCTCGACGCGCTCGGTGGGGCTCGCCGGTGCGTCGCCGTGGGCCGCGTCGCCGTCGGGTGCGTCGCCGCCCGCGTCACCGTTGGACGGCGCACCGCCGTTGCCGGAGACGTCACCCTCGGTCGGGGCTCCGGCGGCTCCGCCGGCGGGTCGGGACTCGACCTCGCCGCCCTCGCCGCCCTCGCCGCCCTCGGCCTCCTGACGGATCGGCAGGCGGAAGAAGTAGGTCGTCGCCTCCTCCTTCACCCCCGACATCATCGCGACGAAGGAGTCGTACGCCTCGCGCTGGTACTCGGTGAGCGGGTCGCGCTGACCGACCGCCCGCAGGCCGATGCCGTCGCGCAGGGCGTCCATCTCGTAGAGGTGCTCGCGCCACTTGCGGTCGACGACCGACAGGATCACGCGCCGCTCGATCTCGCGCATGACCTCCTCGCCGCCGACCTCCGCCTCGCGACGCTCGTAGGCGTCGAAGGCGTCGTCGATCAGGAGTTCGACCAGCTTGTCCCGGTCGACGGTCTCGAGGTCGAGCCCGCCGAAGTCGAACGTCGTGTCGTAGACCATCTGCAGGCGCTCGGCCAGGCCGTCGAGGTCCCACTCCTCCGGGTAGACGCCCGGCGGGCAGTGCTCGTCGACGAGCCCTTCGACGGTGTCCTCGACGTACTTCTGCGACAGCTCGCTGATGGCCTCGACGTCGCCCTCGAGCAGTGACTGGCGCTGGCCGTAGACGACCTTGCGCTGCTCGTTCATGACGTCGTCGTACTTGAGGACGTTCTTGCGGCGGTCGAAGTTGAGGCTCTCGACCTGCCGCTGCGCGTTGGCGACCGCGCGGGTGACCCACTTGTGCTCGATCGGCACGTCCTCGGGGATCTTGAGCCGCGTCATGATGCGCTCGACCGCCGCGGCGTTGAACAGCCGCATCAGGTCGTCCTCGAGCGAGAGGAAGAACCGGCTGGTGCCCGGATCCCCCTGACGGCCGGAACGACCGCGAAGCTGGTTGTCGACGCGTCGGGACTCGTGGCGCTCGGTACCGATCACGTACAGCCCGCCGAGCTCCTTGACCTTCTCGCCCTCGGCCCCGAACTCGGCCTCGAGCCGCTCGATGGCCTCGAAGTAGGCCGCGTCACGCTCCTCGGGCGGCAGGTCGTCGGGCAGCTGCGCGGTCTCGTGGCGCGCCACCTCCTCGGCGTTGCCGCCCAGCACGATGTCGGTACCACGACCGGCCATGTTCGTGGACACGGTGACCGCGCCGAGGCGTCCCGCCTGCGCCACGATGTGCGCCTCACGGGCATGGTTCTTGGCGTTGAGCACCTCGTGCCTGATGCCCATGCGGGTCAGCAGCGTCGCCAGGTACTCCGACTTCTCGACCGACGTGGTGCCGATCAGGATCGGCTGACCGGCCTCGTGACGCTCCTGGATCTCCTCCGCGACCGCGGCGAACTTGGCCTTCTCGGTCTTGAAGATCAGGTCGGCCCGGTCGTCGCGCTGCACCGGACGGTTGGTCGGGACCTCGACCACCCCGAGCTCGTAGATCTCGAGGAACTCGACCTCTTCGGTCTTGGCCGTACCGGTCATACCGGCCAGCTTGTCGTAGGTGCGGTAGTAGTTCTGCAGCGTGATGGTCGCGAGGGTCTGGTTCTCCTCCTTGACCTTCACGCCCTCCTTGGCCTCGATCGACTGGTGCAGGCCCTCGGAGTAGCGGCGCCCGTCGAGGACACGGCCGGTGTTCTCGTCGACGATCTTCACCTCGCCGTCGACCACGATGTACTCGCGGTCGCGCTTGAACAGCTCCTTGGCCTTCAGCGCGTTCTGCAGGTGGTGGATCAGCGGGGTGTTCACCGACTCGTACATGTTCTCGATGCCGAGCAGCTGCTCGACCTTCGACACCCCGTCCTCGGTGACAGCGACCGTGCGCTTGGCCTCGTCCACGACGTAGTCGCCGGTGGCCTCGCCCGGCCGGTCGCCCTCCTCACCCTTGGTGAGGTTGGGTGCCACCCGGCGCGCGAAGACCTGGTAGAGGTCGGCCGACTGCTCGGCCGGACCGGAGATGATCAAGGGGGTGCGGGCCTCGTCGACCAGGATCGAGTCGACCTCGTCCACCAACGCCATGAAGTGACCGCGCTGCACCTGCAGCCGCTTGTCCAGCGCCATGTTGTCGCGCAGGTAGTCGAAACCGAACTCGTTGTTGGTGCCGTAGGTGACGTCACAGCCGTAGGCGGCACGCTTGGCGTCCCGGGTCTGCCCGGAGTGCACCACGCCGACGGTGATCCCGAGCCAGTGGTGCACGCGACCCATCCACTCGGCGTCACGCTTGGCCAGGTACTCGTTCACGGTGACGACGTGGACGCCCTCGCCGGCCAGCGCGTTGAGGTAGACCGGCATCGTCGAGGTCAGGGTCTTGCCCTCACCGGTGCGCATCTCGGCGATGTTGCCGTTGTGCAGCGCGACACCGCCGAACACCTGGACGTCGTAGGGCCGCTGCTTGAGCACGCGCCAGGCGGCTTCGCGGACCACGGCGAAGGCCTCGACCTGGAGGTCGTCGAGATCGGCGCCGTCGGCGAGCCGGGCCCGGAACTCGTCGGTCTTGGCCTGCAGATCCCCGTCGGACAGGGCCGCCATGTCGTCGGACAGGGCATTGACCTGGTCGACGATCTTCTGGGTCTGCTTGGCCTTGCGGCCCTCCCCCATGCGCAGGAGCTTGTCCATCACCATGCCGGCGGCTTTCCTCGATCGCGGCTCGAGCTACGTGGGTCCCCGGCGGGCGCCGACGCGCATGCCGAGGAGACCCCCGGCGATGGTACGCGACGGCCCGCGGGTGCACGCGGGCCGTGGTGGGAGGCGGCGCAGATCCGGTCGTGGCGGCCCGCACGGCAGCCCGGGCCGGGATCGGCCCGGTCTGCCCGGATCACTTGATCTCGAGCAGCTTCTCCCGCACGGCGTAGACGACCGCCTCCATGCGCGAGTGCAGGTGCAGCTTCTCGAGGATGTTGCGCACGTGGTTCTTGACCGTGTTCTCCGAGATGAACAGCGCCTTGGCGATCTCGCGGTTGTTCATGCCCTGGGCGACGTGCTGCAGGACCTCCATCTCGCGCGGCGTCAGCCGCGGCGCGGGGACCTGCTCCTTCTCCTCGTCCTTCTTGATCATGGCCGCGAACTCGTCGAGGAGCTTGCTGGCCATCGAGGGCGAGATCAGCGACTGCCCACCGTGGACGGAGCGCACGGCGTTGCCGATCTCGTCGATCGAGATCTCCTTGAGCAGGTAGCCGTTGGCACCGGCCTTGATCGCCTCGTAGAGGTCGTCCTCCTCGTCGCTGATGGTCAGCACGAGGATCTTGGCGCCCGGCTCCTCCTCCTTGATGCGGCTGGCCGCCTCGATGCCCGAGAGCGCCGGCATGCGCACGTCCATGACGACGACGTCGGGCGCGTGTTCGCGGGCGAGCTCGACGGCGGCCGCGC
Source organism: Egicoccus halophilus (assembly GCF_004300825.1). Lineage (NCBI taxonomy): Bacteria > Bacillati > Actinomycetota > Nitriliruptoria > Egicoccales > Egicoccaceae > Egicoccus > Egicoccus halophilus. The sequence continues at coordinate 3,593,423 of NZ_CP036250.1, forward strand.
CGTCGCCGGCCTCGGCGAGGACCTCGATGTCCTCCTCGTCCTCGAGCACCATGCGCAGGCCACGACGGAACAGCTCGTGGTCGTCCGCGATGAGGATGCGGATACGGTCGTCGGCCACGGTGTCCTCGTTGTGCTTTCGCCGCGCGCGTCCCGCCGAGCGGAGGGACCGTCCTCGTCCCTCGACGGCCGGCGCGCGCACCGGGATAGCGGGATTGCAGTTTTCCGAGTCTAGCCCCTGCTCCGGCGGGATGATTCGGGCGCCACCCGCCCGTACGGGCGCGCAGACCGCGTGTCCGCGTTCTCGTCGGAGCCGGTCAGGGTCGGCCCGGGGTCGCGACGGCCACGCCCGTCGCGACCCGCAACCTGGCTCGTTCAGGTGAGCCGTTCGTCCTCCCGCGACTGCTCGCGGATCGGCGCGACGCCGGCCAACTCGACCGCCGGCGTCTGCTGCCGGGGTCGGGTGACCCGGCGGGTCTTGAGCTTGCGCACCTGCCGGGTGAGCTTCGCCTCCACCCGGTCGACTGCCGTCAGGGGATCGGGCGCCGCAGCCGCCGCCCGCAGGTACTTGCCCTTGGCGTGGAGCACCACCTCACAACGCACCCGGTCCTCGATACGGGGGTTGGTCTCCTCGCGGAAGACGACCTCCATGTCGATGAACCGGTCGAACAGGCGCCGGACACGCGACAGCTTCGTGATCGCGTGATCCCGCACGTGCTCCGGGACATCGAGGTTCTTGCCCTTGACGGTGATCCGCACGGCTCCTCCTCGTTCGCACCCCGGTCGGGGTGACTGGGCCGCACCCGGCAGGGTGCGGATGGGTCACCACCCGGGTACGACGAGCGACTGGGCCGTCCGGCCGCACCGCGCGCGGTGTCGATCCACCGCGGCGTGGGGCCGCGGTGCCACGTCGGGGCCGTCGGCGTCTTCGGCGGGACTCGACGTTCCCGTCCGTGCCCGGCCGACGCTAGCAGTCGGTCCGCCGCGTTCACCGGGGTCCAAGGACCCGGCGCACACCGCCGTCCGGCCCGGGCGCACCGGGTGGCACCGTGGCGCCGACGTCGACCAGGGCGTGACTTCCCGCCCGGGCCAGGACCGCCAGGTGGATGCGTCCCGCGCCCGCATCGCGCAGCACGCCCGCCACGCGGGACGCCGTCGCCCCCGTGGTCAGCACGTCGTCGACGAGCAGCAGGTCACTTCCGGGCAGGCGCAGGCGGGCGGTGAACCGGTCCGGACCGTGGCGCGGCGCCCGCGCGTGCAGGGTGTCGAGCAGCGGCACCTCGAGGCGGTCGGCGACCTCGGCGGCCAGCAACCGGGCGTGGTCGACGCCGCGCGCACGACGTCGCGCCGCGGCGGTGGCCACCCAGGTGACCGCGTCGAGCTCCGGTGGGCACGTCGCGACCCGTTCGGCCAGCAACCGTCCCAGCGGTCGCCAACCGCGCCGGGCGCCGGCCAGCTTCGCCGTGACCACGGCCGCCGCGACCGGACCGCGGTAGTCGAACACCGCCGTCGTGGTGGCGATGGGCGCGCCGGTCGGCCAGCACGCATGACCGGCCGTCCTCGCCCCCGCACACCGCTCGCAGCCGGCGCCCAGCGGTCGGACCACCGCCGCACAACGGGCGCACCAGGGCAGCGCAGCGCGCGCCCGACAACCCAGACATCGACTGGGCACGAGCAGCTCGAGGACGTCGCGGGCGGACACGACACCCAGCCGAGCAGGAGCGCGGCCGGCACGCCCGTCCGCGACCGTCCGGCCTGTGGACGGCGGACAGGCGCCCTCGCCGTGGCGCCGGCGTCAGCCCTCCGTGCGGCGGCCGCGGGTGGCCTCGTCGACGAGCATGACGGGGATGCCCTCCCGCTCCGGGTACTGCAGGCCGCAACCGGTGCACACCACCACGTGCCGGCGTTCCTTGTACTCGACACCGGCCTGACAGGCCGGACACACGAGGATGTCGAGCAGGCGCTCGTCGAGGGCCACGAATCTCTCCTGGAATGCGTGCCGGCGGGCGGCGGGACGGACGGGCCGACGACGGTGCCTCAGGCACCGTCGTCGTCAGTGCACGAGCTCGGCGACCTCGTCGCGCAGGGCGGCCATGCCCTGCTCGTCGGCCGCCTCGACGTTGAGGCGCAGCAGCGGCTCGGTGTTGCTCGGCCGCAGGTTGAACCAACCGCGGTCGGTGACCACCGTCAGACCGTCCTCGGTGTCGACGCTACCGCGGTCGGCGAACGCTGCCGCCACCCGTTCGAGCGCGCCCGCCTGGTCGGCCACGGCGTAGTTGCGCTCCCCCGAGGCGGCGTAGCGGTCGTAGGGAGCGACGACCTCGGACAGCGGGGCTCCGGCGTCGGCCACCGCCTCGAGCAGCACCAGCGCCGCGATCATGCCGGAGTCCGCCCGGAAGTTGTCCCGGAAGTAGTAGTGCCCCGAATGCTCGACGGCGAAGATGGCGTCGGTCTCCGCCATGCGTCGCTTGATGAACGAGTGCCCCACGCGCGTGCGCACCGCCCGGCCACCGGCCGCCTCGATGGTCTCGGGCACGGTGTCGGAGCAGATCAGGTTGTACAGCACCGTCGCGCCCGGATGCCGCGCGAGCAGCCGGTCGGCCACGACCGCGCCGATCAACGACGAGGACACCGGCCGCCCCCGCTCGTCGACGGCGAAGACCCGGTCGGCGTCGCCGTCGAAGGCGAGGCCGACCGCATGGTCCCCGGCGACCACCGCGGCCTGCAGATCCCGCAGGTTCTCGGGTTCGAGCGGATTGGCCGGATGGTTGGGAAAGCTGCCGTCGAGCGCGAAGAACAGGGGCGTGGTCTCGAACGGCAGTCCCTCGACGACGGCCGGCCACACGTGTCCGGCCATGCCGTTGCCGGCGTCGACGGCGACCCGCACGGCCCCCAGGGCGTCGAGGTCGACGAACGAGCGCACGTGGGCGGCGAACCGGTCGGTGAGATCCTGCTCGGAGCGCTGCCCCGCACGCTCGGCGGGCGGCAGGTCGTCCACCGTCGGCGCGAGGTCGCGGATGTCGCCGAGCCCGGTGTCGATCGCCACCGGGACGGCCCCCGGCCGGCACAGCTTGAGCCCGTTGTAGCCGGCCGGGTTGTGGCTGGCCGTGAACATCGCTCCCGCCGCGTCGAGGATCCCGGAGGCGAAGTACAGCTGGTCGGTGGAGGCCAGGCCGATGTCGACCACGTCGACACCGCGTGCGGTCGCACCGTCGGTGAACGCGTGCGCGAGCGACGGCGAGGAGGGCCGCATGTCGTGCCCCACGACCAGACGCCCGCCGTCGGGCAGCAGCACGTGCGCCGTGGCCGCTCCCAGCGCCCGGGCCAGCGGCGCGTCGAGCTGCTCACCGACCAGACCACGGACGTCGTAGGCCTTGACGATGGCGTGCAGTACGTCCGGGTCGACCGGCACGGGCGGGATCCTGTCGTCGGGGAGCCGCGAGCCTACTTCCCAGGCGCGTGGTCCCCGCCCGAACGTCACCAGTCGGTGGCGGGGTCCCCGGACGGCGCCGTGCGCCGACGCGCGGCGAGCACCGGACGCGGCCGTGCGGCCGACTCGGCACCGCCGTCCGCATCCTCCCGTGGTGCCGGTGCCTGAGCCGGCAGGGCCGTCGATCCCGCACGCGTCGCCGGTGCCGGCGTCGGCAGGGCCGTCGATCCCGTGCGCGACGTCGTCGAATCCTCCTGCGACGTCGTCGAATCCTCCTGCGACGTCGTCGAATCCTCCTGCGACGTCGTCGACGCCCCGAGGACCGGGGAAGTGCTGCCCTCGGCGGCGTCGACGTCGCCGGTGCGCCCGGACGACGACACGTCGGCGACGGGCAGGTCGGGAACGGCTCGCAGGGCGGCGGCCAGGACGGCGACGGTGTCGGGTCCACCGAGGGCGCCGGCACCTGCCCCCGACGACGACCCGTCCTCGTCCTCCCGCCGGTCACGCAGGTCCCAGCCGTGCGGCGGCTGGGTCCGTTCGGCGTGAGGAGCACACAGGTCGTAGGACTGCGGGAGACGCGACGCGGCCAGGTCCGTGATCCAGGCCTCACGCTCGGCGTAGTTGAAGGTCAGCGTGGCGCTGGCCGGCGCGGGACAACTCGGCCGCGAGCATGCTCGTTCGGCCGCCAGGGCGAGGGGGCGGACGACGGCGCCTCGCTGGACGCCGGCACGGAGCTCTCCGGAGGAAGACACGTCGCGTAGTGAATCACACGACTGGAATTCCCCGAAGCACACCGGTCGCCCGATCTGCCGGTGGCCCCGACCAGCCGACGTCGGCGCTCCCGGGCGCCGCTAGGATCGCCCGGTGTCCGACCGTCACGCCCGCTCCCGCCGCTCTCCCGCCGACCGCCGACGTCGTCCGGTCGAGGGCTTCCGCGTGGCCGGGGTCGAGCGCTTCGACCGCCTGCTCGACGACGCCATCGGGGCCCTGCCCGAGGCCCTGCGGTCGTACCTCGATGACGTGGAGCTGGCGGTCGCCGAGGTCCCCGTGGTCCGCGACGGAGACGCAGCGGTCAGCCTCAGTGACCTGCGCCGGCTGCATCCCGGGCGGGCACGTCGTCGCGGCAGCTCCGCCAGGGCCCGCCTGACGCTGTACCGACGTCCGCTCGAGGCCCGCGCCACGAGCCGGGACGACCTCGTCGACCTGGTCCAACTGGTGGTCGTGCAGGAGCTCGCCGACCACTTCGGCATCGACGACGACCGGCTCGACGAGCTCGGGTTCGGTTAACCGGCAGCTCCGTCGGCGGCGGGCGGCGCGTCCAAGGACGGCGCGTCGGGGACCGACGGGTCGCCGTCGGCGCCCAGCCGTTGCACGATCCCGGGCTCCGCACGCACGGGCACGGGCACGTTGGACGGAGACCAGGCGGCCTCGGGAGTCGCCGCATGCGCCACCAGGTGCAGGGCGTCGGCACGGCGGATGCCGACCCGACCGACCACGACCGGCGCCCCCTCGTCCACCGCCAGCTGCGCCGACCAGTCCCCCACCTCACCCAGCGCCTCGGACAGCGGTACCGACAGGTGCTGACCGGGCGCGACCTCCAGCTCGGCGAGCTCCGCGGGCCGCAGCACGGTCGAGCCGTTGAACAGGGTCACGGTGAACCGGGACGTTTCGCTGCCGGTGTTGACCACGTCGAGCCGCTCGAGGCGACCGGTCGTGTCTCCGCCCGAGGCCACCCACGTATCGTCGGCCTCGGGGGCGCCGAGCTGGACCGCGAATCCGGTGCGGGCCGGATCCTCGTCCGAACGCTGCACCGCGCCCGCGACGTGGATCGGGGTGCCGTCGGACCGGGCCGTGAGGGCCCCGGCGGTCACCCCCTCCGGGAAGGTGCCGCGCAGGTCGACCCGCCGCAGCTGCCCCGGGGCCACGGTCACCTCGGGCAGCCCTTCGGGCGGGACGCCACCTTCGGCGGTGTGCAGCGTCAGCTCCACCGGAGCCGGTCGGTCCCCGAGATTGACGATCCAGAGCCAGGAGGCGTCGCCCTCCCGACCCGACACCCACGGCACCGTCCACGTCTCGGCCGATGCCGGGCTCGCGCCCAGCAACGACGCGCCGTCGATGCCGCCGATCTCGCTGCTGGCGAGCTGGTAGCCCTCGACCACGGCGCGGCCGGAGAGCACGCGCACGACCGCGCTGAGGTCGGGCTGCTCGGGCATCGACTCGGTCACCGGCAACTCGAGGGTGCCGTCGGCGGGAACGGTGAGGTTCTGCAGTGCCAGGGGTTCCTGCGGGCCCTGCGGGGTCACGAAACCGACCGCCACGGTGGCGTCGGTCGGGAAGGGGTTCGCGATCCGCAGGCGGGCGTCGTTGCCGCCGTCGGTGCTCATCCCCGGGAGCACCCACCGGTCGGACCATGCCGACGCGCAGGGTCCGGCGACCGTGGCCGGCGGCAGGTCGTCGCCCTCGTCCAGCCGCCACTCCCGGGCCACCGCGACGGGCGCCTCACGCCAGCGGGCGAAGGTCGCCGTGTCCTGGTCACCCTCGAGCCCCGTGCGCACGTGCGCCCCGGGGAAGACCGGTGGCAGGGACACCGGATCGGCCTCGTCCGCGGCCAGCGCGTACAGCTCGACGACGCCGGGACCCGCGCCGAGTTCGCCCGGACGGGCGGCGGTCACGGCCAGCTCCGTGCCCGCGCGGGCGTCACCGACGGCGCAGGTCCAGGCCCCCGCAGTGGCCACCTCGGCGACCGACGGGACGGCTGCCGGGGCGGGCTCCGGCGGTGGCAGGACCCGGTCGGCGAGGACGACGGCTGCGGCCGTGACGATCGAGAGCACCGCGGCGGTCCACGTACGTCGGCGATTCACGCGACCACCTCCGGGGTCCGGCTCGGCGTGCTCGGCGGTGCGGTCGGTGGTGGGGTTCCCGGCTGCCGGCGTCGGGCGAAGCGCGGCGGGCGCAACGCCAACGAGATCACGAGCAGCAGCACGAGCAGCTGGCCGGCGACGGCCACGGCGCGCGGACCGTCACCGAGGTGGGTCAGCTCCACGATCCCGTCCCCGTCGAGCTGCTCGAACACGAGTGGACCGTCGCCGTCGGTCACCGGCGACAACCGGCCCGCGCCGAGCTGACGTGCCGACCAGTCGCCGTGGTCGGGCTCGGCGAGGACGACGAGATCACCGTCCTGACCGCTGCCACGCCAGCTGCCGTCGGGGCGGGCCTGCAGCGGCGTCACCGTGGCGGTCGCGGGCAGCTCCCCGGCGAGCAACGTCTCCGCGTCGACCCCACCGACGAGCGCCGCCCGCGGCAACCAGTCCGGCACCGCGAACAGGCGTCCCTCGCCGATGGGCCGCGGCTCCAGCCCGAGCTGGGCCTGCAGGACGGCGTCGAGGCGCTCGGTGACCGCTCCCGCCGGGACCAGCACGTAGCGGACGTTGAGCGGCCCGAGCGCGCGGGTGGCGGTCGGATCGGCGCCTCCGAGGGTCGCCTCGACGACCGGACCGACCAGCGTGCGGGCAACGGCCGCGTCGTCGACGCCGTACGCCGCCATGGTCGGACCGGACGCCTCGACGACCTCCCAGCGCACGCCGTCGTCGCCGTCGGCCAGCACCAGGACGCGGAAGCTGCCCTCCTCCTCCGCCGCCGAGGCCACGAACGCCGGTAGCGCCGGCTCGTCGACCACGTACGCCCCCCACGGTCCGCGGGCGAGTTCGGCGGCGATCACGGCGAGTCCGACGGCGACGGCCAGGCCGGTCGTCAACGCTGCGAGCTGACGCCACCCGAACGCATGGCTGGTGAGCTGCGCCTCCGCGGTCGCGAAGGCCAGGGCGAGCAGTCCGGCGAAGGCGAGCGCGGTGAGCAGCAGGGGCACCCCCGGCCACGTCGTGGCGCCGTCGCGGGCCAGCTGCCAGGCGGTTCCCGCGCCGACGAGGGCGACGGTCCACAGCCCGGCGACCAGCCCCGGTCGTCGGGGCGTACCCAGCACCAGACCGAGCAGCCCGGCCAGGACGAACGCGCCACCGACGTAGGGGACGATGCCCGGGAGCTGCGGTGTGAGGCTGAGCCAGCGCCACAGCGGGTCGGTCGCCTCCAGCCCGCCACCGACACCCGACGGCCCTCCGCCGGCGAACACCGAACCGTCGACGAAGGCCTGCCAGCTCCACGGCAGCAGCAGCACCACGGGGGTCAGTGCGGCGGTGAGGGCGCGCAGCGCGAGTGCACGTCGCCACCCGGGCTCGGCGGCCCCTGGTCGCGCCCATCCGATCGCGACCACGAGCGCACCCGCCAGCACCACGGCCGGCAGGACCAGCGGTACGAAGGCCGCGGCGATCGCCGACAGCAGGGCTGCGGCGGCCACGGCCCGCCACGCGCGCGACGGCGACGAGGACCGGCGGGCCAGGACCGTGCCCGCCGCCACGATGCCGGGCAGCGCGGCCAGCACGACCAGCGCCCCGACGCGTCCCGTGGACAGCGCGGCCAGCGCCGGCGGCGACAACACGTACGCCGTGGCAGCGACGACCCGCGGCAGGCGCCGTCGGGAGAACCCCTGTGCGGCCCGCAGGGCGAACAGCCACGCCACCAGCGGCAGCCCGAGCAGCAGCAGGCGCGGGGCCGCGTAGGAGCTGCCGAACACGAGCAGGTGCAACAGCCCCAGCAGCGCCTGCGCGGGCGAGGGCGCCTCCGCGGTCCCGAACGCCCCGGCCGTGTGCCAGCCGGCGGCGTAGTCGGTCAGGAACGCCGCCGGCGTCACCGGCCAGGGAGCGAGCTCGCCGCCACGCAACTCCCCCGGGAGCAGCAGCGGCCACGCGCCGACGAGCACCACCAGGCTCAACACCGTGCCGACCGCCAGCACCGGTCGGCGCTTGACGGCCGCTGCCAACCGACGGGGGGCGGATCGCCGCGGGCCGTCGGCCGGCGGACGCGTACCGGCGAGGGATCCGCCGCTGTCGACGTCCCCGCCGGCGACCCATTCCCCGATCGCCTCGGCGTAGGCCCGCACGCGCGGGATGACGCGACCGAACAGCTCGCGCAGCTCGCCGTCGGCGCGACGTCTGGCGGACTGCACCTCCCGGCGCAGCCGCAGCGTCTCGCGCAGGTGCCAGACGTTCCACAGCCACGCCCGCACCGTCTGCCACGCGTCCGACACCCGCCGCGTGAGCAGGAAGCCGAAGACCTTGGCGATGCCGACCAGGAAGTACAGCGGTACGACCAGGGCCAGGCGGGCCGGTCCGTAGTTCTTCAGCAGCGTCGCCAGCGTGTTCCGCTCGGCGAAGTACCGCGGGCCGATGAACCGGGTCTGTCCCAGACGCAGGTAATTGGTCGCCGCCGCGACGTGGGCGCTGACGGCGTCGGGGACCACCTCGACGTCGTGACCGGCCAGCCAGGCCCGCCAGCACAGGTCGAGGTCGTCACGGAAGAGGTGGTAGCGGCGATCGAATCGCCCGAGCGCGTCGAAGACCTCGCGCCGGACCAGCATGCCGCTGGTCGACACGTACAGGGTGCGCCGCTCGTTGTCCCGCTGCCCCTGGTCCAGCTCACCCTCGTCGACCCCGGAGTCGGCCCGCCCGGTGAGGTCGACGGTCCACCCGACCGCCTGCAGCTCGTCCTCCCGACCCCAGATCCGCTGCTTGGGTCCGACGATCGCGAGCCGCGGGTCGGCCTCCATCGCCACGACCAACCGCTCGACGGCGTCGGGGGCCAGGGCGGTGTCGTCGTGGAGGAACAGCACGTACGGCGCCCCGCCGGTCCGCGTCGCGGCCGGCCGGGCGTCCAGCGCCATCGAGACCGCGGCCCCGAAACCGAGGTCGCGCTCGGCGACCAGGACCTGCTCGGGGCGCAGGGAATCGAGCAGGATCTCCCGGGTGTGGTCCGTACTGCCGTTGTCGACCGCGACCATGTCCACGCTCGGGTGGGTCTGCTCGGCCAGGGCCGCCAGGGTTCGCGGCAGCCAGCTCGCGCCGTCGTGCGTGACGAGCACGACGAGCACGGCGGGGGACGTGGAGGAAGCCGGCACGATCGCGGGCGCTCCTGAATCCGTCGGACGGGCCGCGTCGCCGTCGACACGGCGGGGCGTGCCACGGCGCGGCCGGGCGGGGGAACCGGTCGGCGGGCGGCCGTCGCCACGACGTCGACGTCGTGCGGTGGCCGGATCCAGCCGTCTTCCGCGCCCCGGTTCGGAGCGCGGCGGAACGGTACCACAGGCCGACCGACGGGTCCTTGGGACCCGTGGCACGCCGCTACCGGCGCCGTGAGCGCGCCACGACGCCGGTCATCAAGCTCACGTCCCCGCGCGGTCATGTCCTCGCGCGATCAGGCCCTCACGCGGTCAGGCGCTTGGCCCGTCGACGTTCCCGTTCCGACAGACCGCCCCAGATCCCGAACCGCTCGTCGTTACTCAGGGCGAACTCGAGGCACTCGTCGCGCACCGGGCAGGCTGTGCAGATGCGCTTGGCCTCCCGGGTCGACCCGCCCTTCTCCGGGAAGAAGGCTTCCGGATCGGCGTCGAGACACTTCGCCTCGAGCATCCACTCGCGGTCGTCGGCGTCGAACGCCAGCCGAGCGCTCAGCTCCGCGATGGCCCCCATACGCTGGCTCCTGATCTCGACGACAACCGGTGAACTACACGGACGTCATTCTTCGCAGATCTCCCGCCGTGTCAAGCCGGAGACCACCACCGGTTGGGCTCGACCGCCTTCAGCGGCCCCATCCGTGGGGTGCGGCGCGCCGTGCGCACGTTCGCGGCGTCGACCGCGCGCCATGCACGGTCGTGCGTGGCGACACCGACGACCCCGCCGTCCGAGGACGGCGGGGTCGTGGCGAGGACTGACTGCTCCGGCGCGGGCGTCGGCGCGCCGACGCCTAGACGTGCCCTTCCAACGCCTGGCGCAGCCGCAGCAGACCGTCGCGGAGTCGGCTCTTGGCGGTGCCTTCCGGAATGCCGAGCACCCGGGCCACGTCGCGGTAGGTGTGGCCGGCGAAGTACGCGAGCTCGATCGCCTCGCGTTGCCGTTCGCTCAGCTCCGCGAGCGCGCGGCGGACCTGCCAGTGCTCGAGGCGGACCTCCACCTCTGCGGCGACCTCGTCGAAGGCGCGGACCTGGTCACGCCGGGAGACCCGCTGATCACGATCGCGGCTCGCCTGCTCCGAACGCACCCGGTCGACCGCGCGACGGTGGGCGAGCGTGGTGATCCATCCGGACGCGGTCCCCCGGTTCGGGTCGAAGCGGTCGGCCTTGCGCCACACCTCGACCAGGACCTCCTGGGTCACCTCCTCGGCGAGGGCACGGTCGCGCAGCACCCGCAGGGCGACACCGAGCACCTGCGGACACACCCGGTCGTAGAGGGCCGCGAACGCCGGCTGGTCCCCCTCGGCGCTGCGGACGAGCAGTTCCTCGCTCGTGGCCGCCGAGATGTCGACGGTCGGAACCACGGCGCGGCGATCGTGCGTCCTGGTGCTGGCGACGGCGGTCGTGCTCGACATGGGTCCGACTTCCTGCCCGCTGCGGGGCGCTGGCGTGTCCGTCTCGCGTGGCGCTCGCCGGAACCGAGCGCCTCGGCAGCGAAGCAATCTGTACAGGTTTCGTCAAGGGCTGTGTATAGGTTCTGACGGACAGGGTGTACAGGTTCCTCGCGCGGGCGAGTCGCGGGACGGCGATCTCCCTCCGCCACCCGCGACCAATCGCTCCCGGACCCCGGTGCGGTGCGCCGCCCGCTGCCCACTACGGTGCTCGGCTCGCGAACGAGGACTCGGCGTGTACGCGGTGGTGGCCGGAGGCGTGGGCGGCGCGCGGTTCCTGCGGGGGCTGACCGCGGCGGTACCCGCCGACGAGGTCGTGGCGATCGTCAACGTCGGCGACGACCTCACGCTGCACGGGCTGCGGATCTGTCCCGACCTCGACTCGATCACCTACTGGCTCGGGGGCGTGGTCCATCCCGAGCAGCAGTGGGGGCGGGCCGACGAGCGTTCCACCGTGTCCGAGGAACTGCGCCGCTTCGGCACCGAGGCCTGGTTCACGCTCGGTGACCGGGATCTCGCCACCCATCTGCACCGGACCTCCCGGCTCGCGACCGGCGCGCCCCTGTCGGTCGTCACCGACGAGATCCGCCGCGCCTTCGGCGTCGAGGTGCGCCTGCTGCCGGCGACCGACGACCCGCTCGAGACCCGCATCCGCACGCGGGACGGTCGAGACCTGCACTTCCAGGAGTACTGGGTGCGCGAGCGGGCCGAACCCCGGGTCGCCGAGGTCGTCTTCGCCGGGGCAGCGGCGGCCGAGCCCGCGCCCGGCGTCGTCGAGGCGCTCCTCGACGCCGACGCGGTGCTGCTCGCCCCCTCCAACCCGGTGGTGTCGGTCGGACCGGTGCTGGCCGTCCCGGCGGTCGCCGCCGCCCTGCGGGCGACCACGGCCCCGGTGATCGGGGTCTCCCCCGTGATCGGTGGACGGGTCGTGCGCGGCATGGCCGACCGGCTGCTGCCGACGGTCGGCGCGGAGGTCAGCGCCGCCGGGGTCGCCGCCCACTACGGCACGTTGCTCGACGGGTGGGTCGTCGACACCCGGGACGCGGACGCCGTGGCGAGCGTGTCCGCCACCGGCGTGCGGTGTGTCGCGTGTCCCACGCTGATGGACGACGTCGAGGTGGCCGCCGCGCTCGCGCGCACCTGTCTCGAACTGGCCGAGGAGGTGGGCCGATGACCCCGCGCGTCGAGATCGTGGCACTGCCGACGAGCCAACGCTTCGCCGCCGGCGACGACCTCGCCGGCGCGCTGCTCGACGCCGCGGCCTCGGCCGGCGTGGAACTGCGCGACGGGGACGTGGTGTGCGTCGCCTCGAAGGTGGTCAGCCTGGTCGAGGACGCCTCCGAACCGCTGCCGCCGGCGGCCGACCCCCGCCAGGCACGTCGCGAGCTGGCCCGCCGGCTCGCCGACCGGGTCGTCGCCGACACGCCGGGGGTCCTGGTCACGCAGACGCCGCACGGGTTCGTCGCCGCCAACGGCGGCATCGACGCGTCCAACGTGTCCGGCGACGACCTCGCCCTGCTGCTGCCGGCCGATCCGGACGCCTCCGCCGCACGTCTGCGCCGACAGGTGCGCGACCGCGCCGGCATCCGGGTCGGGATCGTGGTGACCGACACCTTCGGCCGCCCGTGGCGGCTGGGCCAGACCGAGGTCGCGCTCGGCGTCGCGGGGACCGCCGCCCTGCGCGACGAACGCGGTGGCGTCGATCTCGACGGCCGCCCGCTGCAGGTGACCGAGGCCGCCGTCGCCGACGAGGTCGCCGGCGCCGCGGACCTCGTGCGCTCCAAGGCCAGCGGCACCCCGTTCGTGCTCGTGCGCGGTCTGCCGCCGGCTCCGGTGGGCACCGGACGCGACCTGGTGCGGCCGGCCGCCCAGGACGCCTTCCGCACCGGCGGGCCGACCGCGGCCGAGGAGGCCGTCGCCGCCCGACGCACGGTGCGCCGTCTCGACCCCGACCGGTCGGTGCCACCGCAGGCCCTGCACGCCGCCGTCGTCGCCGCGTCGCGCGCGCCAGCCCCCCACGGCACCCGGCCATGGCGCATCGTCCGCCTGCGCTCGTCCACGCGCGCACGGTTGCTGGACGCCATGGCCCGGCGCTGGCGCGCCGACCTCGCCGCCGACGGCGTCGCCGCGGACGCCGTCGAGCGGCGCATCGCCCGCTCCGACGCGGTCCTGCGGGCCGCACCGGAGCTGCTGGCGCCCTTCGTGCTCCTCGACGGTGCCCACGACTATCCCGACCGACGCCGGCGCACGGCCGAACGCGACCTGTTCGTGCTGTCCACCGGCGCGGCGCTGCAGAACCTGCAGGTGGTGCTGGCCGGTCACGGGCTCGGTGCCGCCTGGATCTCCTCGACCGCGTTCTGCGCCCCGACGGTCCGGGACGTGCTCGACCTGCCCGACAGCTGGCAGCCGGTCGGGATGGTGGCGGTCGGGTACCCGGCCGGCCCGCCACCCCGACCGCGCGAACCGGGCTCCAGCGACGGGCTGCTGCTCGAGCGCTGACCCGCACCGGCCCGGACACGCGACACCTGTGCGCGGGCCAACCGTCCGCCGGGGGCCACGGCCGTTCGGCGGGTAGGCTCCCCCCCGTGTGTCCTTCCCCGCTCGACGAGGTGTTGCCCCCGTGGCCGAACGCGAACGTCTCACCAACAAGGAGCGCCGCAACCAGGCGCGCGAGGAGCGCAAGCGCCAGGAGGCCGAGGCCGCCAAGAAGCGCAAGACCTCCACGATCCGCAACGGCCTCATCACCGCCGTGATCGTCGGTGTCGTGGGCGCCGTGGTGCTCCAGGCCTTCCTCGGCGGGCCCACCGCCATCGACGAGGCGATCCTGATCAACTCCGAGGAGGTCGCCGACGCCCGCGCCGCCGCCGGGTGCGAGGTCCTCGTCGACCGGGAGCCGCTGCCCGACCGCACGCACTTCGAGGCCAACGCCGCGCCGGCCGCCGACGCGATCTACGGCGACGTGCGTCCGACCCACTCGGGTCCCCACACCGTCCAGTTCCACCCGCTCGTGACCGCCGGTGCCGGCAGCCAGCTCGACGAGCGCTCGACCACCCACAACCTCGAGCACGGGTCCGTCATCGCCTGGTACGACCCGGACCAGGTCGAGGGGGGCGTCACCGACGAGATGGGCACCTGGAGCGAGACCCTCAACGCCAACGGCTTCCGCGTCGACCGCGGTGGCGTCGGCATCTTCGTCTCGCCCTACACCGAACCGGGCATCAGCTCCGGTCAGGCGATCGCCTTCCGTGCCTGGGGCGTCGCCATGGACTGCGACACCTGGGACGAGGACGTCGCCAACGCGTTCGTCATCGACCACTTCGGCATGCACGGCATCGCCCCCGAGCGGGTGTTCGGGCCGTTCCCCGAGGACGTGCTCGAGTACGAGGACATCGAGGTCGGCGACAACGTCGAGGCCCCGATCGACGACCAGTTGATGGAGGGTGTGCCCAGCGACGGCGGCGTCGAGACCGACGAGGACGCCACCGACTCGGCCGAGGAGGGCGAGATCGACACCGGTGGTGCCGAGCAGCCCGACGAGGACACCGCGCAGGACACCGCTCCGGACGCGCCGGACACCGACGCGGACGACGCGGCGGACACCGACGCCGACGCGACCGACGAGTAGGACGCGCCCGCACGGCGACGCGGCCCGGACCGGCGACGGTCCGGGCCGCGTCGCGTCAGACCCCGAGCGCGCGTCCGGTGACCCGCCGCCACCAGGTCCGCACCCACGGGCGCCAGCGGAACGGCTCGACCCAGCGGGACACGACCGCGGCCGCCGGCACGCGCGCCCGGGCCTGCAGTTGCCGCCGCCGCCAGACGCAGGCACGCAGGTACCGCAGTCGCCCCAGCGCCGGCCCGAGCGCCGAGGGCACACTCAGCGCCAGCTCGAGCGTCTTGAGCAGCGTGGTGACGGTCACCAGCGGCGCGACGCGCCGCAGGGCGCGGGCGTCGTCGCAGGTCGCGACCACCAGCACCCGGTTGGCCCAGTTGAGGGCCTCGACCGTCGGCGTCCGGCGCACACCGGACCCGCCGCGCTCGTGTCGGCCGACGGCCGCCGGCTCGTACCAGGCCCGCCAGCCGAGCAGCCGCGCCCGCCAGTCGAGCTCCACGTCGTCGAAGTAGGCGAACAGGTCCTCGGTGAGGACCTCGCGGCGCCCGTCGGGCCGCCGCCAGGCGACGTCGTCCAGCATGGCCCGTCGGTGCAGGACCAACGCCCCGGACGCGCCGAAGACCTCGCCGGGAGTGTCGTACTGCCCGACGTCACGCTCGCCCTCGCCGCGGTTGCGCACGAGTCGGGCGTCGGTCAGCACGTGACCGGTGGTGTCGAGCACGGCGGTGCCGTCGGCGGCCGCGACGAACCGCCGCAGCTTGGGTTGCACCGACCCGACCCGCTCGTCGGCCGCGAGCACGGCGACACACCGTTCGACCAAGGTCGGGTCGGCGTCCACGTCGACGTTGCACAGCAGGACGGCATCGACGTCCCCGGTGGCGTCGAGCCCGTCGTTCACCGCTCCCGCGAAGCCGCGGTTGGCGTGATTGCGCACGACCCGCAAGGGATGTCGACGGGGTGCGGCGATCGCCGCGCGGAGCACCTCGTCGGTGCCGTCCGCGCTGGCGTTGTCGACCACCACCACCTCGAGGTCGCGATGGGTCTGGGCGTCGAGCGACGCGAGGCAGTCCGACAGCTGCGTGGCGGCGTTCCAGCTGACGACCAGCGCGACGACCCTCACCGGTCGGTCACGGGTTCAGGCGCCGGCGACGCTCCAGGCGCGCCAGCGGGATCGGTGCCGTCTGGGTCGCGTCGTTGAGCCGGCGCGCCGGCCCCTCCGACACCGACGTGGTCGCCGCGAGGTCGACCAGCCCCGCGCCGCCGGGCGCCGGCGCGACCGAGAACCGGGCGGCGTCGGGTTGCACGGCCCAGGTCTCCCGGCCGGCGACGTCGGTGACGGAGACCGTGATGGCGTAGTGGCCGGCGAGCAGGTGCGCGGTGAAGCGCATGTCCACGACCGCCTCCTGCCCCTCGCTGAGCGGACCGACGCCCACGCCCTGCCAGGTGGTGTGCAGTTCGTAGAGATGGGTGCCGTCACCGCGGGTGACGATCAGCCCCACACTGCACACGTCGACCTCGGCGATGGCACACAGACGCACCCGGGCGGTGAGCTGCGTCGAGGGTGCGATCTCGTCGGCGACCTGGCCGTCGGGCCCGACCAGCGCGACCTCGTCGACGCGGACCCGGCGCGCGTCGCGACGCCGCGGTCCGGGCGGCGCCGAGGCGGACGCGACCCGCTGCCGGTACAGCTCGACGCCTTCGGCGACCGGGCCGTCGAACACCACCCGGCCGTGTTCCATGACCAGTGCCCGGTCGCACATCTCCCGGACCGCGTCGAGGTCGTGGCTGACCAGCACGAACGTCTTGCCCGCGTCGCGGAAGGTGCGCATGCGCTCGAGCGAGCGGTCCTGGAACTCCGCGTCGCCGACGGCCAGCACCTCGTCGACCAGCAGGATGTCCGGGTCGACGGTGACCGCGATGGCGAAGCCGAGACGCACGTAGAGCCCGGACGAGTAGGTGCGCACCGCGGTGTCGAGCAACGGACGGATGCCGGCGAAGTCGACGATCTCGTCGAAGCGCTCGTCGATCTCGGCGCGGTTGAGCCCCAGGATGGCCCCGTTGAGGTAGATGTTCTCCCGGCCCGTCAGGTCGCCGTGGAAGCCGGCACCGAGCTCAAGCAGGGAGGCCACCCGACCGTTGGTGACCACCGTGCCCTCGTCGGGCGGCAGGATGCGCGCGAGCAGCTTCAGCAGCGTCGACTTGCCCGACCCGTTGTGGCCGACGACGGCCACCGACTCGCCGTGGTCGATCGAGAAGCTGACGTCCTCGACCGCGTTGAAGTCGGTGTAGGACGTCCGCCGCAGCCGGTAGAGCCGCTCCTTGAGTCCTCCGGGCCGCTCGTGGAACAGCCGGAACGTCTCCGAGACGCCGTCGACGACGACCGCGGGACGCGACGGATCGACCTGGATGCCGGCCAGTTGGCCGATGCTGCGGCGCATCTCACACCTCCTTGGCGAAGGTGCGCGAACGACGCAGGAACACCGCGTAACCGATGGCGAACGCGGCGACGGCGTACGCCGCCGCGATGCCCAGGGCGGTCAGCGACGGCCATCCGGGGGCGGACGAGGCGATGTCGTCGACCCCGCGCCGCACGACCGGTCCGTACAGCGGCTCGCGGAACACCTCCACGAACCACGTCATCGGGTTGAACTGCAGCGCGGTCGGGACCCACCCCAGTGACTGCCGGTCCAGGGCCGGTGACGCCTGCACCAGGGCCAGCGGGTAGAGCACCGGGGTGGCGTAGAACCACACCTGGAAGATGACGATGAACAGCTCCTGCAGGTCGCGGAAGGCGACGTTGACGCCGGCGAACCACATCGCCGCACCGCTGGTGAAGACCGCCAGCAGCACCACCGCGAGCAGCGTCGCCGGCAGGTGCGTGAGCACGCCGAGGCCACGGGTGTAGATCAGGAACGGGCTGATGACGAGCAGCGCCAGCAGCAGGTGGACGAGCTGGCTCAGCACGTGCGACAGCGGCAGCACCTCGCGCGGGAAGTAGACCTTCTTGACGAGGTCGCCGTTGCCGACGATCGAGTCGGTGCCCCCCCGGCAGGAGTTCTGGAAGAACTGCCACAGCAGGTAGCCGGCCACGAAGAAGGCCGGGAAGTCGTCGACGGGGATCGGCACCACCAGGGTGAACACGACGCTGAAGACGATGGTCATCAGCACCGGGGTGATCATCGACCACAGGAACCCGAGCGTCGAGTTCTTGTAGCGGACCTTGAGCTCCTTGCGCACCAGCTGGAACAGCAGCTCACGTGCCCGCCACAGCTCGATGAGCTTGCCCGAGGCCGCGCGCGCCGCGCGGCGAGCGGCGGGCTCGTCGAACGGGGGATGCAGGGTCATCGAGTGCACCGCCACGACGGATCGACCGGTCCGGGACGCCGACCGGCGAGCAGGGACGCCCCGCCAGCCCCGTCGACGACGGTCGGCGTCCGGTGTTCGAGGGGCGGTTCTACCACGGCCGCGTGCTCACGCTCCGGGCGCGGGACGTCGCAGGCCCGGCGTCAGTTCGGTGTGCGCGGCGATGCGTTGACCGTCGCCGAGCACGACCCCTCGGCCGGCGCGAACCCCCCGCCCGAGCCGGACCCCGGTGCCGGCGAGCAGCCCCTCGGCGTGCACGTCCGCCTCGACCACACTGCTGGCGAACAAGGCCGTGTCCCGCAGCCGGGCGCCGGCAGCCACCTGCACCCCCGGGCCGAGCACGACGTCGGGCCCGACCTGGGCACCGGTCTCGACGCGGGCGCCGGTCTGCACGAGCACCGGCCCCTCGAGCTGCGCGCCGGGCTCGACCACGGCCCCCGCAGCGACGCGCACCCCGTGCCCGTCGTCGTCGACGGCCTGCAACGTCGGCCACGCGAGCGCCCCCCGCAACGCCAGGCGCTGCCCGGCGAGGAACCGTTCCGGTGTGCCGAGGTCGGCCCACACCGCCTCGCCGACGTGGCCGTGCACCGCCGCACCGGTGGCCACCAGGTCCGGGAACACGGTGCGCTCGAAGCTGAGACGACCGTCGGGGAAGCGTGCCAGGGCATCCGGCTCGAGCACGTAGGTGCCGGCGTTGACCGTGTCCTGCCCGGGAAGCGAACCGGGGGTCGGCTTCTCGACGAAGTCGGTGATGCGGTCGCCGTCCAGCACACACACCCCGAACGAGGAGGTGTCCTCGACCCGCGTCAGCACCAGCGTCGCATCGGCGTCCGTACGTCGGTGGGTCGTCATCGCCGCCGCCAGGTCCACGTCGGTGAGGATGTCGCCGTTGAGGACGAGGAAGGTGCCACTCACCCGGTCCAGCGCGCTGCGCACCCCACCGGCGGTGTCGAGCGGCTCGGGTTCGGGGACGACCTCGACCTGCACCCCACGGTCGCGGAAGCTGCCGGCGAAGGTCTCGAACGGCGCCGTGTCGGCACCGACCACCAGCAGGACCCGGTCGACGCCGACCGCGGCGAGTCGCAGCACGACCCCCTCGAGGAACGGCCCGCCGCAGAAGGGCAGCAGGGGCTTGGGCGTCGTCTCGGTCAACGGCCGCAGCCGCGAGCCGGCGCCCCCGGCGACGATCATGGCCTCACGGACTGCGGTCACCGATGTCGCTCGCTTGCCGAGAGAGGGGACACGGGCGTCGAACCGTACCCGGGCCCTCACTCCCCGGTGGTGCTGCGCCCCCGCCCGAGCAGGCGCTCGAGGACGAGGGTCGCGACGACCCACCCGACGAGCCCGGCCCGCACCAGTGGCCGCGCCAGCCGTCGCGGCCGGGTGGTCGCGAGATGGCGGCCGTAGAAGCGGTCCAGGCTGCGGGCGTGGGTGACCAGCGACCAGGTCCGCCGTCGCCGGGAGGTGGAGGCACCGACGCCGTGGACGACCGAGGCCGAGGGCTCGTAGCGCAGCCGCCAGCCGGCCCGCCGCAGGCGCACGCCGAGGTCGACGTCCTCGACGTAGAGGAAGTAGGCGGGATCGAAGCCCCCGATCGCGTCGAAGGCGGCCCGCCGCAGCCCGAGTGCACAGCCCGAGAGCCAGTCGACGTCGCGCGGCTGCTGCGGGTCCCGGTCGGTCGCCCGGTAGCGGCGGGTCCAGGGGTTGCCGGGCCAGAGGCGCGCCAGCACCGCGTGGCCGACCGCGGTGCCGATCGAGGGCAACCGGCGGGCCGAGGCCTGCGGGCGGCCGTCGGGGTAGCGCACCTGCGGGCCGACGGCGGCGACGTCGGGCGCGTCGGCCAGGCACCGGGCGAGCTCGCGCACGCTGTCGGGGGCGAAGCGCACGTCGGCGTTGGCGACCACCACGACCGGTGCGCCGGTCGCGGCCACACCGAGGTTCGCGCCGCGACCGAAGCCGACGTTGGCGACCGCGAGCACCCGCACCTCCGGGTGGGCGGCGCAGACCGCCTCCACGGTGCCGTCGTTCGAGCCGGTGTCGACCACGACGACCTCGTCGGCCCCGGCGTCCGCCAGCGTGTCCAGGCACGCGAGCGCGTGGGCGCGGGTCTGGTGCGAGACCACCACCACGGCCGTCGACGGCGCCCGTCGGTCACCGGACCCCACGGTCAGCTCCGGTTCACGCGGCGGCGTCGTCGCCGACCGCGACCAGCACCTCGGCACCAACGGGAGCGCTCACGCCGGGTGGCAGGTTGCGGATCGGTGCCCCCAGGAAGCTCGCCACCCACTCGGCCTGGTCCTCGTGACCGGGGAGCTGGTAGATCGTCGTGGTCGGGCCCGCGTCGAGTTGCGAACCTCCGTTGCCGGCCGCGACCACCGGGAACCCGACGAACTGCAACACCGAGCCCACGATCCCCGCGCCGGTCATCCGCCCACCCGAGACCACGGCGACGTCGACCTCGACGCGCTGGTCGCGGGTGCCGGCGTCGAGCAGCGGGACGCCCTGGCGGAGTCGGTCGAACATCGCCTCGGTACCGGGCCGGTAGGCGACCATGAACTCGATGCCGTCGATGTTGCGGGGGAACGCCGGCACGGTGACCATCGGCACCCCGGCGTCGACGACCTGGCGCATCTCCTGTGCCACGGCGCGCATCTCGGCGAGTCCGAGGTTGTCGTCGGTGGTGACGTTGCGCCCGACCTCGTCGACGAGGCGGAACAGGCGCGGGACGTCGGTGAGGACCTGCGCGTCGGTCAGTTCGCGCAGCATGCCCTTGAGGAACTGCTGCTGGCGGGCGATGCGCTCGTAGTCGCCGAACGCGCCCTGACGCGAGCGGACGTAGGACAGCGCCTGCTCGGGCTCCATGTCGTGGCAACCGGCGGTGAAGTCCGCGCCGGACTTGCGGTCGCGCAGCGGCTCGTCGAGGCACAGCTCCACGCTGCCCAACGTGTCGACCACCCCGAGGAACCCGCCGAGCGACACCTCGGCGTAGTGGTTGACGGGCAGACCGAAGTTGTCCTGCAGCACGCTGACCAGCCGGTCGGGCCCGCCGGCGTAGGTCTCGGTCAGCTTGCGCTGCTGGTTGCCGTCGTTGACCAGCAGGTCGCGCGGGAGGCTGACCAGCGACACGGCGCTGCGGTCCTCGCTGATCGACACGTAGATGACGGTGTCGCTGCGTTGCCCGTCGAACTGCCCCAGCGTCAGACGCGCGCGCTGTTCGTCGCTGAGGCCGTCGCGCGAGTCGGAACCGACCAGCAGGAAGTGGCGGGCGTCGGACGGCTCCTCCGCGGTGGTCAACTGTGGGACCTCGACCCGGGTCAGGCTCGCCTCGGCCTGCCGCAGCAGCAGCACGCCGGTGGTCCCCATACCGGTTCCCGCGACCAGCACGGCCACGCCCAGCACGGTCGACAGACGCCGCAGCAGCCGCCAGCGACGGCCGCCGCGGACGTTGGGCCCCCACGGACCCGGATCAGCACCCACCAGCACGTCGGTCACGCTCCATCGTCGAGATTCGCCCCGGCGAGCACCTGCACGCCGACGGGTTCCCCTTCGAAGTCGGGCAGCGGGTCCGCCGACTCCAGTCGTGCGTCCGGCAGGCGCTCGGCGAGCAGGATCGCGGTCGCCTCGGCGGCCGCATCGTCCGCGCGGTAGCGCACGACCGTGGGTGCCCCCTCCTCGAAGACGGCGTTGCCCGTACCCACGACCCGGAAGCCGGCCGCCGTCAGGCGCGCCTCGACACGTCCGGCCAGTCCGTCGATCCCCGCCGCGTTCAACACCGCCACCGGTACCTCCCCGATCGTCTCCTGCAGACCCTCGTCGCCGGTGACCCCGTCCAGCGGCGCGCCTTCGGCGAAGCGTTGGAACAGCGTCTCGGCCTGTTCCAACAAGACGCTCGAACCGGTCTGCGGGTTGCGGAGGATCGGCAGGGTGGTGACCTCCGGGGGCGGTCCGTGCTCGAGCGTGCGCGCCAGGTCGAGCACCTGGGTCCCGCGCAACGACACGTCGGTGTGGACGGCGGCGACCGTGTCGATGCTGCGCTTGGTCGCCAGCGGGGAGCGCAACAGCTCGCCCGGCCGGGCGTTGGCCGCCAGACCACGCAGCAGTTCGGCGGTGCGTGCGGCGCGGGCCTCGGGTGTCGCCTCCGTGAGCTGCCGGCGGGCCTCCTCGGCCTGGATCTCGTGGCATCCGGCGGCGTCGTCGCACACGGGCACCGGGCCGAGATGCCCCACGAGCGTCGGCAGCGCGTCGTCCTCGACGCTGACGACGTGGTCGATACGGACCCCGGTGTAGTCGGTCACGACGCCCACCATGGCGCTGCTGTCACCGGCGAGCTGGACCTCGGCGAGCGTGCGCGCGCCGTCCCCGTCGGCGTGTACCGGCAGGTCCTCGGGCAGCAGCAGCACGGCGGGGACGTCACGGGGTCCACCGACCTGCACCAACCACACCGGCGCGACCAGTTCCGGACCGCGTGGGACGGTCGGGTCCCGCTCGGCGGTCGTCGTGACCAGCAGGGTGGTCGCGTCCGCCGGGGCGGTCGCGCCCTCGACCCCCAACGCCCGGGTGTCGTCGAGCAGCACGGGGATGTCGTCGGCGCCGAGCTGCCACCAGGCGTAGCCGTACAGCGACGCGGCCGTCAGCCCGATGGCGGCCGCCACCAGCACCGCGAGCACGACCACCCATCGCAGGACACGCGTCCAGCGCGCCCGTGGAGCACGGCGCGACGAGGAGAACACGAGCTGACGGGATCCGGGCACCGGGGCACAGCCTCACGTGCGACGAGGAGGTGCGGACCGACCGCTGGGGCACGGGCTGCCGGCGAACACGGCGGTCCCGATCCCACCCGGACGGGATCCGCGAACGGACGGTGGTTCCGCTGCCGACGGTAGCATCGACCTACCGCCGACGAAGGTTACCGGTGCAGCTCGCCCCGCCCTCCTCCCCCCGCCCCGCACCCGGCCACCTCGCCGACGCGCTGGCCCGGGCCAGGGACGAACTCGGGTCCCGCCCGGCCGTCACCGTGTACGGGCCCGAGCGCCGCGACGAGCAGGGGATCGTCTCGTTGGCCCAGTGGGCCGCCAAGGGGGCCTCGCTGCTCGAACTGGACCTGCTGCTCGAGCCGGGAGACCGGCTGCGTGTCGATCTCGACCCCGGCTGGCCGTTGGTCGCCGTCGCCCTGGCGGCCTGGTGGGCCGGCGTGGCCGTCACCCTGGACGGCGACGCGCCGGCAGCCGTCGTCCAGGAGGGTCGCCGCGCGCCGACGACCGCCGACGACGTGTTGTGGATCGGCGCCTCGGTCGACGGCGCACCGGTCGCCGAGGTCGTCGGCGAGGCCTGGGTCAGCGCCGTGCAGTCGTTCCCCGATCAGCCTCCGCCGCCACGGGCCGCGGCCGAGCTGCCGGCGATCGTGACCGCCCGCCGCGTGCTCACCCAGGCCGAGGTGCTCACCGCGGCCGCGTCACTGCTCGGTGCCGGCGGCACGCTCGGACTCGATGCCGACACCGACCTGCCGTCGGAGCTCGTGCTGGTCGCCCTGGCGGCCCGTCCGCTGCTCGCGGCCCGTCCGACCGTGCTGTTGCAGCCGGGTGTGCCACGTTCGGCCGCGGACGGCGAGAAGGTGGCGCACTGGGCGTGAACCCGGTGCGCCACCTTCCCGTGGCCGCGGTCGACGGCTAGGGCGCGAGCAGCGCCGGCGTCAACGCGTACAGGTCCCGGGAGCCGGCGGTGACCGACGGCTGCAGGCCGCGGACGGTCGGCAGGACCTGCTCGGCGAAGAACCGCGTGGTCGTCAGCTTGGCCTGGAGGAACTCGGCGTCGAACGTGCCGGTGTCCCCCGAGGCGATGGCGGCGGAGGCGCTGACGGCGCCGCGGGCGAGCAGCCACCCGCCGACCACGGTCGCGAACATGCGCAGGTAGGGCGTCGCGCCGGCGAACACCTCGTTGGGCGTCTCCCGCTGGGCGAAGATCCAGTCGGTGGCCTCCTGCAGCGCGTCGAGCGCGTCGCCGAGGTTGACGGCCACGGTGCCCAACTCCTCCGGCAGCGCGTCGACGGTGTCCCGGATCTCGCCCAGGACGCCCTTGACGTAGGCGCCACCGTCGTAGGGCAGCTTGCGCCCGACGAGGTCGAGGGCCTGGATGCCGTTGGTCCCCTCGTAGATCGGCGCGATCCGGGCGTCGCGGAAGTGCTGGGCCACCCCGGTCTCCTCGACGTAGCCCATACCGCCGTGGACCTGCACGGCCAGGGAGGTCAGCTCCACCCCGAGGTCGGTGCACCACGCCTTGGACAGCGGCGTGAGCAGGTCGGCCAGCTTCTGCTGCTGCTCGCGCACGACCGGGTCGTCGGCGCCGTGGGCCAGGTCGAGCGCGTGTGCGTTGGCGTAGCACAGGGCCCGCATGGCCTCGATGTTGGCCTTCATGGTCAACAGCATGCGCCGCACGTCGGCGTGCTCGATGATCGGGGCCTGTTCGCCGGGAGCCGAGGTCGGCCCGCGGCCCTGGCGGCGCTCCTGGGCGTACGCCAGGGCCTGCTGGTAGGCACGCTCGGCGATGGCCAGTCCCTGGATGCCCACCCCGAGCCGGGCGTCGTTCATCATGGTGAACATGCCGCGCATGCCGGTGTGCGGCTCGCCGACGAGATAGCCGACCGCCCCCTCGCCGTCCTCGCCGTACGCCATCACGCACGTCGGCGAGGCGTGGATGCCCAGCTTGTGCTCGAGCGACACCACGGAGACGTCGTTGCGCTCCCCGAGACTGCCGTCGTCGTTCACCAGGAACTTCGGCACGAGGAACAGGCTGATGCCCTTGGTCCCGGGTGGCGCGTCGGGCAGGCGGGCCAGCACGAGGTGCACGATGTTCTCGGTCAGCTCGTGCTCACCGAAGGTGATGTAGATCTTCTGCCCGGTGATGCGGTAGCTGCCGTCGTCGGCCGGGACGGCCCTGGTGGTCACGGCCCCGACGTCGGAGCCGGCCTGGGGCTCGGTCAGGTTCATCGTGCCGGCCCACTCGCCGGTGACCATCTTGGGCAGGTAGGTCTGCTGCTGTTCGGCGGAGCCGTGGTGGGTCAGCAGGTAGACCGCTCCGGTCGTGAGCAGCGGCCCCAGGGAGAACGCCAGGTTCGCGCTGTTGATGGTCTCCTTGGCCGCGTTGGCGACGGTCAGCGGGAAACCGCCACCGCCGAACTCGGTGGGATGCTGCAGCGTGCCCCAGCCGGCCTCGACGTACTGGTCGTACACCTTCTTGAAGCTGTCGGGCAGCACGACGCGGTCGCCGTCGAGCGTGGCGCCGTGCTGGTCACCGTCGCGGTTGGTGGGGGCGATCGCCTGCGCGGAGAATCGGCCCACCTCCTCGAGCAGTCCGGCGACCAGGTCGGGCTCGGCATGGGCGAACGCCGGCAGCGCGGTCAGCTCCCGCAGCGGCGTCACGTGCTCGAGCACGTAGCGGATGTCACGGATGGGCGCGGTGTAGGTCGTCATGTGCCCAGGATAATGAGCCGGCGTGCCCGGGAGTTCATCGACGCACACCTCGGCGCGACCGGCGGTCGTTAGGCTCCGCCGGCGTGCACGTCCGCCATCGACGAGGAAGGCCGCCAACGTGCCCAGTCGTCGTCGCGGCGTGCCGCTGCCTCCCGCGCCCCGGCCGTTGAAGGTGCTCGGCCGGCTGCTGGGCATCCCGATCAACGAGGTGCGCGGCTACTGGATGCAGGAGTCGCGCAGCATCCGGGCCGGCGCGAGCGCGCTCGGCATCGGACTGTTCGCGACGATCATCGCCGGTGTGGTGCTCATGTCGGCCGAGGCGCGGCTCGAGGACATCCCCGGCCTGCTCGCGCTGATTCCCGCCGCGATCGGCATGCGCGGCTCGATCTTCGGCGCGCTCGGTTCCCGACTCTCGACCGGCATCCTGACCGGGGAGTTCGAGCCAGAACTGCGCCGGCGCAGCTACCTCGGCCGCCAGATCGAGGCGGCGACCATCCTGTCGTTCGCCACCGCCACGCAGGCCGGTGTGCTCGCCTGGGCCATCTCGGTCGCCCTCGGCCTGCGGACGGTGCCGCTGCTCGACCTCGTGGCGATCTCGCTGATCGGCGGGTTGCTGTCGTCGCTCGTCCTGTTCTTCGTCGTGATCTGGATGGCCCGCCGCAGCAACCTGCGTGGCTGGTCCATGGACGACGTCGGTGCCCCCATCATCACGGCCGCCGGCGACCTCGTGACCCTGCCGGCGCTGCTGGTCGGCAGCCTGGTCCTCGCCGTCGAACCGGTCGCCATGGCCGTCGGCGCCCTCGGACTGGTCGTCGGGGTCGTCGCGGTCGTGCTGGGCGCCCGCCGCGACGACGCCATGATCCGCCGGATCGTGCGCGAGTCGATGATCGTGCTCACCATCGCCGTCTCGATCGACGTCATGGCCGGCATCGTCGTCGAGTCCCGCGCCGAGGAGCAGTTCAGCGCCCCGGCCCTGCTGGTGCTGATCCCGCCCTTCATCGCCAACTGCGGATCGCTCGGCGGCATGCTCTCGAGCCGCCTGGCCTCGAAGCTGCACGTCGGCCTCTTGGAGCCGCGGCTGCTGCCGGGCAAGCTGGCCAGCCTCGACTTCTCCCTCACCGTGCTGCTGGCGTTCCTCGCCTTCACCGGCGTGGGGGCGGCCGGCTGGCTCGCGGCGGTGCTGGTGCCCAACGTCGACCCGCTGCCGCTGCTGTCGATGCTGGGGGTGACGTGGCTGGCCGGACTGTTCGCCGTCTTCGTGCTGGCCGCGGCCGCGTACGCCGCGGCGACGACCTCGTTCCGCTTCGGGTTCGACCCCGACAACCACGGGATCCCCGTGGTGACCGCGACCATGGACCTGGCGGGGGTCATCTGTCTGGTCGCGGCGATCACGATCCTGCAGGTGGGTTGACATGAGGACGCGCAAGACGGTCAAGGAACTGCTGGTCGGCGCGAAGGACGCGGCCGAGCTGATGGTGGACCTCGCGTACGCCGCGATCTTCTTCGGCGACGAGTCCCTGGCCCGCGAGGTGTTGCGCCTCGAGGACCAGGTCGACGAGCTGCTCGTCGACCTCCGTGCCGTGTGTATGATCGCGGCCCGGACACCCGACGACGCCGACCGGCTGGCCGGCGTGCTGTCCATGGCGGTGTCGATCGAGGGCATCGCCGACGCCGCCGAGGACATCGCCCGGGTGGTGCTCAAGGACCTCGGCGTCCCGGGCGAACTGCGTGACGACCTGCGCCACGCCACCGAGGTCACCGCGCGGGTCAAGATCCGCGAGGAGAACCAGCTGGCCAGCGCGTCGCTGCGCGATCTCGAGCTGCCGGCCCGCACCGGGATGTGGGTGATCGCGATCCGTCGCGACGTCGACTGGCTCTACGGACCCGAACCCGAGGAGGTGCTGCGCGAGGGCGACGTGCTGTTCCTGCAGGGCCCGCCCGAGGGCGTCGACCACGCCCGCGAGCTCGCGGGCGGCACGCCCCGGCACTTCCCACCGCCGCCCAAGCGCGCCAAGCTGTCCAACCTCGACCGGGCCGTGGACGTCATCGTCGAACTCAAGAACGCCTCCGAGGTCGCGGTCGGGTTGGCCTACTCCGCGATCCTGCTCCGCGACCAGTCGCTGGCCGCCGAGGTCGCGGTCATCGAGGACAAGTCCGACGAGCTCTACCACCAGCTCGAGGGATGGGTGCTGCGCGCCGCCGCGGAACTCGACGACCCCGACGAGCTGCGCGGACTGATCCACCTCGCCTCCTCGTCCGAGCGCATCGTCGACGCCGCCCAGTCCATGACCCGGGTCATCGAGGACGAGGGACCGCCGCACCCGATCATCGCGGCCGCGTTGTCCGAGGCCGACGAGATCGTCGCCGAGGCGATCGTCGCGACGGGCAGCCCCGCCGAGGGCCACACCCTGGGCGAACTGCAGATCCACACGGAGACCGGCATGGAGGTCCTGGCGATCCAGCGCAGCGAGCGCTGGGTCTACCGACCCCGGCGTTCCCGGTCGCTGCAGGCCGGCGACCGCCTGCTGGCCATGGGCCCCGAGGAGGGCGCACCGCGCCTGCGGGTGCTCTGCGGCGACCAGCGCCCCGAGGGCGAGGAGGGCTGGATCGAGCCCGAGGACCTCGACGAGGACTGAACGAGCCGCTCGGGGCCGCGCCGTCCGGTGCTACGCCGCGCCGGCGGGCAGCTTGTCGATCACCCCGTCGATGTCGGTCTTGTAGCGCCCGAGCCGGGGACGGTGCAGGACCGACAGGGTCGCGCGTGGGCCGTCGAGTCCGGGCCCGCGCTCCTGGCCGGCCTTGCCGACCCCGGGCCAGTCCAGCGGCACGTGCTGCCAGGCCTCGAGGACCGGCACCAGGCGCACGGGCGTACCGTCGGGCAACGACAGCTCACCCCGCAGGCCCACCCGCAGCAGCTGGGTGTGCACGTGCTCGATCGCGACCTCGGCCGCCGACACCTGCGCGGCGTTGAGCCCGTAGACCTCGAGGTCCGGGACGTCGAAGCGGGCCGCGCCGTGGGTACGCACCCACCAGGTGCCCTCGCCCTCCGCGCGGGTCACGATGCCGTCGTCGTGCCGGACGGCCCCGATCGCCAGGCGGTTCATCCACGCCGCGTCGCGATCGGCGTCGCCGGTCAGGTCCCGCACGCCGCGGACCCGACCCCGCAACTGGCGCGACAGCGCCTGCAACAGCTGGGCCTGGCGTTGCATGCCGTGCTCGAGCCCGTCGTCGCCGATGTAGGCCTCGGTCCGTAGCAGTGGGGCGCCGTCACGCTCGGCGTTGCAGGCACGGACGACCGCCTTCTGCATCCGGCCGCCCCAGTGCACCTCGTAGGCGAGCTCGCCCGCGCCACGCACGGGTGCGCCTCGGTCGAGGTCCTTGGCCTGGCCGGCCGCCTTGACGAGCGTGCCGACCTCCTCCAGCGGCTCGTCGAGCACCAGAGCCATCAGTGACGTGTACTTGTCGGCCACGGAGGTCACCTCGGTCGTCGGCGGGGCTGGCGGCCAGACTACGGCCGGTGCGCTCGCGCCGGTTCACGACGGCGGCGCGCCGCGGCCGCACACCGACTGCAGAACTCCTGAAGATGGTGAACCTTCGGCCGATACTGGAGCGACCGGCGTCGCACCCCGCGGGCCGCCCGACGAGGTGCTGACGCCCACGTGACCACACCACCACCGCCCACGCCGCCGGGCCAGCCCGGCCCCGACGTCGCCCCCGGCGACCAGGCGCCCCTTCCTACCGGCCCTCAGCCCGACCGCACCACCGCCGACCGCCTGCGCGGCCTGGCACGGTTCGCCGTTCCCGTGGTCGTGCTCGGCATCGGCGCCTTCAGCGTCTTCGGCCAGGCCGACCGCGACGACGACGGCGCGATCGTCGAGGCGGGCGCCGTCACGGCCGACGACCTGCGGGTCGGCGACTGCTTCGACGACGAGGGCACCTTCGAGACCGACGAGACCGTCCAGTTCGAGGCGGTCGCCGGTGTGCCGTGCACCGAGCCGCACGACAACGAGGTGTTCCACGAGTTCGAGCTCACCGGCGAGTCGCTGCCGAGCGAGGAGGAGATCTTCACGCAGGTCGACGCCGCGTGCCTCCCGGCGTTCGACGCCTTCGTCGGCCTCGCCTACGAGGAGTCCGAACTCGACCTGTTCCCGATGTGGCCGACCGCGGACTCCTGGCGGCTCGGTGACCGGACCGCGACCTGTGCCCTGTTCGCGCTCGACGGCTCGACGCTCCAGGGGTCGATGCGCGACAGCCAGCGCTGAGCGTACGACGCGAGGCGCCGCCGGCCGATGGACCGGCGGTGCCTCGCACGTCCTGTGTGGCTACAGGCCCAGCGAGCGGGCGATGAGCATCCGCTGCACCTCGCTGGTGCCCTCACCGATCTCCAGGATCTTGGCGTCCTGGTAGAAGCGCCCGACGCGGTACTCGGTGGTGAAGCCGTACCCACCGAACACCTGCGTCGCCTCGCGGGCGGCGGTCACGGCCTGCTCGGAGGAGAACAGCTTGCTGATCGACGCCTCGCGCTTGTAGGGCAGACCCTCCATCTTGCGCCAGCACGCCAGGTAGTACATCTGCCGGGCGGTCTGGGCGGCGACCTCGAGGTCGGCGATCTTGAACGCCAGCGCCTGCTGCTTGGCGATCGGCTTGCCGAACGCCTCGCGCTCCTGTGCGTAGCGCACGCACTCGTCGACGCAGCCCTGGATGAGGCCCACGGCCAGCGCGGAGATCGCGATCCGGCCGTCGTCGAGCGTCTTGAGGAACTGGCGGAAGCCGGCGCCCCGCTCACCGAGCGTGTTGGCCACCGGGACGCGGACGTCCTCGAGGATCAGCTCGCGCGTGTCCGAGGCGTGCCAGCCGACCTTGCGGTAGGGCGGCGCGACCGAGAACCCTGGGGTGTCGACCGGCACCACGATCGAGGTCATCTCGTCCTCGCCGGTGAAGGCGGTGACGGTGACGATCGAGGTCATCTCGGTGCCGGAGTTGGTGATGAACACCTTGCCGCCGTTGATGACCCAGGAGTCGCCGTCCTGCACGGCGCGGGTCCGGGTCGCGCCGAACACGTCGGAGCCGCCGCCCGGCTCGGTCAGCCCGAAGCCACCGAGCTTCTCGCCGCGGCAGAGCTCGGGCAGCCACCGCTGCTTCTGCTCGTCGGTGCCGAACTCGTCGATCGGCGCGGCCCCGAGCCCGACACCGGCCTCGAGCGTGATGCCCATCGACTGGTCGACCCGGCCGAGCTCCTCGATGGCCAGGCACAACGTGAGGTAGTCGCCGTCCATGCCGTCGTACTTCGACGAGAACGGGATGCCGAACAGCCCGAGCCCGCCCATCTGGCGCACGATCTCCACCGGGAAGCGCGCCTGGGCGTTCATCTCGTCGGCGGCGGGCGCGATGACCTCGTCGGCGAAGCGCCGGACGACCTTGCGGAATTCTTCCTGCTCCGGGCTCAACGAGAACGACAGCGCCACGACGGCTCCCTCCAACGGCGTCCCGGCAGGATACTAGGACGTCCAACTACCTCGCCAGCCCGCGTCGCTCCGCGCCCGGACCTCCCGCGCCCCGCGGGCGGACGTTCGACGCTCAGCGGACGTGGTGGACGTCCCCGGCGCCAACGGCGAGTTGCCGCGCGCCGGTGTCGACGACCAGGCGACCGTCGGGATCGAGGTCCACCGCGCGCCCGGACAGACGCGAGCCGTCGGGGAGGTCGACGGTCACCTCGGCGCCGATCGTGGCGCAGACCTCGCGGTAGGCGACCAGCAGCCGCAGCGGGTCGGCCGCCACCGCGTGCAGCCAGGCCGCCAGCCCCCGCAGCACGTCGGCGAGCACCCCGCCGCGGTCCACCGGGGCCCCCGTCGCCTCGGCGACGCTCGTCCACCCCGCGCGCTCGTCGTCACGCGCGACCCCGCGCCAGTCCACGTCGATGCCGATCCCGACCAGGACCATCCCCCGGCCCTCCACGCGGTGTTGCTCGACCAGGATGCCGGCGGCCTTGCGGCCCCCGAGCAGGACGTCGTTGGGCCACTTGAGCGCCGGGTCGGCGCCGGCGGAACGCACGGCGTCCACGCTGGCCAGGCCGGCGGCCAGGGGTACCAGTGTCGGGTGCACCGGAGGGGTCGCCGCCACCGCCGTCAGCAGCAGTGAGGCCTGTGGCCCGGGCCCGTCGAGCCACCGGCGCCCCTGCCGTCCGCGGCCCGCGGTCTGCCGGTCGGCGACCACGACCAACCCCGGGCCGTCACCGGCACGCACGCGCTCGAGCGCGAGATCGGAGGTGGAGGTGGTCCGTTCGACCTCGAGGAGCCGGGAGAACGGCAACGGACCCGCCAGCACCGCCGCCACCCGTTCGTGTCGCGCCAGCCGTCCTGCCACGCCGCTGCTCCCGGCTCGGGGTCCGAAGGAGGCGGAAGGCTAGGATGCCCGACCGTGCGACGACGACGCCCCGTCGCCACGCGCCAGCGCCAGCGTCGCCCGGGAGGCTCTCACGTGGCCCAGACCACGAAGGACAAGCTCGAGGAGCTGCGCCGTCGGCAGGCCGAAGCGGCCGCCGGTGGCGGCGACGAAGCCGTCGCCAAGCAGCACGACCGCGGCAAACTCACGGCCCGCGAGCGCATCGACCTGCTGCTCGACGAGGGCTCGTTCACCGAGACCGATGCCTTCGCCGTCCACCGCGCCAGCGGTTTCGGTCTCGAGGACAAGCGGATCCTCGGCGACGGCGTCGTCACCGGCCACGGCACCATCGACGGCCGGCGGGTGTGCGTGTTCAGCCAGGACTTCACCGCGTTCGGTGGCTCGCTCGGCGAGGTCTTCGCCGCCAAGATCGTCAAGATCATGGACCTGGCCGTCAAGATGGGCGTGCCGGTCGTCGGCCTCAACGACTCCGGCGGTGCCCGCATCCAGGAGGGCGTCGTGTCGCTGGGCGGGTACGGCGACATCTTCCAGCGCAACGTCCGCGCCTCGGGAGTGGTTCCCCAGATCTCGGCGATCATGGGCCCGTGCGCCGGCGGGGCGGTCTACTCGCCTGCCATCACCGACTTCGTGTTCATGGTGAAGGACACCTCGCACATGTTCATCACCGGTCCGAACGTCATCAAGACGGTCACCGGTGAGGACGTCACGATGGAGCAGCTCGGCGGTGCGATGTCGCACGCCACCAAGTCCGGGGTGGCGCACTTCGCGGCCGAGGACGAGGAGTCCTGCCTCGAGGACATCAAGTACCTGCTGAGCTTCCTGCCGGCCAACAACCTCGAGCTGCCACCGGTCGTCGACACCGACGACGACCCCGACCGCCTCGTCGAGGAACTCGACACCTTCGTCCCGGACTCCTCCAACCAGCCCTACGACGTGCGCGACGTGGTCCGCGCCGTCGTCGACGAGGCCGAGTTCCTCGAGGTCCACCCGCTGTACGCGGAGAACATCGTGGTCGGGCTCGCCCGCCTCGACGGACAGTCCGTCGGCGTGGTGGGCAACCAGCCGGCCTACCTCGCGGGCGTGCTCGACATCGACGCCTCGGAGAAGGCGGCCCGGTTCGTGCGTTTCTGCGACGCGTTCAACGTCCCCGTCGTGACCTTCGTGGACGTGCCCGGCTTCCTGCCCGGCACCGACCAGGAGTACGGCGGCATCATCCGCCACGGCGCCAAGCTGCTGTACGCCTACGCCGAGGCGTCGGTGCCGAAGCTGACCGTGATCGTGCGCAAGGCCTACGGCGGCGCGTACGACGTCATGGGGTCCAAGCACCTGGGCGCCGACGTCAACCTCGCGTGGCCCACCGCCGAGATCGCCGTCATGGGCGCCAAGGGGGCCGTGAGCATCCTGCACCGGCGCGAGCTCGAGGCGGCCGAGGACCCCGACGCGCTGCACGCCGAGTTCGAGGAGCGCTACGCCCGCGACCTGGCCAACCCGTGGCGCGCCGCCGAGCGTGGCTACGTCGACGCCGTCATCGAGCCCTCCCGTACGCGCGTGGAGCTCGTCAAGGCGTTGCGCTTCGCCCGGACCAAGCGCGAGCAGCGGCCGCCGCGCAAGCACGGCAACATCCCCCTCTAGACGTGCCCATGGACGGAAGGCGTGTCGTGGACCCGGACCCGTCGCTCGGACGTCTCGAGGTGCGCTCCGGCGCCCCGACGCCCGCGGACCTCGCGGCGCTGGTGGTCGCGCTGACCCCGGCGGCGCCCTCGGACGCCGGTGGGAGCGACGACGCCCCGGCCGTCGGCGACGCCGTGCCCGCCTGGGCCACTGCCGCCCTGCTGGAGGGCACCGGCGCGCCGCGCGTGTCGGAGCCGGCCTCGCTGCACGCTCGGCCGACCTGACCCGCCCCGCCGGCCCGGCGGGCGACGCGAAGGGCGGCCCCGCGGGGCCGCCCTCGTCGTGGTCGACGTCGTCCGACGCCATCCGGGTCAGGAGTCCTGCTGTCCCTCGCCACCGGTGGTGACGTCGGCGTCCTCACCGGTCTGGTCCTCGGCGACGCTGTCGGCCTCGTCACGTCCGCCCCCGGCCGCCGGCAGCTCCGGTTCCTCGGCCGGCGCGGTCGGGTCGGCGCCCTCCTCGGGCATCTCGCCCTCGGCCTCCTGCTCGGCGGCCGCGGCCTCCTCCTCGGTGGCGTAGACGGTGACCGTCGTCTCCATCCCGGCCGAGCGGTGACCCGGGACGTTGCAGATGACCGTCCACTCACCCGGGAACAGCAGCACGGTGTCCTCGCCGCTGGCGTTGGCGTCCGCCTCGGGGATCCCCGACCCGTCCGCGGCACCCAGGAACTCGGCGTTGTGGTAGGCGTCGCTGACGTTGTGGACGGTGACCTGCACCTCACCGGTCACCGCCGTCCCGTCGGTCACCTCGAAGAAGAAGTTGCCCATGTCGATCTCGAGGTCACCGCCCGGGCCGACCGGCTGGATGGGGTCGAAGCAGTCCGAGCCCTCGGGGCACTGGACCGGTTCGGCGGCGATGGCGCCATCGGGCACGGGCGAGCAACCGGCGACCAGCAGCAGGCCCGCGGTTGCGGCGAGTCCCAGCGTGGGGCGACGCACGGTGGCTCCTCTCGTGACAACGGTTCGCGGCGACGGGTCGGGAGATCCGTCGCCGCGGAGCAACGGCGCGGCACCCGTTCCCCGGGCACGCGCGAGGGCGGCAGCGTACCCCTGACCGCCGGTCGCCACCCAACCGGCGCGCGTCACGCCCGGCACGCCGCGGCCCCACGGCGTCACCGCGTCGGGCGATCCGTCACTCGACGCGCAGCGTGCCCCGCATCGACGACTCGTGCCCGGGGATCGTGCACACGTAGAGGTACTCGCCCGGCTCGAGTGTCAGCGTCCCCGTGTCGGAGCTCCCGGGCCCGCACTCGGCGACGAGCGCCCGGTCCTCGCCGACGACGAGGTTGTGGTTGACCCGCTCCTCGCAGCGCAGCTCGAAACGGATCTCGCCGGCGGGCGCGGCCAGGCCGACGGGCTCCCACTGCAACGTGTCGGTGCCCACCACGCGCAGCACGCCGTCGTCGTCGGGTGTGCCGACCTCGGCCGGCACGACGACGGGCGGTGCGACGGTCTCGGGCTCTCCGCCACAGGCAGCCAGGACCACGGTGGCGGCGAGCACCAGGGCACGGGTGCGCGGGCGCGCGGCAGCACGGACCGTCACGGCAGCGGCCTTTCGAGGACGTGGA